>URXY01000004.1 GCA_900552015.1 uncultured Eubacteriales bacterium | reverse complement strand
GAGCCCTCTTCGATGATCGCGCCCTCGGACATGAAGACGACGCGGTCGGCGACCTCGCGGGCGAAGCCCATCTCATGCGTGACGACGACCATCGTCATGCCGTCTTTCGCAAGGTCGCGCATCAAATCGAGCACCTCGCCGACCATCTCGGGGTCGAGCGCGGAGGTCGGCTCGTCGAAGAGCATGACCTCGGGCGCCATGGCGAGCGCGCGCACGATGGCGATACGCTGCTTCTGCCCGCCGGAGAGCATCGCGGGATACTCATTCGCCTTGTCGGCAAGGCCGATGCGCTCAAGCAGCGCCATGGCCTGCTCGTCGGCCTCCGCCTGAGATTTGAGACCCAGCTTGACGGGTGCGAGGGTGATGTTCTTCTTGACCGTCATATGCGGGAAGAGGTTGAAGTGCTGGAACACCATGCCCATCTCGCGGCGGTGGAGGTCCAAGTTGACCTTCTTGCCGTTGAGGGCGACGTCCTTGAAGTAAATGGTGCCGGAGGTCGGCTGCTCGAGGAGGTTCAGGCAGCGCAGCAGCGTCGATTTGCCGCTGCCGGAGGGGCCGATGATGGCCACGACCTCGCCCTTTTTCACGCTTAAATTGCAGTGGGAGAGCGCGTGGACGCTGCCGCCGTTGTACTCCTTGCAGACGTCCGTCACGCGGATGAGAGAATTAGTGCTTGTCGCCACGACGCATCCTCCTTTCGAGCGCTTCGATCGCCTTGCCGGCGGGGTAGGTGATGCAGAAATACATCAGCGCCGCCAGCACGTAAGGCGCGAGGGAAATGTAGGTAGACGTCGCCACGGTCTTCGCGGCAAACATCAACTCGACCATGCCGAGCGTGGAGCAGATGGACGATTCCTTGACCATGGTGACCACTTCGTTGCCGAGCGCGGGCAGAACATTCTTGATGGCCTGCGGAAGCACGACGAGCTTCATCGCCTGCGTGGCGGAGAGACCCAGCGAGCGCGCGGCCTCGGTCTGGCCTGCGTCGACAGCAAGAATGCCTGCGCGGAAGATCTCAGCGACATAGGCCGAGCTGTTGAGCGCGAGGGCCACGACGCCGGGGATGAAGCGCGAAATGTCGATAAAGCCGAAGAGGTACAGGCGCGGGATGGAGATCGCGCCAAAGAGACCGAAGTAGATGATCGAGAGCTGCACGAGCAGCGGCGTAGAGCGGAAGATCGCGATGTACGCGCCCGAAACGCCGCGCACGAATCGATTCTTGCTCAGGCGCATGAACGCGAGCAGCAGCGCCGGGATGACCGCCAGTGCGACCGAAACAACGGCCAGCAGGAGCGTGTAGCCGAGCGCCTGCAGGAAGTACACACCGTACTTCGGCAGGAAGGAAAAGTTGATGAACGACGCCGGCGACATGCCGGTAAAAAGGCCGCTCCACCATGTGGCAAGATCCATGGGAGAGATCTCCTTTCAAGATTTTCATAGAGACGCCAAAGAGCAAAGCCATTTGGGGGCTTTGCTCTTTGGCAATGAGAGATAGTGAGAAGAGAGCAAATTAAGGGGAGAACTTAGGCCGCAGGAGCGTCCGGGGTGACCTCGACGGCCTTGCCGCTCAGCTCATCGGCAGCGGCGATGAACTCTTCCATCTTGTTCTCGGAAGTCATCTTGGCGATGGCCTCGTTGATGCCGGGCAGCAGGCCCTTGGGGTCGCCCTTGGCAACAGCGATGCAGTAGGGCTGGGCTTCGCCGAGCTCGGAGGAGGCACCGGCGATGGCCAGATCGGGGTTGGCATCCACATATTCCTGTGCGACAGCGCCATCAAGCACGACCGCGTCGATCTTGTCATAGACCAGCTCGTTGACAAGGTCGGTCACGAGCGTCAGAGAAACGAGGTTTGCACCCTCCATCTGGTCGGTGACGATGGTCTCCTTGGTGGTGGCGGCCTGTGCGCCGACGCTCTTGCCGGCAAAGTCGGCGAGGGTGGCGTACTGATCGGCAGCGTCAGCCTTGACGAGGATCATCGGGGGGATATCGGTGTAGTAGGGATCGGAGAAGTCGGCGGAGTTGAGGCGCTCCTCCGTGGCCTCCATGGCCGCCATGACCATGTCATAGTCGCCCTTGGCAAGGGAGGTGAGCAGATAGTCGAAGTTCATGTTCTCGACCTGCAGCTCCATGCCCATCTCGTCAGCGATGTACTGCGCGGCAGAAATGTCGATACCGGCGTACTGCATGTTGCCGTTGTCATCGGCATACATGAACTCGTACGGGGCATAGTCGGCGGAGGTGCCGAGCACCAGCGTGCCGCCGGTCTGCTCGGTGTTGCTGTCGGTGTTGGTATCATCGGCGGGGGTGTTGCTGTCGTCGGTCTTATTGCCGCAGGCGACCAGCGAAAGGCTCATCATCAGAGCCAGCATCAGTGCAGTGAACTTTTTCATGGTGATTTCGCTCCTTTTTGAATTTCATTCCATCTTGTATATTATTTTATCGTTGGACGAATTTTCATTCGTTTCATAAACGATAATGAGAGTATAGATGTTTATTTATTCGTTGTCAATGATTTTTGATTCAAAAAAAGAGACAAAAACAAAAGCTTTTCTGTGCAACTCGTACAGAAAACGGGAAAACAGCACAAAAAGGCTTCAAATTATACATTTATACACGCATATATGCACTTTCGCACTGTAAAGCGGTGGATATGGCTGTATAAAATCAGCAGGAGCATGACGCTTCTGCTGAGAGGATATCTATTTCTCAATGACCGCTTTCGCGCGGGTGCGCTTCGGCTTGTGCACATAGGCAAAATAGTAACCTATCGCGCACAGCGGGAGGGCGGCGAGCACGTCGAGCACGGAGTGCTGCTTCATAAAGACGGTCGAAATGCTGATGAAAAACGCCGTGATGCCGGAGGCGATGCGCCAGCCCCTTGTGGAGAAGATCGGCGTGTGCCAGAAGGCGAAGAACGCCGCCAGCGAGCCGATGACGTGCAGCGAGGGACAGACGTTCGTGTTCGTATCGAACACGTAGAAGCCAGCGATAAAGCGTGTGAGCACGTTGTCACGCGGGAAGACCTCGGGCCGCAGCATCTGGCAGGTGGGGAAGAGAAAGTAGATGAGAAGGGTCGCCGAGTAGGTGATCATCACGAAATGCATCATGCGGCGAAAGCCCGGCACGTCGAAAAAGAACGTGTAGGCGACCGCACCGATAAGGTAGACGAACCAGAATAAGTACGGGATGAGGAACCACTCGTTGAAGGGGATGAGGTCGTCGAGCGCGCAGTGCATCTCGATGTAATGCGTTACGGGGTAGAAGCGCTCGACATATGAAAAACCGAGCCCGAAGACGGGCCAGAAGAGCAGCAGCCATACGTGGGAAAATTCTGGTGTGCTCAGCTTGCTGAAGCGGAACTTGCGGTAGTCGACATAGGGCTTGATCATGCCAGCTCTCCCTCCTCTTCCGCTTCGGTCATCTCCGAGAGGATATTCGCCGCCGCGTCGTGCGGCACGGCGGTATCCAGCGCATCGCCCATTTTTTCGAGCGTGTTTTCATCGCTGAGGAGCTTCAGGCTCACGCGTGCGATCTCGGCAGGCGTTTTGCCTGTGGCTGCGCCGCCCGTGCGCAGGAAGAAGTCTTTATTGTACTCCTCGCAGCCCGCGACCGCGTCGATAAACACCATGGGAAGGCGCATCGACGCCGCCTCAGTCACGCTGATGCCGCCAGGCTTTGTGAGATAGAGGTCCGCCGAGTCCATGAGCAGGGCCATGTCCTTGACGTAGGAGAGGATATGGACGTTCTTTACGCCGTAAAACCGGCGGGAGAGGCGGTCGAAGAGCCGGTCGTTCGTGCCGCAGACGATCGTGAGGTCCTGATCGTCGGGGAGATCTCGCCCGATGCGGCGGGCGATGCTCATGATGGGGCCGCAGCCCATGCTGCCGCACATCATCACAAGGTGGCGGTGGTCCGCCGGGATGCCGAAGGCGCGCTTGGCCTCCTCCTTGCGGCCGTGGGACTGGAACATCTGGCGCACGGGGATACCGCAGGCACGCATCCGCTCAGGCGTGATGCCGCCGCCGAGAAAGTCCGAGCCCAGCGAGGTCGCGGGGATGAAATAGCGGTCGAGCGAGCTGTCCTTCACGCTGGGCGAGCAGGTGTAGTCTGTTGCGATGAAGCAGGTCTTGAGGTCCGGAAGGTGCGTCTTCACGACCTCGCTGACCATGAGGGCCGCGAAGGTGTGCGTGCAGATGACGGTATCGTACCCGCTGCCGGCGATGAAGCCGCTGAGCGTCTCCGCCCCCTGCGTGAGGTACCGGTAGAGCGCGGAGCCCTCGTGAAACTGTGCGGGATGGTCCTCCGCCGCACGGTAGCCCACGCGGAACAGGCCCGGCGCGTGGCGGTAGATGCGCACATGCCAGTTGGAGATAAAGCGCGAGACCTCGGGCGAGATGAAGCGCAGGGCGTCCTCGGTGTCGCAGGGGATGTTCTGAAGGCGGCACTCCTCCGCGAGCGCCGCGGCGCAGGAGTTGTGCCCCTCGCCGGTGTTGCAGCTTAAAATCAAGACTTTCATGAAAAGATCCGATCCTTTACTGTTGTTCTTCTTGGTTGCGTCTGCTCCGGCGCTGCTGCGCGGCGAGAAGCTTTTGCAGCCGCGGACGGTTGTAGCGCTGGATGATGAGAAACGGCAGGTTGCCGAATAGAATATAGATGGCGGTGACGACCGCGCCGCCCGTTCCTGGCCAGAGGCGCAGTGCGTAAAAGCCGAGCAGGATGAGCACGAAATGCGTAAACTCAGCGACGCAGGTCTCTTCGATCATGCGCGGAAGCTGCGCGCGAAAGTCTGAGTCGAGCTTTTTCGCGGGGATGAGCTTGGGGACGATCTTGCTCATGTCGGGCACCTTGTCCTGCCAATCGTGCACGCGAAGCACGCGGTAGAGCTTTGCCTCCCAGGGAGCGCAGCGGTAGGGGAAACGGTCCGCGTGGAACCACTCCTTCGGAAGAAGTCTGCCGATGAAAAACGACACGGCACCTAAAGCCGCGTAATAGACGCAGCAGCGCAGAAAGCCCACGGTCATACCTCCTTTTTCCGTAAGGAAAGTCCGACGCAGCGAATGCGCCGGGAGAACGCCGCCTTGAGCGATCGTTAAAAATCAGTATAGCACACAAAAGCGAATAAATGGTGAAGACAAGCTCAATTTTTGTTGAAACTTTGTGGAAGAACGGCGGTCACATCTGCTCGGGCAGCGTCACAGCGAAGCGGCAGCCGCCGTTCACCGGGTCTTCGACGCGCACCTCGCCGCCGTGCATGGTGACGATCTTGCGCACGAGGGAGAGCCCCAGGCCGTTGCCCTCAGACTCGTGCGAGCTGTCCCCTTGATAGAATTTGTTAAAAATGCGCGCTTTATCCGCATCCGGGATGGACGGCCCCTCGTTGTCGATGGTGAAGAGGATGTGACCGTCCTCGCGCAGCATCCGCATCCGGATGAGCCCGCCGTGCGGGCTGAACTTGATGGCATTGTCGATGAGGTTCGACCACACGTGCTGCAAGAGCCCCTCGTAGCCCGTGAATTCGATTTCGTCGAGGTCGACATCGAAATCGACCTCCTTTTCCGTCCACTTGCGCTCAAGGGCGAGGATGCTCTGCCTCACCTGCTCGTCGAGGCGGAAGCGCTCGCGCTGGGGGTGGATGGATTGACTGTCGAGCTTAGAGAGCAGCAGGATGTTGCCCGCGAGCGCGGAGAGCCGGCGCGTGTTGAAGAGAATTTTGTCGATGTACTCGTCCTGCTCCTCGCGCGACTGCTGGTGTTCCTGCAAAAGCGAAGCGTAGCCCTCGATGGCGCTGATGGGCGTTTTGAACTCGTGCGAGACGTTGGAGATGAAGTCGGTCTGCAGGGTCTCGGTCGCGCTCAGCTCGCGCACCATGAGGTCGAAGTTGTCGTAAATGTCACGGATGTCGCGAAAGATGCTCTTCGTTTCGACCTTGACGTGAAAGTTACCGTCTGCGACCTCTTTCATCGCGCGCGACAGGCGCGAGATGGGCGCGAAGAACGCGACGGAGAAGCCTGCCGCCGTGGCGCTGCCGAGCAGCAGCGTGAAGATGAGCAGCCACACAAAGGTCGGCACGTTGATGCCCAGATGCTCGAGCCCCCAGGTCGCGAGCGTCGCCAGCAGCGCGACGCCGATGAAGCCCGCCATGCAGATGAAGAAGAACTGCACGCGGATATCAAGGAATTTGTTCCTGCGCTTGCTCATGTCTTCACCACCTTGTAGCCGACGCCGCGCATCGTGACGATCTTGAAGTCCGGATTGTCGCGGAAGCGTTCGCGGAGCCTGCCGATGTGCACATCGACGGTGTGGGTATCGGTGCTGGAGTCATAGCCCCAAATGTCGTCCATGAGCTGCTGGCGCGTGAAGATGCGGCCGGGGAACGACGCCATCTTGTAGAGCAGCATGAATTCCTTCTGCGGGAGGACCGTGCTCTCGCCGTTCACGGTGATGCACAGGGAGTCGCACTCGAGCACTGTGCCGCCGATGCTCTGGCGGCGTTCGCTCGCCATCTGCGCGCGGCGCAGCAGCGCGCTCACACGCAGCACCATCTCGCCGATGTTGATGGGCTTGACCATATAGTCGTCGCTGCCGGAGAGAAAGCCGAGGCGCATATCGTCGAACGCGTCGCGCGCGGTGATCATCAGGATGGGGATGGACGAGCCGCTCTCACGGATGGAGCGCACGAGCTCGAAGCCGTCCATCTTCGGCATCATGATATCGGAGATGATGAGGTCGAAGTAGCTCTGCTCGAGCGCAGCAAGCGCCTCCTCGCCGTTGGAGACGCCGAGCACCGTATAGCCGTTTTTGGTGAGGACGTGGGCGAAGAGCTGGCGCAGCTCGCGGTCATCCTCGGCAATGAGTATTTTGAACATCCGACTCCCTCCGATCGTCTCTCCGCCGCAGCGCGGCAGAAAAATGCGTTCTGTCACGACAGTATAGCATATCTTTTGCAAATGTGCAGTAGGTCAGACGGAAATTTTGCACTGCGGCGGAAGTGTACAAAAAAAGAGCCACCCAAATGGATGGCTCTTTGCGTTTGCCGGCGATTTAACCGCCGAGGTAGGCCTTGCGCACGGCGTCACTGGCCATGAGCTCCTTACCGGTGCCGGAGAGCGTGATACGGCCCGTTTCGAGCACGTAGGCGCGGTCGGCGACGGAAAGCGCGGCCTGCGCGTTCTGCTCAACGAGCAGAATGGTCGTGCCGGCGGCGTGCAGCTCGCGGATGATGTCGAAGATCTGCTCAACGAGGATCGGAGCGAGGCCCATAGACGGCTCGTCGAGCATCAGAAGCTTCGGCTTCGACATGAGCGCTCTGCCCATCGCGAGCATCTGCTGCTCGCCGCCGGAGAGCGTACCGGCGATCTGCTTGCGGCGCTCTTTGAGGCGCGGGAAGCGCTCGTAGACGTCCGCAATGCCCGCTTCAATGGTGGAGTTCGGCTGGGTGTAAGCGCCCATTTCGAGGTTATCCTCGACCGTCATCTGCAAAAAGACGTGGCGGCCTTCCGGAACCTGCGCAAGACCGTGCTCGACGATCTTGTGCGCGGGGACGCCCTTTAAGTCCTTGCCTTCAAAAACAACGCTGCCGTGCTTGGGATGCAGAAGGCCGGAGACCGTGTTCAGAACGGTCGACTTACCCGCGCCGTTCGCGCCGATGAGCGTGACGACCTCGCCCTCGTTGACCTCGAAGGAAACGCCCTTGACGGCGTGGATGCTGCCGTAGTAAACGTGAAGATCGTTCACCTGTAAGATCTGTCCCATCGTTAGGCCTCCTTCTGCTTGCCGAGGTAGGCTTCAATGACCTCGGGATTGTTCTGAATGTCTTCGGGTGTGCCCTTGGCGATGACATGGCCGAAGTTCAAAACGGCAATGCCCTCGCAGATGTTCATGACGAGGTTCATGTCGTGCTCGATGAGCAGCACCGCAATCTTGAACGTATCGCGGATGGAGCGGATGTTTTCCATCAGCTCAGCCGTCTCGCTCGGGTTCATGCCGGCGGCGGGCTCGTCAAGAAGCAGCAGACTCGGGTTCGTCGCCAGCGCGCGGAGAATTTCCAGGCGGCGCTGTGCGCCGTAGGGCAGGGAATTCGCCTTGGCACCCGCAAGGTCCTCCATGTGGAAGATGGAGAGGAGCTCCATCGCGCGCTCGTGGACGACGTGCTCTTCCTTCCAGAAGCGGGGAAGGCGGAAGATGCCCTCGGGCATCGTGTAGTGCATCTGCGTGTCCATCGCGACGGTGATGTTTTCTTCCACGCTCAGCTCGCCGAACAGGCGGATATTCTGGAATGTGCGCGCGATGCCCGCGCGGTTGACCTGCGCGGTGTTGAGGTCGTGGATATCCTTGCCGTTTAAGAGGATCGTGCCGTGGGTGGGCTGGTAGACCTTGGTGAGCAGGTTGAAGACCGTCGTCTTGCCGGCACCGTTCGGGCCGATGAGACCGGTGATCTCCGTGCGGCCGATGGTCACATTGAAGTTGTCGACCGCCTTCAGGCCGCCGAACGTGATACCTAGGTCGATGCACTCGAGCACGGGGGACTTGTCCGCGTCGCGCTCGGTCAAAAGCGCCGGTTCACGGGAGACGGGAACGAGCTTGGCTTTTTCTTTCTGTGTCATGGTCAATCCTCCTTTTCAGCACTGGCGCGGTGATGGGGCAGAAGTCTCTGGAAGAACGCCTTGGCCTGCGGATCGTTGGTCGCGAGCATGACGAAGATCAGCACGATCGCGTAGATGAGCATACGGAAGTCGGCAAACTGACGCAGCGCCTCGGGCAGGATCGTCAGCGCTGCGGCGGCGATGAGCGAGCCCCAGATATTGCCGAGACCGCCGAGCACCACGAACACCAGCACGAGGATCGAGAGGTTGAAGTTGAACTTCGTCGCCTGAAGGGAGGAGTAGTTCAGGCCATAGAGCGCGCCTGCCGCGCCCGCAAGGGCGGCGGAGGTGACGAACGCCATGAGCTTGTACTTCGTCAGGTTCAGGCCGATGGCCTGCGCGGCGATGCGGTTATCACGGATGGCCATGATCGCGCGGCCCGCGCGAGAGCGCGTCAGGTTCAGCACGACGATGAGCGTGAGCATCACGAGGATGAAGCCCGCGGTGAATGTTGCGATCGTGGCGGTGCCGGTCGCGCCCTGCGCGCCCTTGATGATGGCGGTGCCGGTATCGCTCAGACCGAGGTCGTCGACCGTCTTGTTGCCGGCGGGGTTGAAGATGAAGTGCAGGCCGTTTTCATCGTAGCCGATGATGAGGCAGTTGATGAGCTCCTTGATGATCTCACCGAAGGCGAGCGTGACGATGGCGAGGTAGTCACCCTGCAGGCGGAGCACCGGCGTGCCGATGAGCAGGCCGACGATGGCGGCGAAGATCGCGCCGACGACCATCGCGACAGCGAGACGCACAGGCGCGCTCGGGATAGCGCCGATCAGGCTCTGCGAGGCGACGATGCCGGAGAAGGCGCCGACGCTCATAAAGCCCGCGTGGCCGAGGCTCAGCTCGCCGAGGATACCGACCGTCAGGTTCAGCGACACGGCCATGGACATGTAGCAGCAGATGGGGACGAGCAGGCCGATGGCGGAGCGCTTGAGTGAGCCGTTGTTTTGCAGGATCGTCGTGATGATAAAGACAACGATCACGCCGAGATAGGTCGCAAAGTCGACCTTTGTGGTTTTCTTGAGCGAGTTGAATTTGTTCATTTTCTGTGTCATTCCGGCCACCTCACACTTTCTCCGTCACGGACTTGCCGAGAAGTCCGGCGGGCTTGACGAGCAGCACGACGATCAGCACGGCGAACACGATGGAGTTGGCAAGGTTCGTCGAGATGTACGCCTTGGCCATGGCCTCGATGATGCCGAGGAGCAGGCCGCCGAGGAATGCGCCGGGAATGGAGCCGATGCCGCCGAACACCGCCGCGGTAAAGGCCTTGATGCCGGGCATGGAGCCGGTCGTCGGCATGAGGGAGGTGTTGAACGAGCAGAGCAGCACACCTGCGATGGCCGCGAGCGCCGAGCCGATAGCGAACGTTGCGGAAATGGTGGCGTTGACGTTGATGCCCATCAGCTGTGCCGCCGCCTTATCCTCCGAGCAGGCACGCATGGCCTTGCCCATCTTGCTCTTGTTGACGAACGTGGTGAGGCCGATCATGATGACGACGCAGGCCGCGATCGTGAGAAGCGACACATAGGAGACGGTCAGCTTGCCGCCGAACAGCTGCATTGAGCCTTCGACCACGGGGGGATAAACACGCGCGGCTGCCTTCCAGATGAGCAGCGCGGAGTTCTGCAAAAAGTAGCTCACGCCGATGGCGGTGATAAGGACCGCGAGGCTGGGGGCCGAGCGCAGGGGCTTATAGGCGAGCCGTTCGATGACGACGCCAAGCACCGTGCAGGCGATGACGGCTAGCAACACCGCCACGATGTTGGGCAGTCCCAGATAGAACATCGCGCAGAAGGAAACGTAGCCGCCGATCATGATGATGTCGCCGTGGGCAAAGTTCAGCATCTTGGCAATGCCGTAAACCATCGTATAGCCGAGGGCGATGATGGCGTACACACTGCCGAGGCTGATGCCGCTGATGAGATAGGATAAAAATTCCATTAGGATGGCACCTCTCTTTTTCTCTTTCGGAGTTGGGGTTCGTCTGTGGCAGAAACAAGGGCAGAGGCGAAAGCTCCTGCCTTCGTTTCCGCCATAGAAACAGGGCATAGGCCGCCGGGAGCTTTCGCTCCCGGCAGCCCGCCTTTGAGAAAGGTCGCAGCTTTTTGCGCTTTCGGAATTTAGCCTTCGACGTACTGACCGTCCTTGACGACGTAGGCGGTCGGAGCCTTGGAGACCTGACCCTCGGTGTTCCAGGTCATGTCGGTACCGGTGAGACCGGTGAACTTGAGAGAGGTCATGACGGAAACGAGCGCGTCGCAGATCTCTTCGTTGCTCATGTCGGCGGTGCAGCCGGCCTTTTCGAGCGCTTCCTTGACGATGTACACACCGTCGTAGGCGTCGGCCGCGAACTGGTTGGGCGTGGTGCCGTAGGCGGCAACGTAAGCGTCAACGAAGCTCTTGCTGGATTCAACGGTAGCGCAGAACGGGGTCATCAGCACGAGGCCCTCAGCGAGGGAAACATCAAAGCCGGGCATATCGAGAATGCCGTCCATGCCGTCCACACCGAAGAAGGTGGGGGCATAGCCCATGGCCTTGGCCTGGGAGAAGATCACGGAAGCGGGCTGATAGTAGATGGGGAGGAAGACGAGGTCGGCGCCGGCGGTCTGCGCGGCGGCGAGCTGAACGGAGAAGTCAGAGGCGGTATCAGCGGTGAAGGTGCCCTGATAGACAACAGAGAGGCCCTTGTCGCCCGCTTCTTTCACGAAGGTATCGCGGATGCCCTGAGAGTAAGCGTCGTCGTTGCGGTAGATGATGGCGATCTTGGCATCGGCATAGTGCTCAGCCATGTAGTCGGCAGCGCCAACGCCCAGGTTGGGGTCGGTGAAGCAGACCTGGAAGACATTGTCCTTGCCCTCGGTCACATCGGTGGAGGAGGCGGATGGGGTCAGCATAAAGGTGCGGTCGGTGTAGCAGGCATCGGCAACCGCGATGGAAGCGCCGGTGGTCGTGGGGCCGACGAGGACCTGCATGCCCCAGTCCATCATGGTGTTGTAGGCGTTGACGGCCTTCTCGCCGTCGGCCTCATCGTCCTGCTTCTGGAACTCGAACTTGATCTTGCTGTCGCTCGCGTTGATCTCGTTGACGGCCAGTTCAGCGCCCTGAACGACGGCCATGCCGTAGATCGCGGCGTCACCGGTCTGAGGACCGCAGGAGCCGAGCTTGAAGGTCTGGACCTCGCCGGTCTCGGTGCCGTCGGTGTGGGCGTCGTTGTTGGTGTTGGTGTCATCGCTCTTGGAGCCGCAGGCGGCCATCGAGAGCGTCATGGCTGCTGCCATGAACATACACATAAGCTTCTTTTTCATCGTTTGGATCTCCTTTGATCAAAAAATTGACTAAATTTATCATACAAAAAAGCGGGTCCACCATTCCCGGCGGAACCGCTTTGCTGTATCGCATTCAGGGGCTTTCAGCAACCGCGTTTCGTTCGGGAAACATCCGCAAGGACTACCAGAAGTACCAGTACCAGCAGGGAAATGCCAATAATGGAAACGGAGAGAATGCGGGAAATAATAATGGACGCCATGACAATGGCGCCCAGAGCGATGCAGTTGAAGCCGAAGGACTGAGAGGTGCAGGAGGAAGCGGCCTCTGCGCACATAGCAGAAGCGGCGGCATTATTCTGATTTGCATAAGCAAAACGGAACATAGCATTAAATCCTTTCATGTATCCCTCATGTTTGATGGGCTTATTTTAGCCTCTAAAACGCCAGAAGTCAATACTGCATATTATCCAAAGAAAAAAGGGGGGAAAAGGGGATAAGTATCCCATATTGACAATTTGGACAACTTTCGCGCCTCGGGCGCGGGAGGAAAGCAGCCCGCAAGGGCTGCACGAGTCAAAGGGGCCATTCTCTTTCGCAAAAGAGAATGGCCCCTTTGCCCCTGCCGCCCGTAGGCGGCATATCCCTCCGCGCCGTGCGCGGAAAGTAGTGTACCCCTTTGCGGCGCGCAAAAAAAGAGCTGTCCGCAAGGACAGCTCTTTTTCATTCCGCTGCGTGGGACGCGCCCAGCAGCCTGACATATTTTTTGTAGCAATACAAGAAGTACACGATCTCCGCCGTACCGGTGATGAGCCAGGAGAACGGATAGAGCAGATACAGCGAACCGATCGTGCGGAAATGGGCGAAGATGGTGTAGATCCAGATCACGCGGAACACGCACGAGCCGAGAAAGACGAAGATCATCGGCACAAGGCCCTTGCCGATGCCGCGTGAGGCGGCGGTGGTATTGTCCATCAGCGCCGAGAGCGGGAAGGAAAAGCACATGACCGCGATACGCTGAAGGCCTGCGTCGATAACGTCGGCCTCGGGCGTGAAGAGCGAGAGAAACTGTCGCCCAAAGAGCAGGAACAGCCCGCCGAAGACTGCCGCGGCCAGCGCCGAGTAGCCGAGCGTCAGAAGGTAGCTCCTGCGCACGCGGTCGGCCTTGCCCGCGCCGTAGTTCTGCCCGACAAAGCTCGAGCAGGCGATGTAGAACGCGTTCATCACCGCGTAGACGAGGTTATCGACATTGCCGGCGGCGGAGTTGCCCTCGACCACGACGGTGCTGAAGGAGTTGATGCCCGCCTGGATAAAGAGGTTCGCGACCGAGAAGATGGCGTTCTGCAAGCCTGCGGGCACGCCGATGGACAGCACGTGCATGGCCTTATCCTTGTGGAAATGCAGCTCTTTGAGATTCAAACGGTAGATGTCCTTGCTGCGCAGGAGCGAGCGGACGATGAGCCCCGCCGAGACGCACTGGGAGAGCATACTCGCGAGCGCTACGCCGTCGGTCGACATCCCGAGGCCGATGACGAACGTAAGGTCGAGGATGACGTTCAGCACGCCTGCGGTGGAGAGGTAGATGAGCGGCGTTTTCGTATCGCCGATGGCGTTCAGTACGCCGTTGCCGTAGTTGTAGAGCGCGGCGGCGGGCATGCCGAGGAAGTAGATGCGAAGGTAGAGCTCCGCGCCGTCGATGAGGTCGTCGCGCGTGTTGAGAAGCTCGAGGAGCGGGCGGGCGAAGATGAGGCCCAGCGCCAGCATCAGAACGCCTGCAATCAGGCACACGAGAAACGACGTGTGGACCGACTCGCGCACGTTTTTCTCGCTGCGCGCGCCGAAGTGCGTGGCGACGAGCACGTTCACGCCGCTGCCAAGGCCCATCAGAAAGCCTGTGAACAGAAACACGAGCGTCGTCGTCGAGCCGACTGAGCCCATGGCGGCGGAGCTCGAAAACCGACCGACGACCGCGAGGTCGACCATGCTGAAGAGCATTTGCAGGAGATTCGTGAACATCAGCGGCAGAGAAAAGGTGATGATCTGCCGGCTGAGACGGCCTTCGGTCATATTGAGCGTGGTGCTGCGCGCCATGACGCTCTCCTCCTTTTTATAATATCGTTCAAAGTCCTACTCTTATAGCACACTTTCCCCCGCTTTGCAAGCATCGTCGACACAATTTTTGCCGGGACCGCAAAAATTGCTGGAAAAAGGCGGAATTTTTTTCAGAAAAGCGGGTGTTCTCACGCAAAAACGCTTGCAATCGGCGTTTTGTTGTGATAATATACCCGTGTTATGGATGCAGGAAGCGCGAGAGTGGACCGTTTGGCCCGCTCTTTCTTTTGCAAATTTTGGAAAAAACACGGACTGCGAGGGATACAATGAAAAAGGTGACCGAAGTCGTGCGCGAGCTGGCGCTCCCCGTTGTGGAGGAGAACGGCTGCAAGCTGTGGGACGTGGAATATGTCCGCGAGGCTGGACAGTGGTATCTGCGGCTGTATATCGACAAGGATGGCGGCGTGAACATCCTCGACTGCGAGGCAATCTCCCGCGCCATGAGCGATATCCTTGACGAGGCCGACCCCATCGAGTCGAGCTATATTTTCGAGGTCGCGTCCGCCGGCGCGGAGCGTCCGCTCAAGAGACCCAGCGACTTTGAGCAGTTCATGGGCTCGCCCGTGCTTTTGAAGACCTACAAGCCCGTCGACGGACGCAAGGAGTTTTCCGGAGACCTTGCGGGCTACGATAACGGCGCGGTGACGCTTCGCATCGGCGAAGAGGAGATGCGCTTTGAAAAGGACGCGGTGGCGCTCGTGCGCCTGCGCTGCGATTTTTAAAAAGAATACCATTGACTTTTATCATACAGAATACAAAATAAGGAGCAACTACTCATGAAATGTGATGAGATTTTCGCAGCTCTTGCGATGCTGGAAAAGGAACGCGGCATTTCCCAGAGCTTTATGATGGAAAAGATCGTGCAGGCACTGACCACCGCCTACAAGCGCGACCACGAGGGCGTGGAGAACGTCGTCGTCGACGTGGACGAGGGCAAGCGCGAGCTGAAGATGTTCGTGCAGAAGGAGGTCATGGACGAGGTCGAGAACCCCGGCACGCAGATGAGCCTCGACGACGCCAAGGCCATTTCCGCCAAGTACAATGTCGGCGATATCGTCAACATCCCCGTCGACAACATCGAGTTTGGTCGCATCGCCGCAGGCAACGGCAAGCAGGTCATCATCCAGGGCCTGCGCGAGGCCGAGAGCGGCATGGTCTACGACGAATACAACTCCAAGCAGCACGAGATCCTCACCGGTGTCGTCACGCGCATCGATCCGCGCACGGGCAATGCGTCCCTGCGCATCGGCACGGGCACGGAGGCGACGGACGCGCTGCTGCTCGCCGGCGAGCAGGTCAAGGGCGAAACGCTCGTGGAAGGCCAGCGCATCAAGGTGTATCTTGTCGATGTGCGCCGCCAGTCCCGCGGCCCGCAGGTCGTCATCTCCCGCACGCATCCGGGTCTCGTCAAGCGCCTTTTCGAGCTTGAAGTGCCCGAAATTTATGACGGCACGGTCGAGATCCGTTCCATCGCCCGCGAGGCGGGCTCCCGCACGAAGATGGCGGTGTGGAGCAACGATCCCAACGTCGATCCCATCGGCGCGTGCGTCGGTCCCCACGGCCAGCGCGTGAACAGCATCGTCGACGAGCTGCGCGGCGAGAAGATCGACATCATCAAGTACAGCGACGACCCCGCGGAGTATATCGCCGCCGCGCTCGCGCCCGCGGACGTGATCGACGTGCGCCTTGCTGAAGAGGGCAAGGCCTGCCGCGTCATCGTGCCCGACGATCAGCTCTCCCTCGCCATCGGCAAGGAGGGCCAGAACGCGCGCTTAGCCGCGCGCCTCGTCGGCTATAAGATCGACATCAAGCCCGAGAGCTACAAGGAAGAAGAATGATCAAAGGAGGGTGGCTCATGCAGAAAGTGAAGAAGATACCGCAGCGCCAGTGTGTGGGCTGCCGCGAGATGAAGGACAAACGTGCGCTCATCCGCGCCGTCAAATCGCCGCAGGGCGAGGTATCGCTCGACTTTACGGGCAAAAAGCCCGGGCGCGGCGCTTACGTCTGCCCGAACAGCGAATGCCTCAAGCGGGCGCGCAGATCCCGTGCGCTCGAGCGCGCGCTGGACACGGCCATCCCCGAGAGCGTCTATGAAGAAATGGAAAAGGAGATGGCAAACGGTGGATAAACTGCTCAATCTCATCGGCCTTGCCAAAAAGGCCGGAAAGCTGGAGGTCGGCGAGGAGCCCGTCGGCGCGGCGGCGCGCGCCAAGCACGCGCGTCTCATCCTCATCGCCTCCGACGCGGCGGATAACACCCGCCGCCGCGCCAAGCACTTTGGCGACGCAGGCGAGTGCATCTGCCTCGAGATCCCCGCTGCGAAGGGTGAGCTTGGCAAGGGCCTCGGCCGCACGTCCTGCGCGATGGTCGCGCTGACGGATGTCGGCTTTGCCGAGGCGGTCGCGAAAAAGCTCGCCGAGAGCGACGAAGCGCACTACGGCGAGGCGGCCAAACGCCTTGCCATCAAGGCCCAGCGCGCCGCCGAGCGCCGGGCGGAGCTCAAGCAGCACGAAAAGAATGTGCGCGCGGGCAAGAAAAAGCCCCATAAGGAGCCGCAGGAAGCGCCTGCCGAGGCAAGAAAGACCGGAAAGGCGCCGGCGGAGGAGAAAAAGCCGCCGCGGCGCACCGTCAAGCACGGACGCACGCGCGCTGAACGCGAAAAGGCGCACCGCGCGGCGGAAAAGCAGCGCGCGTCCAGACGCTTCGCTCATGCCCGTCCTGTGAAGAAGGGCAAGGGCAGCTTCAAGAAAGACGATAAGCAGAGATCACAACACACGGAGGTGCAATAATTTGGCTACTACAATGAACAAGAACAAGGTATCCGATATGGCGAAGGACTTCGGCATGGCGTCGAAGGATATCCAGTCTATCCTGAATACCTATGAAGACAGGAGCAAGAAGCCTTCGCAGGTGTTGTCGGAAGAGGAAGTCAATCTGGTCTTCGAGCACCTGACGCAGAAGCATCAGGTGAAGATCGAGACCATCTACGCCGAGGCGGCGCCCCAGAAGAAGCCCGAGCCCAAGCAGGCTCCCGCGCAGAACCAGCCGAAGGCGAATAACGCCCCGAATCAGCAGAGAAACAACAATAACGGCGGCAATCGTCCCCAGCCCCAGCAGGGCAAGCCCGCCCAGCAGCAGAACGCCCAGCCGGCGCAGGTGCAGAGCAAGTCCACCGCCACGCAGCATCCCACGACGCGCGTGCCGGAAAAGAAGATCGTCGACACCCGCAAGGTGACGAACGTCAACCTCGACAAGTACGATGAAAAGCTCCAGGACATGGCCGAGCGCTCCGGCGACCGCCGCGATTTAGAGCGCGGCACCAAGGAAAAGTTCCGCAACAACAAGAACCGCGGAGGCCGTCAGCAGCCGTTCTCCGGCAAGCGCAAGCAGGAGGAGGCCGAGAAGATGCGCCGCCTGCAGCTTGAGATCGCGAAGAAGACGCCGCTGACCGTCAAGATCCCCGACGAGATCTCCGTCGGCGAGCTGGCGAGCCGCATGAAGAAAACGGGCGCCGAGGTCGTCAAGTGCCTGATGAAAAACGGCGTGATGGCGTCCCTCTCCCAGATGATCGACTTCGATACCGCATCCTTTGTCGCCGAAGAGCTCGGCTGCAAGGTCGAAAAGGAAGTCGTCGTGACGATCGAGGAAAAGCTCATCGACGATCACGAGGACAGCGCCGACGAGCTCCAGCCCCGCGCGCCGGTCGTCGTCGTCATGGGCCACGTCGACCACGGCAAGACGAGCCTTCTCGACTATATCCGCAACGCTCACGTCGCCTCCGGCGAGGCGGGCGGCATCACCCAGCACATCGGCGCCTATCAGGTGCAGATCAAGGGCAAGCCCATCACGTTCCTCGACACCCCGGGCCACGAGGCGTTCACCTCCATGCGCGCCCGCGGCGCGATGATCACGGATATCGCCATCCTCGTCGTTGCGGCAGAGGACGGCATCAAGCCGCAGACCATCGAGTCCATCAACCACGCCAAGGCCGCCGAAATTCCCATCATCGTCGCCATCAACAAGATGGATAAGCCCGACGCCAACCCCGAGCGCATCAAGCAGCAGCTGACCGAGTACGGCCTTGTTGCTGAAGACTGGGGCGGCGACACCATCGTCTGCCCCATCTCCGCCAAGACCGGCATGGGCATCGATAACCTGCTCGAAATGGTCGCGCTGACCGCCGAGGTCGCCGAGCTCAAGGCCAACCCCAACCGCGCCGCGTCCGGCGCTGTGGTCGAGGCACGCCTCGACAAGGGCCGCGGCCCGATCGCAACGCTGCTCGTCCAGAACGGCACGCTCCATCAGGGCGACATCATCATCGCCGGTACGGCCGTCGGCCGCGTGCGCGCGATGATGAGCGACAAGGGCCAGAAGCTCACCACCGCAGGACCCAGCGTGCCGGTCGAGATCACGGGCCTTGGCGAAGTGCCCGAGGCCGGCGCACACTTCAACGCCGTCGCCGACGAGCGCCTTGCCCGCGAGCTCGTGGAGCAGCGCAAGGAAGAGGAAAAGCGCAAGGCCAACGCCCCCATCACGAAGGTCTCGCTCGAGGACCTGTTCAGCCAGATCCAGGCGGGCGAGATGAAGAATCTCAACATCATCGTCAAGGCGGACGTCATGGGCTCGGTCGAGGCTGTCAAGGCGTCGCTTGAGAAGATCTCCAACGACGAGGTCCGCGTGCGCGTCATCCACGGCGCGGTCGGCGCGATCAACGAGAGCGACGTCATGCTCGCGGCCACGTCCAACGCCATCATCGTCGGCTTCAACGTTCGTCCGGACGCCGCGGCGCGCGACAGCGCGGCCCGCAACCACGTCGACATGCGCATGTACCGCGTCATTTACGACGCCATCGACGAGATCGAGGCCGCTATGAAGGGTATGCTCGCGCCGAAGTTCCGCGAGGCTGTCATCGGCCACGCCGAGATCCGCCAGACCTATAAAGTTTCGTCCGTCGGCACCGTCGCGGGCTGCTATGTCACCGACGGCAAGATCCAGCGCGCGTGCGATGTGCGCATCGTGCGCGACGGCATCGTCGTCCACGAGGGTCACCTTGCCTCGCTCCAGCGCTTCAAGGACTCCGTCAAGGAAGTGGCGAGCGGCTACGAGTGCGGCCTGAGCTTCGAAAAGTACAACGACATCAAGGTCGGCGACGTGGTCGAGGCGTACGTGATGGAGCAGATCGAAGCGTAATTCAAAAATGTGCGTAGCACATTTTTGAGATTTTTGCGCCGTGCGCGGCGCAATGTTTAGAAGCCTTAAGGTAGGGGCGGGCGTTCGCCCGCCCCTGCTTTTTTCAAAGGAGGAATAAAAATGGCAAGCAATCGCATTGGACGCATCAATGAAGAGATCCAGCGCGAGCTCAGCTCGCTCTTCCGCACGCTCAAGGACCCGCGCGTCCAGAGCGGCATGGTGACCATTACCCATGTGGACACGACGAGCGACTTGCGCTATTCGCGCATTTATGTGAGCGTTCTCGAAAAGTCGCTCGAAAAGGACGTCATTCGCGGTCTCAAGAGCGCGGCGGGCTATCTCCGGCGCGAGCTGGGCGCGAACATGTCGCTGCGCTACACGCCGGAGCTGCAGTTCATCGCGGACGATTCCATCGAATACGGCGCGCACATCTTAGAGATGCTGCGCGACCCGCGCGTCGTGAAGCCCGCGAACCCCGAAAACGATAAGCTGAACACGGAGGATAAGCAGGAATGACCGTTTCCGAAGTCGCGGCATACCTCCGCGCGCATGACAGCTACCTCATCCTCACCCACCGCCGTCCGGACGGCGACACGCTCGGCTGCGCTGCGGCGCTGTGCGCCATGCTGCGCCAGATGGGCAAGACCGCGGGCATCCTCTATAACCGCGAGACGACCGAGCACTTCGAGCAGTATATCGAGCAGTACTGGGTCGCGGACGACTTTGACTATGAGACGGTCGTCTCCGTCGACCTCGCCGCGCTGAGTCTGTTCCCCGACAATGCCGAGATGTTCAAAACGCGCGTCGACCTCGCCATCGACCATCACCCGAGCTACGAGGGCTTCGGCAAGGAGAGCTGCGTACACCCCGAATGCGCCGCCTGCGGCGAGATCCTCTGCGAGCTCGCGCAGGAGCTCGGCCAGCTGACGCCTGCTGTTGCGCTGCCGCTCTATGTCGCCGTGTCGACCGACACGGGCTGCTTTGTCTACTCCAACGTCACGGCGAACACGCACCGCGTGGCCGCGGCGCTGATGGAGACGGGCATCGACTATAAAGCCGCCAACAAGCGGCACTTCCGCACAAAGAGTAAAAAGCGCCTGGCGCTTGAGGGAGAGCTGCTGCGCACGATGGAATTCTACGACGAGGACCGCGTCGTCATCGTCGCCGTGCCGCAGTCCTTACAAAAGAGCATGGCGCTTTCCGAGGCTGACATGGAAGACCTTGCGTCCCTCGGCGGCTTGGTCGAGGGCACGGACTGCGCTGTGACAATGAAGGAAACGAAGGACGGCGCGTGGAAGGTCAGCGTGCGCACAGGCGCGCGTGTCAACGCGACGCTCGCCTGCTCGTTCCTCGGCGGCGGCGGACACCGCGCCGCCTCCGGCTGTCTCATCGAGCACGCGGACTATGAGACCGCCCGCGCCATGATCCTGAACGCCATCGCCGAAGCGGTGGCGGAAGAGGCGTGAGCACGATTTGCAAGGCAGCGCGCGCCGATTTGGACGCGGTGTGCTGCATTTACGACCAGATCCACACGGCGGAGGAGCGCGGCGAGGCCACGATCGGCTGGCAGCGCGGCGTGTATCCCGAGCGTGAAACAGCGGAAGCCGCGCTCACGCGCGGCGACCTCTTCGTGCAGGAGCAGGATGGTGAGATCGTCGGTACGGCGATCCTCAACCAGAATCAGGTCGATTCCTACGCGGGGGCGAACTGGCGTTACGATGCGCCGGACAGCGAAGTCATGGTGCTGCACACGCTCGTCATCGACCCCGAGGCTAAATCGCGCGGCCTTGGCCGCGAGTTTGCGGCATTTTACGAGGGCTATGCCCTCGCGCACGGCTGCCGGTACCTTCGCATCGACACGAACGCGCGCAATGCGCGCGCCCGCCGCTTCTATCAAAAGCTCGGCTACGCCGAGATCGGCGTCGTGCCGTGCACGTTCAACGGCATCGCTGGCGTGCAGCTCGTGCTGCTCGAAAAAAGGCTGTCGCCGCTGCGGCAGATCGCGGCGGACGAAGCGCTGCGCCTGCGAAACTGCGTGCAGGCGCTGTCCGAGCACCACAACGAGGTGTCCGTCCACTTCAGGGGCAGCTATCCGAGCAGGACCTATGACAAAACGCTGTCGCTTTTTGCGCAGGCACTGGAAGAGAAGACCTCCCGCATCGCGGTCATCGAGGAAGGCGACGAGATCGCCGGCTTCTGCAAGGTCGACCTGCATGGCGACGGCACGGGCAAGCTCGACTATCTCGTTGTCCTGCCGCAGTGCCGCGGCAGGGGCTACGGCAAGGCCCTGATGGACTGGGCAATGGCGGTATTTTCGGGCAGCGGCGTCCGGAAGATCGAAGTCAAGGTGGTCGACGGCAACGATGCCGTCCGCCTCTACGAAAAATACGGCTTTCACATGAACGCGCACATTTTGGTGCGCGAGCAGTAGTAAGCAAAACGCATACACGGCGCAAAGGAGAACACTTATGCCCAACGGCATTATCATTATTGACAAACCCGCAGGTTGGACGAGCATGGATGTCTGTGCCAAGCTGCGCGGCATCCTGCGTGAAAAACGCGTCGGCCACGCCGGAACGCTCGACCCCATGGCGACGGGCGTGCTGCCTGTGTTCGTCGGGCAGGCGACCAAGGCCGTCTCCTTTGCCGAGGGCGGGCAAAAGGTCTACGAGGCCGTCTTGCAGCTCGGCCTTGTGACCGACACACAGGATACGACCGGCGAAACGCTCGAAGAGCGCGCCGTGACCGTCACGGAGGACGAGGTGCGCGCGGCGCTGCCGCGCTTTCTCGGCGAGATCGAGCAGATCCCGCCGATGTACTCGGCCATCAAGGTAAACGGCCAGAAGCTCTACGACCTCGCCCGCCAGGGTCGTGAGGTCGCGCGCAAGCCGCGCAGCATCACGATCTTCGACCTTGCGCTGACGCAGAATTTGGGGAACGGGCAGTACGCCCTGCGCGTCGTTTGCTCGAAGGGCACGTACATCCGTACGCTGTGCCACGATCTCGGTCAGGCGCTCGGCTGCGGCGGCTGCATGGCGGCGCTGCGCCGCACGGAAGCGTCGAACTTCCGCATCGACGAGGCTGTGACGCTCGAGGACGTGCAGCGCGAGGGAGAGGCTCTGCTCCGCCCCACGGACAGCCTGTTCCGGCAGTATCCGGCTTACACCATCCCGAGCGCCGAGCAGGAGCGCAAGTGCCTCTGCGGCAATCCCCTGCGCGCAAAGCTCCCCGACGGGCTGTACCGCGTCTACGGACGCGACGGGGCGTTCCTTGCCCTGTCGGAGGCGAAGGATGGCACGCTCACCTCGAAACGAAATTTTTTCAGCGTGTGACGCTGACGCAAAAAGGAAACCGAAACTATGAATAGATCCACAGTTATCGCCCTGGGCTTTTTCGACGGGGTGCATATCGGGCACGGCGAGCTGCTCAAAATGGCGGTGCGCCGCGCGCAGGAGCGCGGCTGCCGCTCCGCGGCGTTTACGTTTGACCGCTCGCCGCGCGAGTTTGTCACGGGAAGGCCCGTGCCGCTGCTGACGACGCCCGCCGAGCGCGCGAACATCATCCGCACACAATACGGCGTGCAGGAGGTCTTTGTCGAGCCGTTCGACCGGAACATGATGACCATGCCGTGGGAGGACTTTATATCTGAGCTTCTCGTCAGGAAGTATCACGCGGTGCACCTTGTCGCGGGACACGACTTCCGCTTCGGCCACAAAAATGAGGGCGATGTGGAAAAGCTCAGAAGTTACTGCGCCGCCCACGGCCTCGGCTGCGACATCATCCCGCGCGTCGAAAAAGACGGTGTGACCGTCTCCTCGACCTATATCCGCACGCTTCTGGAAGCGGGCGAGGTGAAGCGTGCGTCGGAATTTCTTGGCCACTATTTTTCTGTGGAGGGCACGGTGCGCCACGGCGAGGGCATCGGGAAAAAATCCCTTTTCCCGACGGCAAACCTCATCCCCGAGGAGCACATCATCGCCTTGAAGCGCGGCGTGTACGCCACGCGCGCGCACCTGCCAGGCGGCGAGACGTGTGTGGGCGTGACGAACGTCGGCGTGCGGCCGACGGTGAGCGACAAGAACACCGTGACGATCGAGACGTATCTTGTCGGCTTCGACGGCGACCTGTACGGGCAGAAATTACAGCTCGACTTTATCGACTACCTGCGCGAAGAGAAAAAATTCTCCTCCACGCAGGAGCTGCACGACATGATCGCGAAAAACGCCCGCGAGGCAGAAATGATCGTCAAATAATGTGAAAACGGAACGTCTGTCTTCGGATGGACGTTCTTTTTTTGCGCCCTCATTTCCCGACAGCCTTTTCTGCCGTGTCCGTTTACAATAACCTTCACAACGCACAAGGAGGGGACGAGCTGTGAAAGGGATGGAGCTGCTGCGCAGCAAGGAATGGTCGGGAAAATTTGTGGACTGCGCGCTGCGCTTTGCGCTCGCGGCGGTGCTCTCCGGCGCGCAGGTCTTCGGCGGCTACGCGCCGCTCGCGCTTGGGCTGACAGCCGCGGCGGGGCCGGGCGTGCGGGGCCTGAGCGCGTTCATCGGCGCGTCGGCGGGGGCGTTTCTCTTCCTGCCCTTCACCCATGCGCTGCGCACCTTTGCCGCGGCGGTGCTCATCTTCACGGCAAACAACGCCTTTTTTGACTTGAAGCTCTACCGAAAGCGTTTTTTCCTGCCGCTGATGGCGGCGGGGATGATGCTCTCGGTCGAATTTGTCTACGTGCTGCGCGACCCCGCGGGCGAGGCGGCGAACTGCCTCGTCTGCCTGCTGCTCACGGCGCTGGGGGCGATGAGCGGCCGGGCGCTGCTCGCGCCCGAGGAAAAGGAGCACCCCTTTGCCGCGCTTTTTATACTGTTGGGCGTGCTGATGGCCTTTTCGTCCTACGAGACGGCGAATGGCTTTGCGCCGGGGCGCATTGCCTCGATGCTCGTGGTGCTGCTCGCCGCCTTTGAGCGCAGTGGTGCGGTATCCGTTCCGGCGGCGGTGTGCATCGGCCTTGCGATGGACCTGACGGCAGGCGACGGCGGCTTCACACACGCGGCGGCATATGCCTTTGCAGCGATACTCGTGAGCGTGACGTGCCGGGGCAACCGCGTGGGTTCGGCGCTGTGGTTCGTGTTCAGCATTCTGTGTTTTGCACTGCCGATGAGCGCGCAGATCGGGCTCGTGCTGGTCTATGAGACGCTTGCAGCCACGCTGCTCTTCCTGCTCATCCCGCCGAAGTTCTTCCGCGGACGGCATCTCGACGCATCGGAGACAGCGCGATCCGATACGGCACTGCGCAAGACGCTGACGGAGTCCGCCGCCGCGATGCGCGACCTCTACGACAGCGTCGCCCGCCCGCCGAAGCGGACGGAGGAAAATCCCGCCGCCATCTTCGACCGCGCGGCGGAAAAGGTCTGCCGTGGCTGCGCGCTGTGTGATTTTTGCTGGGAAAAGGAGTATCAGCGCACCTATACCGCGCTCAACGACGCGACCGCCGCGCTTTTGCAGCGCGGAAAGGGGCGCGGCGAGGATTTCCCGTCGTATTTTGCTGACCGCTGCATCCGTTTTCCGAGCTTCCTGTCCGCTGTGAACGAGGAGCTGCACACCTACCTTCTGCGGCGGCAGTACCGGCAAAGGATCGCCGAGGACCACGCGAAGGCCGCCTCGCAGTACGCGCAGCTCTCCGAGCTTTTGCAGAGCGCGGCGGACAGCGCAAATGCGCAGACGGCGTCCGCGCTGCCGCTGCACCCCTATCAACTGGGCCTGTCGCTGCGGCCCAAGCGCGGTGAGCGTGTGAGCGGCGACAGCGCGAGCCAGTTCGAGACCGAAAACGGCACACTTTGTCTGCT
The DNA here is from genome assembly GCA_900552015.1 of uncultured Eubacteriales bacterium. Taxonomy (GTDB): domain Bacteria; phylum Bacillota; class Clostridia; order Oscillospirales; family Oscillospiraceae; genus Hominicoprocola. Next base: position 39,141 of record URXY01000004.1, on the reverse strand, counting down.
CCTTTCCGACGGTATGGGCTGCGGCGAGGCGGCACAGCGCGAGTCTGCGATGGCTGTGCGCCTTTTAGAGCGCTTCCTGCGCGCGGGCATCGACGCGCCGCCCGCGCTCAAGACGCTCAACAGCGCGCTCTCGCTCCGTGCCGAATCGACCGACAGCTTCACGACGGTAGACCTTTTGATGCTCTCACTCCGGACGCTCGAGGGCGAGCTCTACAAGTATGGCGCGGCGCCGAGCTATTTAAAGCGCGGCGGGTCCGTACGCCGCGTGACCTGCTCGTGCCTGCCGGCGGGCTTGCAGGAGGGCTCGCCGCCGCCGGAGGCGACGCATCTTCGCCTTTCGCCGGGGAGCTTTCTTGTCATGGTGTCCGACGGCGTGGCTGACAGCACGGACGACGAATGGCTGCAAAACCTGCTCGCGGGCTGGGAGGGTGAAAATCCGCAATTGCTCGTCTCGGCGATCCTTGCCGAGAGCATCGGCCGCCGCGGGGAAACGGACGACGCAGGTGTGATGGCGCTCTATATCCCGAAGGACGCGGCCGGTGCGCAGGAGGTATAATGGGCCGGAAAAATTTGCGGCGCCGGTATAGCTTCCCGCGCGAGGGGCATACTGCCCTTAGAATATTTTTCCGCGGGAGGTGCTGCACAAGTGGTCAGGGGGACATCAAGGCGGGTCATTGTCGTCGACTCGCCAGATACGGAATTATTCGAGCAGGCGATCTTCATCGTGCGCAGTGACATTGCCTCGCGCAGCGGCGTGACGGCGCAGAAGCTGGTGGACGAGGCTTGCCGCGTAGCGCGAAGCTGCGGCCGTACGCAGAGGCGCACAAAGAGCTTTCTGCGGCGCGGCTCGCCCGCGCTGTGGTGCGGCGTCGGTGCGGGCGGCATCGCGCTTGCATGGCTCCTGAGCGCGCTCATTTGAACAGGGTCATTTTCTTCTCCTCCTTAGGGCATGGCGGGTGACCGCCGTGCCCTACTTTTTTGCGCTTTTTTGCGGATTTTCGATTTACAAGTGGTAATCAATAGGCTATACTATAACCTACCGTATTTTGAATGACGAGGTTATAGCCATGAATGCTGACTTTTCCCGCACCCTTGCCCTGCTGCGGCAGGAAAAGGGCATCTCCCAGCGCAAGGCTGCCAAAGAGCTCGGCATTTCGCAGGCGCTGCTGTCCCATTACGAAAACGGCATCCGCGAGCCGGGCCTTGCCTTTGTGAAAAAGGCCTGCGACTATTACCATGTGTCGGCAGACTATCTGCTCGGGCGCACGCTCGACCGCGACGGCGGTATGATCGACGCCGAATCGCTCTACGATTCGAGCGATGAAAAGGGTACGCTGCGCGGCAGCATCGCCGCGACGCTGCAAAAGAAGATGCTCGTCAACACCGCGGGCGTCCTTTTTGAGCTCCTCGGCAAGACGAACGACCGCACGCTCATCACGTCGGCGGGCAGCTACCTTGGCGGCGCGTTCTATCAGCTCTACCGCGCGCTGCACCGTGCGAGCGGCGGAAAAGAGGGCTACTTCAGCCTCGACAGCACGGCCTACCAGTCCGGCGCGGTGGACGCGCAAATGCGTGCGGATTACATCGCTTATGCCTCTTCGCTCGCAGCCCTCACCGAAAAGGACGGTGCGTTCGCGTCCATGGAGGACGAGGCGCTCACGTCTCTCTACCCCGGCCTCATGCAGAGCGTGACGCAGGTTTTACACAGCACCGAAGAAAAGACCAATTCCCTGCTCGGCAGGAAATAAGGAAGAAAAGTTATGAACGAAAAGAACATCCGAAATTTTTCCATCATCGCGCACATCGACCACGGCAAGTCGACGCTGGCGGACCGGCTTCTTGAAAAGTGCAACGCCGTTTCCGCGCGCGAGATGGAGGACCAGATCCTCGACAACATGGACTTAGAGCGCGAGCGCGGCATCACCATCAAAGCCCGTGCCGTCACGTTCGACTACACCGCCGCCGACGGTGAGGTCTACACCCTGAACCTCATCGACACGCCGGGCCACGTTGACTTTAACTACGAGGTCTCGCGTTCGCTCGCGGCGTGCGAGGGCGCGCTGCTGGTCGTCGATGCTTCGCAGGGCATCGAGGCGCAGACGCTTGCGAACACGTATCTCGCGATGGAGCACGACCTTGAAATTCGCCCCGTGCTCAACAAGATCGACCTGCCCGCCGCCGACCCCAAGCGCGTCAAGCAGGAGATCGAGGACATTTTAGCCATCCCCGCCGAGGATGCGCCCGAGATATCCGCCAAGCAGGGCATCAACATCGACGCGGTGCTCGAAGACATCGTGCAGAACCTCCCCTGCCCGCAGGGCGACCCGAACGCGCCGCTTCAGGCGCTGATCTTCGACAGCTATTACGACGCCTACCGCGGCGTTATCGTCTATATGCGCTTGAAGCAGGGCACGATCAAGCCCGGCATGGAGGTCAAGATGATGGCGACGGGCGCAACATTCAAGGTGCTCGAATGCGGCTTGATGCGCCCGCTGGGTCTGGAGCCCGCGAAGCAGTTGGAGGCCGGTCAGGTCGGCTACTTCACCGCAAGCATCAAGGACGTGCACGAGACGCAGATCGGCGACACGGTCACGGGCGTCGAGCATCCCGCGAGCGAGCCGCTGCCGGGCTACCGCAAGGTGCGCTCGATGGTCTACTGCGGCATTTACACCGAGGACGGCAGCAAATACCCTGACCTGCGCGACGCGCTGGAAAAATTGCAGCTCAACGACGCTTCGCTGACGTTTGAGCCGGAATCGTCCGTCGCGCTGGGCTTCGGCTTCCGCTGCGGCTTCCTCGGGATGCTTCATATGGAGGTCATTCAGGAGCGGTTGGAGCGCGAATTTGACCTGGACCTTGTCACCACGCTCCCGAGCGTCATCTACGAGGTCTACAAGACCGACGGCACGATGGTGCGCGTCGACAACCCGCACAACTACCCCGACCCCGCGCACATCGCGCGTGCCGAGGAGCCCTACGTCAAGGTGACGATCGTCACGCCGCCCGACTATGTCGGCAACATCATGCCGATGTGTCAGGACCGGCGCGGCGAATTCAAGGATATGCAGTATCTCGACACCTACCTTGTCGAAATGCACTACGAGATGCCGCTCAACGAGATCATCTACGATTTCTTTGATACGCTCAAGGCCAACACCAAGGGCTACGCCTCGCTCGACTACGAGCTCTCCGGCTACCGCCCGAGCGACCTTGTGAAGGTCGACATCCTGCTCAACGGCGATCAGGTGGACGCGCTTTCTTTCATCGCCCACCGCGACAAGGCCTACGGCCGGGCGAGAAAGCTGTGCGAAAAGCTCAAGGACAACATTCCCCGCCAGCTCTTTGAAATTCCTATTCAGGCGGCCATCGGCGGGCGCATCATCGCGCGCGAGACCGTCAAGGCCATGCGCAAGGACGTTTTGGCCAAGTGCTACGGCGGCGATATCAGCCGAAAGAAGAAACTACTCGAAAAGCAGAAGGAGGGCAAAAAGAAAATGCGCTCGCTCGGCACCGTGCAGGTGCCGACGGAGGCCTTCCTTGCCGTCCTCAAGCTGGATGAATAATCAGAAAACCATTGCAAATACGGTAAAGGAGTGCGATCAGATATGCTTTTGGATCATTATGTCAGCGCGATGGACAGCTGGAAAGGGCGCATCGACAGCGAGACCGATTACGACGCGTTTCGCTGGCACCAGTGGGTGCAGCCCATCGACCTGAACGACGACGGCGCGCCGTTTACCGGCAAGCTCGGCTTTGCTTTCATCGGCTTTTGCAGCGACAAGGGCGTCGCGCGCAACAAGGGCCGCACGGGCACGGCGCTCGCGCCGGACTTTGTGCGCGGCCAGATGTCGGGCCTTCCCTGCACGTTCTCGCAGGAGGTCAAGCTCTACGACGCGGGCGATATCATCTGTGATGAAATTTCGCTCGAAGAGGGCCAGCGCGAGCTGGGCTGCGCCGTGGAGGAAATTCTGCGCCGGAACCTGTTCCCCATCGTGCTCGGCGGCGGCCACGAGACGACATTCGGCCACTTCCAGGGCCAGCACAATTTCTTAAAGGACAAGGGCAAGACGCCGGAGCTCGGCATCGTCAACTTTGACGCGCACTTTGATCTGCGCCCGTACGACATGGGCAACTCGTCCGGCACGATGTTCCGCCAGATGGCGGACGTCTGCAAGGCTGAGGGCACGCCGTACCACTATTTCCCCATCGGCATCCAGCAGCACAGCAACACCGTGAGCCTCTTCAAAAAGGCCGAGGAGCTCGGCGTCGATTATGTGCTCGCGAAAGATTTACAGGCCTCGAACTTGGAGTCCATTCTTGAGCGCATGGACCAGTTTCTCTATCAGTGCGACGACACGTACATCACCGTCTGCTCGGACGTTTTCTCGTCCGCGTTCGCCCCGGGCGTCAGCGCGCCGCAGTCGCTCGGCCTCGACCCCGAGATCGTGCTGCCGCTGATCAAGCACGTGCTGCGCACGCGCAAGGTCCGCGGATTTGACATCTGCGAGATCTCGCCGCGTTTCGATCAGGACAACACCACCGCAAACCTCGGCGCGGTCATCATCTTCGCCGTCGTCAACACGCTGTGCAGGCTCAATGATCTGAGTATCTAATATTGCAGCCCGCAGGGCTGCTGCATAGTTCCACATACCATGGGGACGGAACTCTCAAAGGGGGATATTCTCTTTCTGAGAAAGAGAATATCCCCCTTTTACGCATCCCCGCACGGTGCGGGAGCTCCCCCGCCGCGTAGCGCGCGGCGTTACAATCTTTTTCCATACATGAAAAGATCACATTTGAGCATGCCATTGTACAACTTACGTTTCTTATCGGCAAAGCGCCCGTAGCAGCGCTCAAAATCTGGATGTGACGACAGCACATACACCCGCCAGGTGTCGGGCAGCTTATCCATCGCCTTGCCGAAGGCTTTATAGAGCTCGCCCGCCTCTTCGCGCTCAAGAAGCCGCTCGCCATACGGCGGGTTCGTCACGATGCGGCCATAGAGCCCGCCCCAGTGGAAACGCGTGGCGTCATCGACCTCGAACTTGACGATGTCGTCGACCTCGGCGAGCTCGGCGTTGTGGCGCGAGAGCTCGACGGCGTCGGGGTCGATGTCGCCGCCCCAGATCTCGTACTTGCCGTGGAATTCCTTGTCCATGGCCTCGTCCGCCGCGTCGAGCCAGAGCATTTTATCGAGCGTGGCCCAGTGCTGGGCGGCAAAGCTGCGGTTGAGGCCCGGCGCACGGTTGCGCGCGATGAGCGCCGCCTCGATGGCGATGGTGCCGCTGCCGCAGAACGGGTCGCAGAACGGGTCGCGCCCATTGTAGTGCGAGAGCTTGACCATTGCGGCGGCGAGCGTTTCCTTGAGCGGGGCCGCCACGCCGTGGGCGCGGTAGCCGCGCTTGTAAAGACCCTCGCCCGAGGTGTCGAGCCCGACGGTAACTTCGTCCTTCATGATGGAAAAGCGCACCTGATAGCGCCGCCCCGTTTCGGGGAACTGCGCGATGCCGTAGGCCGCGCTCAGGCGGTCGACGACCGCCTTTTTGACGATCGACTGGCAGGCGGGCACGGAGTGGAGCGTCGAGTTGATGGAGTAGCCCACGACGGGAAACTCCCCCTCGCGGGGGATCCAGTCCTCCCAGTGTACCGCGCGCACGCCCTGAAAGAGCGATTCAAAATCCGTCGCGCGGAACTTGTGCAGCACCAGGATGACGCGCGCGCCGCAGCGCAGGTTGATGTTGAGCCGCGCGATGTCGCGCGCCTCGCCGCGGCAGAGGACGCGGCCGTTCTCAACGCGCACATCAGAAAGGCCGAGCTTTTTGATCTCATCGCCCACTAAGCTCTCAAGGCCCAAGAGGCAGGGAATGACAAATTCCAGCATAATAACGCTCCCGAAAAAATGATTTGACTTTAGTATAGCGGATGGGAACAAAAAAGGCAATCGCCGCGTCAAAATAAGCATGGTAAAGCGGTGGAGCGTGTGGTACAATAGGAAAAACAGCGCGGAAAGCGCGCTGTCACATGAATGTAACATCAAACTTGCGCGAAATTTTTCGAAAAAATACGGAATGCAACACCAAAGTTGCTGGAAATGGACGCGCGGTTTTGCTATCTTATCCTCAGACAGAGAAACGGAGGGAACGCAATGGCATTTGGCGAGCGGCTCCAGGAGGTCCGCAAACGCAGCGGGCTGACGCAGGAGGAATTTGCCGAACAGCTTCAGGTCTCGCGCCAGTCGGTCTCGCGCTGGGAATCCGGCCGGGGCTACCCCGAGATGGAGAAGATCATCTTCATCTGCAACCGCTACGGCGTAACGATGGACGAGCTGTTCAAAGAAGAAGTCCCCACCCCCGGCGAGCCGCCGGTCGAAGCCCCGCTGCTGTCCGCGCGCACGCTCGGCAGCGAGTTGTCGAACCTGTATGCGAATCTGTCACCCTACAACAAAAGCATCGGGATCATGCTGCTGACCGTCATCGCGATGATCGGTCCGGCATACGTCTACTGTATGCGCAGTTTGAAAGGAGGAGCAGATGAAATGATGACCATTATCTGGATCGCCGCCATCATCATCTTCGGCATTGCCGAGGCGGCGACGGCGGGGCTGGTGTCGATCTGGTTCGTCGTGGGCGCGGTGGCCGCGCTGGTGGCGACGGAGCTGGGCGCGGCGCTGTGGCTGCAATTCGCGGTCTTCCTGATCGTATCCATTCTGGCGCTCATCGCAACAAGGCCCCTTGCGCGCAAGATGCTGGATAAGACCATCGTGCCCACGAACGCCGACCGTGTGCTGCACCACGAGGCCAAGGTGACCGAAACGGTCGACAATGAGAACGCCACCGGCGCTGTGTACATCGACGGCAAGACCTGGACGGCGCGCAGCGAAGACGGCAATATCATCCCTAAGGGGAAAATGGCAAGGATCGTTCGCATGGAGGGCGTCAAGCTCTACGTGCGCGAGAGTAAAGAAACCGAGAGAAGAGAGTAAACCCAAACTACACAACATTTTAGGAGGAAAAGAACTATGGAATGGATCGGCTATATCGGTATCGGCATTTTAGTGCTGCTGGTGCTTCTGGTGCTCGTGACGAACATCCAGATCGTGCAGCAGTCGAGAGCATATGTCGTTGAGCGCCTCGGCGCTTACAGCGCGACCTGGGGCGTGGGCCTGCACTTCAAAATTCCGTTTTTCGAGCGCGTTGTGAAGAAGGTCAGCCTCAAAGAGCAGGTGGCCGACTTCGATCCCCAGCCCGTCATCACGAAGGATAATGTCACCATGCAGATCGACACGGTCATCTACTTCCAGATCACCGACCCCAAGCTCTACACCTATGGTGTCGAGCACCCGATGAACGCCATCGAGAACCTGACGGCGACGACGCTGCGTAACATCATCGGCGAAATGGAGCTCGACCAGTCGCTCACGAGCCGCGACGTCATCAACGCCAAGATGCGCTCCATCCTTGACGAGGCCACCGACCCGTGGGGCATCAAGGTCAACCGTGTGGAGCTCAAGAACATCCTGCCGCCGCGCGAGATCCAGAACGCGATGGAAAAGCAGATGAAGGCTGAGCGCGAGCGCCGCGAGTCCATCCTTCAGGCCGAGGGCCAGAAGCAGTCCCAGATCCTCGTGGCAGAGGGTGAAAAGCAGTCCACCATCCTGCGCGCGGACGCGGAAAAGCAGGCGGCCATCCTCAAGGCCGAGGCCGAGCGTCAGGCGGCCATCCTCAAGGCCGAGGGTGAAGCGCAGGCCATCCTGAACGTGCAGCAGGCGCTCGCGGACTCCATCAAGATGCTCAACGAGGCCAACCCCAACGATCAGGTCGTTAAGATCAAGGCGCTCGAATCCTTCGAGAAGGCCGCCGACGGTCAGGCGACGAAGATCATCGTCCCGAGCGAGATCCAGAGCCTTGCAGGTCTTGCCGCAAGCTTCAAGGGCCTGCTCGAAGACGAGAAGAAGTGATCTCGAAGAAGAGGCAAAGCCTCTTCTTCGAGAAGGATCCGCTGCGTTCTGTGCCTCGGTTGGCCGCTGCAAAGCGGCCAATTCGACACTCACTTCGCGCAAAGTGTTTTTTCTGACGCGCATGTCATCAGAAAAAACGAATCAGAATCATTTGCCGTCTGCGGACGGCAAAGCCTGCGGCGCAGTATCATGCAGCAAGAGGGGCGTTCCCGTATGGGAACGCCCCTCTCTTTATTTTTTGCGGAAAAGCTTAGAACGCGATCTTCTCGCGCAGGAAGTCCTTCACTTCGCTGATGGGGATGCGCACCTGCTCCATGCTGTCGCGCTCGCGGATGGTGACGCAGTGGTCGGCCGCGATGCCGTTCGCCTCGTCGCCGACGGTGTCGAAGTCGAAGGTGATGCAGTACGGCGTGCCGATCTCGTCCTCGCGGCGGTAGCGCTTGCCGATCGAACCGGTCTCGTCATAGTCGACCATGAACTCCTTGGAAAGCTCGGCATACAGCTCCTGCGCGGGGCCGGTGAGCACTTCCTTCTTGGAAAGGGGCAGGATCGCGGCCTTGAACGGCGCGAGCGCGGGATGGAAGTGCAGCACGACACGCACATCGTCGTTGCCCTTCTTGTCCTGGCCGACGACCTCTTCATCGTAGGCGTCGCACAGGACCGCGAGCACGCTGCGCTCCACGCCGAGCGACGGCTCGATGACGTAGGGGACGTATTCGACCATGTCCTTGCCCTCGCCCTCGCGGTAGACCATCTTCTCGCCGCTGACGGTTTGGTGCTGCGTGAGGTCGTAGTCCGTGCGGTCGGCAACGCCCCACAGCTCGCCCCAGCCAAAGGGGAAGAGGAACTCGAAGTCCGTCGTCGCCTTGGAGTAGAAGCACAGCTCCTCGGGATCATGGTCGCGCAGGCGGAGGTTCTCGTCCTTCAGGCCGATGGAGAGCAGCCAGTTGTGGCAGAAGTTGCGCCAATACTGGAACCACTCAAGGTCGGTGCCCGGCTTGCAGAAGAACTCAAGCTCCATCTGCTCGAACTCGCGCACGCGGAAGATGAAGTTACCCGGCGTGATCTCGTTGCGGAAGGACTTACCAATCTGGCCGATGCCGAACGGGAGCTTCTTGCGCGTGGTGCGCTGGACGTTATTGAAGTTGACGAAGATGCCCTGCGCGGTCTCGGGGCGGAGGTAGACGGTGTTCTTCGCGTCCTCGGTCACGCCCTGGAACGTCTTGAACATCAGGTTGAACTGGCGGATGTCGGTGAAGTTGTGCTTGCCGCAGGTGGGGCAGGGAATCATGTGCTCCTCGACAAAATCCTTCATCTCCTGCTGGGAGAAGGCGTCGATGGGCTTGGGGAGCTCGAAGCCGGTCTCGGCGCACCAGTCCTCGATGACCTTGTCGGCGCGGAAGCGCTCGTGGCACTCGCGGCAGTCCATCAGAGGATCGGAGAAGCCGCCGAGGTGGCCGCTCGCGACCCAGGTCTGCGGGTTCATCAGGATCGCCGAGTCAAGGCCGACGTTATAGGGATTCTCCTGCACGAACTTCTTCCACCAAGCGTTCTTGATGTTCTTCTTCAGCTCCGCGCCGAGGGGGCCGTAGTCCCAGGTGTTGGCAAGGCCGCCGTAGATCTCGCTGCCGGGGAAGACAAAGCCGCGGTTTTTGCACAGCGCGACGATCTTGTCCATCGTCTTTTCGGTGTTTTTCATGGTGAATTTCTCCTTTCGGTACTTGGCTCAGGAGATAAAAAACGCCCTGAGCCTATGAATAGTAGGCTCAGGGCGAACAAAGCAATTGTCCGTGGTTCCACCTGAATTCCCCGCTGGATGCGGGGCACTTCGTTCCCTTGTAACGGAGGGCCCGGCGCGGCATTTCCGCCGCACAGCTCAAAAGCGCCGCCTTTCTTCTTCCGCGGGGACTTGCACCATCCGTCCCCTCTCTGAAAGCGGTGAGGAAGAAACGCTTCTTTTTCTCAGCTTTTTCTGTTTGTAGGATAGCATGCGCAAAAGCGCTTGTCAAGTGCCGCGACGCTTTGTGCAGGAAGGGCAAAGCGCGCAGTTGCGTTTTTCCTGTGGAAATGCTATACTTTTCTATTATTTTGCTTTTGGCTCATGAAAGGTGGAACCTTTTCTATGCGATTTTTCCATTCTCTGCTGCGTCCGGAGGAAAACGCCGGGCGCGCCATGCGCTGTGTGCACCGCCTGTGGGTCTTCCTGTGGCTCACGGCCTTCGGCCTCGGCATCGGGCTCCTCTCGCTCTATCTCACGGCGAACTCCTACGCGAGCATCGACGCGCAGGCGCTCTGGGAGTCCTATTTTAAGCTCCCGCTGCTCGTCGTGATGGACCTGCTGCTGCCGCTGCTGGTCGTCTACCTCGGCTTTTTCCTCTTCGCGCGGCCCTGGGCGGCGTATTTGCTCTCAGCGGTGCCGTTCCTCGGCCTCGCACTCGCGAGCTACTATAAGATACAGTTGCGCGGCGACCCGGTGCTGGCGAGCGACCTGCGCCTCATCCGTACGGCAGGCGGCATCATGGGCAACTACACCTTTGAGCTGACGGAGCCTGTCAAGCTCGTGATCGCGGGCTTTGTTGGGATGCTCATTTTCTCTGTCGTGCTGCTGCGCAGAGAGCGCATGAGCCAGCGCGGCCGCCTTGTGGGCCTGATGGCCATGCTGACGCTGACGCTCGCGAGCTATTTTGAACTCTACACCAGCGCCGATATCTATGAAAAGACGGCCAACAACAGCCTCATCAACCCCTGGTCCGAGGTGGAGATATACCTCTCGCGCGGCACGACCTATCCCTTCCTCTACAGCGTGCAGGATATGTTCCCCAATGCGCCGAGCGGCTACCGTGAGAGCGAGGCGAGCAGCACACTCGCGTCCTATGAGGATCAGGATATCCCGGAGGGGGAGAAGATCACCGTCGTCGGCATCATGCTCGAAGCCTTCTCCGACCTGACGGATTTCCCTGTGCTCGATGATATCCCCGCGGTCCACGAGATCTACGAGCCGCTGCATGAGCTTGAGGAGCGCAGCATTTCAGGCCGCCTGCTCACCAACATCTTCGCCGGCGGCACGGTGGATACCGAATGGGGCTATCTCACAGGCTACAGCGAGCACGAGGAGTTCCGCAGCCCCGTCAACACCTATGTCCGCTATTTCAAGTCGCAGGGCTATGACGCGCTCTATCGCCACCCCGGCTATAGCTGGTTCTATAACCGCAGCAACGTGAACGAATACCTTGGCTTTGACGAGAGCGTGTTCAACGATACGGGCTTCGGCGACCTCATTTCCATCTCCGACGCGCTCTATCACTCCGACAAGGTGCTCGTCGACTACCTGCTGAATGATATCGACTCACGCACGGAGACGGACGATCCCCTCTTCCTCTTCTCCGTGTCGTACCAGAACCACGGCCCCTACCCTTCCGAGACCTACTGGGAGGAATACGCCACGCCAGAAAAGAACGGCTGGTCGATGGAGACCTGCTGTGTCATCAACAACTACCTTGCGGGCATCCGCAGCACAGTGAACGAGATGTGCCGCATGACCGAGGAGCTGGAAAAGCGCGACGAGCCCATCGTCTTCGTCTTCTTCGGCGACCACAAGCCCTGGGTGGGCAACGGCAGCAGCGTCTATACCGAGATCGGCGTCGATCTGGACGTTTCGACGCTTGAGGGCTTCTACAATTACTACGCGACGCCCTATGTCATCTACGCCAATCAGGCGGCAAGAGACCTGCTCGGCAACGACTTTGCCGAGGACGGCGGCGACTTTTCGCCCTGCTTCCTGATGGCCAAGGTCTTCGACGAATGCGGCTGGGAGGGTCCCGGCTTCATGCAGCTCCAGCGCGAGATGCGCGCGGTCTCGCCCCTGATGAGCTCGGGCGGCTGGCGCCTGAGCGGCGGTCAGCTCGTAGCGGAGCTCGAGGGCGCGGCGGGCGACGAGAACGACCGCTATCTGCGCGCGCAATACTACATCGAAACGCACTTTGACGGGGAGGACGCCTCATGAAAAAGGGACTTGCTGCGCTGCTGACGCTCATGCTCTGCCTGCTGCTTTTTGCCTGCGGCGAAAAAAAAACGGACGAGCCCGACGGGCAGCCGGACACGCCGACCGTCGCCCCCACGCCCGCGCCGCCGGAGCAGACGCCCGAGGAGCTCGCCGAGCAGCGCCTGAACGAGCGCATCGCGGAGATGACGCTTGAAGAAAAGGTCGGCCAGCTCTTTTTCGTCCGCTGCCCGGAAACGGACGCGGCGGAGGATGTGGAAACCTATCATCTTGGCGGTCTTCTGCTCTTCGGGCGGGATTATAAGGACGCGGGCGGCGCGTGGCTGACGCAAGACGATTTTACCGCCGCGGTGCAGTCCTATCAGGCTGCTGCGGATATCCCCCTTTTCATCGGCAGCGATGAAGAGGGCGGCACTGTGACGCGTGCGAGCAAAAACCCGAACCTCTTCTCCGCCCCGCTCCCCTCTCCGCAGGAGCTTTACACCGCGGAGGGCATGGATGGGCTCCTCAGTACGACGCGCACGTACAACGAACAGCTCAAGGCGCTCGGCATCAATGTGAACTTCGCCCCCGTGTGCGATGTGTCGACCGATAAGAACGACTTCATCTACGCCCGCTCGTTCGGGAAGGACGCGCAGACCACGGCGGACTACATCGCAAAGGCCGTGACGGAATATGAGGCCGCGGGCGTTGCCTGCGTGCTGAAGCACTTCCCCGGCTACGGGGACAATGTCGACACCCACACGGGCATCGCCGTCGACGAGCGGAGCTACGAGACCTTTGAGACCGCCGATCTCCTGCCCTTTTCCGCGGGCATCGCGGCGGGCGCGCCGTTCGTGCTCGTGAGCCACAACATCGTGAACTGCATGGATGCGTCGCTTCCCGCGTCGCTCTCGCCCAAGGTGCATGAGATCCTGCGCGGCACGCTCGGCTTCGACGGCCTTATCGTGACGGACGACCTTGCGATGGACGCGGTCAAGTCCTATGCGCAGGACGGGAGCGTGGCGGTGCTCGCGCTTCAGGCGGGCAACGATATGATCGTGACCACCGACTATCGGACGCAGATCCCGCAGGTCATCGCCGCCGTGGAGCGCGGCGAGATCGACGAGCGGGAGATCGACGCGCATGTTTACCGTGTGCTGCATGAAAAACAGGCGCTCGGCCTGATCGACTGAGGAGAAAACACCATGGAAACGACAAAACTCTACTATGAAGATCCCTTTTTGCAGGGATTCGCCGCCGCTGTCACCTCCTGTGAGGAGGGAAAGGGCGGATATCTCGTGACGCTCGACCGGACGGCCTTCTATCCAGAGGGCGGCGGCCAGCCTTACGATACCGGCGTGCTGGGCGAAGCAAAGGTGCTCGAGGTCCACGACAAGAACGGCGTCATCACCCACCTTTGCAACAAGCCCCTCGCGGTCGGCGCAAGTGTTGAGGGAAAGATCGACTGGGCGCGCCGCTTCGACCATATGCAGCAGCATTCGGGCGAGCACATCTGCTCGGGCCTGATTTGCGAGCGCTTCCGCTGCGACAACGTCGGCTTTCACATGGGCACGGATATCGTGACCATCGACTTCAACGCCGATATTTCGTGGGAAGAACTTATGGAGATCGAGGAGGCGGCAAACCGCTATATCTGCGAAGACCACGAGATCGATATCCAGTTCTATCGCGGCGCGGAGCTCGACAAGGTCGAGTACCGCAGCAAAAAGCCGCTCGAGGGCGACGTGCGCATCGTCGCCTTCCCCGGCGCGGACTGCTGCGCCTGCTGCGGCACGCACGTCGTGCGCTCGGGCCAGGTGGGGCTTGTCAAGTTCCTCTCCGTGCAGAAGTTCCGCGAGGGCGTTCGCATCGAGCTCTTGTGCGGCGACCGCGCGCGGCGCTATCTTTCCGCCTGCTGGGAGCAGAGCCTGCACATCGGCCAGGCCCTCTCCGTCAAGCCGGTCGCAAGTGCGGCGGCGGTGGAGCGATTGCAGTCCGAGCTCGGCGCGCTCAAGCTGCGCTGCGCGAAGCTCGAAGAGTCCGCCTTTGCCCAGACCGCCGCGCAGTATGAGGGCAAGGGCGACGTCCTGCTCTTTGAGGACGAGATGAGCGGCGACAGCCTGCGTAAGCTCTGCGACGCGGTGGCGAACGCCTGCGGCGGCCGCTGCGCGGTCTTTGCCGGCGCGGACGGCGCGTACAAGTACGCCATCGGTCACGCCGGCGGAGAGCTGCGTGACTTTACAAAAAAGATGAACGCGGCGCTTTCGGGCCGCGGCGGCGGCAAGCCGAACTTCGTGCAGGGCAGCGTTGGCTGTGACCGCGCGGCCATCGAAGCATTTTTTGCGGAATAAGGCGAGCGTTTCTTCACACAGAATTAACACGCTGTTCATTTCTTTTTCGCGCCTGCTGCGGTATAGTAAATAAAAAGAACCGAATTTTGAGCAGGAGTGAGACTCTTGAAGCACATTTTTATCATCAATCCCGCTGCCGGGAAAAAGGACGGCCGTCAGCGTGTCTACACGATGGCCGAAAAACTGAAAAAAGACCATAATTTAGATGTCGAGTGTATGCTGACGAAGTCATGCGGCCACGCGACGATGCTCACGCGCGCCATTGCCGAGAGCGGCGAGCCCGTGCGCTTCTACGCCTGCGGCGGCGACGGCACCATCAACGAGATCGCCAACGGTATCGCGGGCTTTTCAAACGCCGCGATGACCTGCATCCCCATCGGCACGGGTAACGACTTTCTCAAAAACTTCGGAAAGGACGCCATGCCGCTCTTTCTCGACGCGGAGAACCTGTGGAACGGTCCCGTCACGCCGCTCGACCTCATCGACTGCAACGGCAAGTATTGCCTGACCATCGCCTGTACGGGCATCGACGCCCGCATCGCCGAGAGCGTGCACGAGTTCGGCGCGTCACCGATGCTCTCGGGGCGCGGGAGCTATTTAGCCAGCGTCGCGGTGAACTTCCTTTTCCGCAAGATCGGCCGCAGGTGGCGCGTCACGCTCGACGACGAGGTGCTGGAAGACACCTATGCCCTCGTTTCGATGTGCAACGGCCGCTATTACGGCGGCGGTTCCACCCCCGTGCCGGAGGCCCGCATGACCGACGGCATCCTGCATACGGTGCTTGTCAAGAACGTCAGCAAGGCGCGCTTTGCGACGCTTTTCGGCGGCTACAGTGCGGGCGACTACAAAAAGCTGCCGCAGGACATCATCCGTGTTTCCACGGCAAAGGTCGTGCGCATCGAAGCGCTCGAGGGCGACCTTACGACCTGCCTCGACGGCGAGAGCATGCACTCCCAGTGCGTGACGCTGAGGCTCGCGGACAAAAAGGTCAACTTCTTTGCACCCAAGGGCTGCGACCCGGACGCGACGGCGCGGTAACGCGGCAGCTCAATAACAGGATAGAATGACAAAAGAGGTCGAATGCTGCGGCATTCGACCTCTTTCACCTCTCCGGTGGAACAGTGGACGCGAGCGGGCGGAAGACTTTTTGAATAAGCTGTGAATTTTTGAAAAATTCCCCAAATACCCCTTGCAAATGGCTTGGCAGTGCGCTATGATAGCACCATCGGTTAGCACTCGATGAGAATGAGTGCTAACCCGACTGAAACCGTTAAAAATTTTTGTAATATACAAGGAGGCACCAAGCCATGAAACTCACACCGCTTGCTGACCGCGTCATCCTCAAGATGCTCGAGGCCGAAGAGACCACCAAGGGCGGCATCATCCTGACCGCCAGCGCCAAGGAGAAGCCCTCCGTTGCCGAAGTTATTTCCGTCGGTCCCGGCGGCATGGTGGACGGTCACGACGTCGTGATGACCGTCAAGCCCGGCGACAAGGTCATCACCAGCAAGTATTCCGGCACCGAGGTCAAGCTGGATGACGAGGAGTATGTCGTCGTCCGCCAGAGCGATATTCTGGCCATCGTCGAGTAAAAAAGTCAAGAGGGGGCAGGCCCCCTCTTGAGAACACCCCGACAGCCCTCTGCAGCGCACTCGCGTTGCTCGCACGTTTGAGGGCTGCAAAGTGTTTTTTCTGACGCGCATGTCGTCAGAAAAAACGATCTAAATCATTTTCGCGTTCCGCGAAATTTCCAAATCCTAAAAATGGAGGTACACTCTTATGTCTAAGCTCATTAAGTCCGGCGAAGAGGCGCGCAAGGCGCTGGAAGTCGGCGTCAATACTCTTGCCGATACCGTCAAGGTCACCCTCGGCCCCAAGGGCCGCAACGTGGTGCTCGATAAGAAGTTCGGCGCACCGCTGATCACCAACGACGGTGTGACCATCGCCAAGGAGATCGAGCTCGAAGATCCGTTTGAGAACATGGGCGCGCAGCTCGTGCGCGAAGTCTCCACCAAGACCAACGACGTTGCGGGCGACGGCACCACGACCGCAACGCTTCTGGCGCAGGCCATGGTGCGCGAGGGCCTGAAGAACCTCGCCGCCGGTGCGAATCCCGTCGTGATGAAGAAGGGCATGGCCAAGGCTGTTGAGACTGCTGTGGATGCCATCAAGGCCAACTCCCAGAAGGTCAACGGCACGGACGATATCGCCCGCGTCGGCACTGTCTCCAGCGGCGATGAGTTCATCGGCAAGCTGATCGCCGAGGCCATGGAAAAGGTCAGCGCCGACGGTGTCATCACCATCGAAGAGTCCAAGACCGCCGAGACCTACAGCGAGGTCGTCGAGGGCATGATGTTCGACCGCGGCTACATCACCCCGTATATGGTCACCGATACCGAGAAGATGGAAGCCGTCATCGACGACGCTTACCTGCTGATCACCGATAAGAAGATCTCCGTCATCTCCGACATTCTCCCGATCCTCGAGCAGCTCGTTCAGAGCGGCAAGAAGCTCGTCATCATCGCCGAGGACGTCGAGGGTGAGGCTCTCTCCACGCTGATCGTCAACCGTCTGCGCGGCACGCTGAACGTCGTTTGCGTCAAGGCACCCGGTTTCGGCGATCGCCGCAAGGAGATGCTCCAGGATATCGCCATCCTCACCGGCGGCCAGGTCATCTCCGAGGAGCTCGGCTACGAGCTCAAGAGCGCCACGATCGACATGCTCGGCCGTGCGCGTCAGATCAAGGTCACCAAGGAGAACACCACCATCGTCGACGGTGCCGGCGATAAGAAGGCCATCGCCGACCGCGTGGCGCAGATCCGCAACCAGATCGGCGTGACCACCAGCGAATACGACAAGGAGAAGCTGCAGGAGCGCCTTGCCAAGCTCGCCGGCGGCGTGGCCGTCATCAAGGTCGGCGCTGCCACCGAGACCGAGATGAAGGAGAAGAAGCTGCGCATCGAGGACGCGCTGAACGCGACCCGCGCAGCTGTCGAAGAGGGCATCGTTGCCGGCGGCGGCACTGCCTATGTCAATGCCGTTCCGGCGGTCGAAAAGCTCATCAGCAAGGTCGAGGGCGATGAGAAGACCGGTGTTCAGATCATCGTCAAGGCTCTGCAGGAGCCGGTCCGCCAGATCGCGGTCAACGCCGGTATCGACGGCAGCGTCGTGCTCGAGAAGATCAAGTCCAGCCGCAAGGTCGGCTACGGCTTCGACGCCTATAAGGAAGTCTACTGCGACATGATCGGCGCCGGTATCGTCGACCCCGCAAAGGTCACGCGCTCCGCGCTCGAGAACGCCGCGTCCGTCAGCGCTATGGTGTTGACCACCGAGGCCCTCGTCGCCGACAAGCCCGAGCCCCCCGCACCGGCCGCTCCCGCCGGCATGGGCGACATGGGCGGCATGTACTAAGAGACGCCGCAAAGCCTTGAAATTGCTTGATTTTTTGGATGCGCAAAAGCGGATTTACGCCAAACTTACGCCACTTACGCCAAAAATTCAAGCGCATTATAGGGTAACAGAAATCGGCACCTGCCTTAAAAAGCAGGTGCCGATTTTTGTTCATCGAAAAAGTCATCTACGGATGTAGCTTTCTCATATCTGCGGTAAAATAGAGGCGCATGATATAATATCGTGACGAAGTGATTCCAGAAAAAGCAGGAAGTATATTTGTGTTAAGGCTTATGCAAAATTCAAACAAGAAAAGCGATATTTTGATTCATTCAAGAAATCGTTTTGAAAAATCTTGAATTCTTCATATTCGTCGTCTATAATATTTATATTCTCCCCAATAGCAGTAGAGAAGGAGTGATACATATGCCGAGTTGGGGAACAGTTCTAGATAATTTGAAGAACACCCCCAATCCCATGGATGCAATGCGGCGAAAGTATCTTGGTACCATGCACAAGTATACTGGTCGGAATATTATAGCCTATTACTCTGCTTTTGTGCAAAAACCACGGATTGACGGGACAGGAATTGACGATAACGACAAAAACGCATTTATGCAAGCGGTTTGTGGCTTAGACAGAAGTAAAGGGCTGGATCTTATTTTGCACACTCCTGGCGGGCAAATTGCAGCCGCGGAATCTTTAGTTTCTTATCTTAAAGCATTATTTGGAAAAGACATTCGTGTTTTTGTACCTCAGATTGCCATGTCGGCTGGCACGATGATTGCATTGTCTTCTAAAGAGATCATTATGGGCAAGCAATCTAATCTAGGCCCCATTGATCCACAGTTTGGTGGCATGTCTTGTGCGGGCATAATTGAAGAATTTAACGAGGCCTGTAGTGATGTGAAAGCAAATCCAGAAATGGCGCGTGTTTGGGGACCAATTATTTCAAAATATCATCCTACATTCATTGGTGACTGTAAAAAAGCAATGACATGGGCGGATACAATAGTAAATAAATGGCTGACTGAAAACATGTTTAGTGCATATACTGATGCAGAGGCAAGGGCGAGAAAAGTTGTTGATGCTTTGTCTAGTCATAATGCGACTTACTCACATTCGCGGCATATACACATTGATGAGTTAAACAATTTGGGGCTGAAAATTGTTCCTCTAGAGCGACTTGATGATCGTCAGATTGACGATTGTAAAGACTTACAAGATTGCGTTTTAACAATTCACCATTCTTTTATGCAAACGCTATCTAGTACTAATGCACTGAAAATTGTTGAGAATCACGCAGGTCAGGCTATGATAATCAATGCATCTCAACAAGCATGAGGAGGGCTATGCATGGATAACGATTTAATCATTAAAGAATATATTCAAATTACTTGTGGCAATATTCCGAGAGTATACGCTGGTCCCGAAGAGCAGGGCAAGAGTATTGTGAAGTGTTTATTTTAGCACACTACTGTAAAGATTGCAACAACTTTTTTGACCGGGAGGTGGCTCTGCTTGCGCGAGCAAACACTGCGTCGTTTTTTGCTTTTTTCCCTCTCCACTGCGGCGGCGGTCGGTATTTTTTATCTCTCGTTCCGCTATCTTCTGCCGTGGTGCCTGCCGTTTTTGCTGGCGCTGCTCGTCGCAGCGCTGCTCGAGCCCGTCGTGCTGCACTTGCAGCGCGCTCTCTGCTTCCGGCGCGGCTTTTCCGCGCTCCTCCTGACGCTGACGCTGCTCTTTCTGCTCGGCGGACTTCTGTCGCTCCTCGGGACGACTCTCTTTTCGCAGTTGAATGCGCTGCTTGCCGCCGCACCCGCATTTTTCGACGCACTGCCCGAGGCGGCTGAGGGCCTCCTCTCCCGGCTCGAGGGCTCCGGCGCATCGGGCTCGGCATGGCTCAGCCGGTATCTGCGCGAGCAGTTGATGCAGACTGTGAGCGACATGGACAGTCTCCTGCGTTCGTTCTCCGCGCGGGCCGTCGCCGCGCTCACAGCAGCCGCAGCGGCGCTGCCGGGCGGTGTGCTTGCCATTGCAACGTGCGTGCTCGCAGTCTTTTTCACCTCCGCGTCGTATCCCGAACTCCGCGCGGTGCTCGAGCGCACCGTGCCGCGGGCTGCAATGGAAAAGCTGCGGCTTTTTCGCGGCGGCGTGATGGCCTCGCTCGCGCGGTGGCTGCGCGCGCAGGCGACGCTCTCGTGCATCACATTTTTCGAGCTGCTGCTGGGCTTTCTTCTCATGCATCAGGACTACGCGCTGCTGCTCGCCTTCCTTATCACGCTGCTCGATGCGCTGCCTGTCTTCGGCACGGGCACGGCGCTCGTACCGTGGGCGGTCTTTACGCTGCTCTTTGGCTTTCCACCCAAGGCTATCGTGCTGCTCGCACTCTACCTCTGCACGCTCATCACACGCAACACGCTCGAACCCAAGCTCATCTCCGCGCAGGCGGGACTGCCGCCGATCGCGTCGCTCTTTGCGATGTATCTCGGCTACTGCACGTTCGGCGTCGCAGGAATGGTGCTCTTTCCCTTCTTCCTTCTGCTGCTCTCACAAATACGCAAAAATCCCGGAAGCAAAACTGCTTGACAGATGTTGCAGATACAAAAAAAGGACGGCCGAAGCCGTCCTTTTTCACTTATCGTCTGCCGCTGGTCGAACCGTTGCCGAGCAGCCAGTTGAGAAACTCCCCGTTGTCGCCGGCCGCATCGCCGCCGGTGGTGTCGCCGCCCGGTACATCGCCGGTATTGCCGCTGTCGCCGCCAGTGGTGGCATCACCGCCCGGCGTCGTGCCGCTGCCGTCATCCGGTGCATCCGGGTCCGGCGTGGGCTCCAGCGGCGTTACGTGCGTGGTGCACATTCCGCTGTACATCAGGTCGCTGTAAAGCTGCACCGTGCCGCTGTTCGTGTGCACCGGTTCGCCCGCCGGGATAGCCGTAATAAGGCCTTCTTCGAGCTGCGCCTGATACGTCGCCTGAAGCGCAGCGCTCAAGGGCGTTGTGAGAAGGTCACGCTTATACCCCCAGCCCGCGCTGACGTTCGTCTGGCTCAGATCGAGCACATAGGCTGTTGTGACGTTCGGGCAGTAGTCGGAGGCGAGCATTCCGGAGTCCGCGCAGACCGTCACGGCGATATGGCCGTCACAGCTCAGCGTGGGCGCGCTGCCGCTCGCGACCTTCACGGTCTGCGACGGGCAGCCGGACGAGGCCAGAAGTCCCGTCTGCGTGCAGACGGTCACGCTGACCATGTCGGCGCTGCTCACGTCAAAGTCCTTGTTGGGCAGTCCCTCATGGACCTTGCTCATGAATGTCTTCCACAGCGTGGCCGCGGGGTTGCCACTTGCCACGATGCGCGTCGGCGTGTCATAGCCGACCCAGACCGCCGCCGTGTAATACGGCGTATAACCGACAAAGTAACGGTCGTTATTACTGTTGGTCGAACCGGTCTTACCGGCGATGGTCATACCGGAGAAGTTCGCGCCCGTACCCGTACCGTTGCGCACGACGTTTTTGAGGAGCTCGTTCATCGCATAGGCGGTGCTCTCCTTCATCGCGACGTGGGACTCCGTCTTATTTTCAAGGACGACATTGCCGTTGTGGTCAAGCACCTCGGTATACGTTCTCGGCGTGGTGTAAACGCCGCCGCGGGCAAAGGACGCGTAGGCTGCGGCCATCTCGCGCGTCGTCACGCCCTTGGAAAGGCCGCCGAGCGCGAGCGCGCCCGCCGCGGTCATATCGTCGTTCGTGAGCGTCGTAAAACCGAGCTTTTCCGTCATAAACGCGTAGGACGCGGGCAGCGTCAGCTTCATTGCCGTGCGCACCGCCGTGGGGTTAGACGAATTGCGGATGGCATCCTGTAGCGTCATAATGCTGCGGTAGCCCGAGTAGGCGTTCACCGGCCAAATACTGCCGCCAAGCATTTCAACGGGATAGTCGTCGATGACGCTCGCGGGCGTGATGACGCCGGCATCCAGCGCGGGCGCGTAAACGCTCAAAGGCTTGATGGCAGAACCGCACTGACGCACAACGGTCGAATAATCGAGCAGGAACCGGCCCTCGCGCTCGCCCACGCGGCCCGCAACGGCCACGATGTTGCCCGTCGTATTGTCGATGATCGTCGCGCCGGACTGGAGCAGCTGGCCCTTGGACGAGGTGTAGTTCAGGTTATTGCGGTCGGCATAGACGCTCTCCACGATGGACTGGATCTCGGGGTCGACCGTGCAGTAGATGGAGTAGCCGCCGGTGTAGAGCATATCCTTTGCCGTTTCTTCGTTGTAGCCAAGCTGCTCGTGCATATCGGCAACGATGTCGTTGAACATACGCTCGACAAAGTAGGAGTCATACATAGTATTCGACGCACTGTCCGCCCTGCTCGCCACATTGGCGGAGGGGACAAAGTCCGCATCCCAGGTGAAGACGAGCGGCTCGGCCTGCGCCTGCTCGTACTCTTCGTCACTGATCTTGCCCAGCTCGTGCATCTTATAAAGAACGGTGAGCTGGCGCTCCTTGTTCTGCTCGCGGTACCAGTCGCCGCGCGCGGGGTCATATTTATATGGGAACTGCGTGATGCCGACGATGGACGCGGCCTCGGCGACCGTCAGCTCGCCGACGGTCTTGCCGAAGTAGCCCTCCGCCGCGGCCTCGATGCCGTAGCAGCCGTTGCCGAAATAAACCTTGTTGAAATATGTTTCGAGAATTTCATCTTTTGAGTAATTCTTCTCGAGCCGCAGCGCGCGGAAGATCTCCGTCACCTTGCGCTTGATGGTCACCTCGTTGTCGCCGGTCGTGTTTTTGATGACCTGCTGGGTGATCGTCGAGCCGCCGCGGGTCGACGTGCCGGTGAGCTTGCCGAGAATGGCCTTAGCCGTGCTCTTCCAGTCCACGCCGTGGTGGCTGTAGAAGCGCTCGTCCTCGATGGAGATCAGCGCCTCCTGCACATGCTTGGGGATGTCGTCGATGCTGACGAGCGTTCGGTTCTCTTCACCGTGAAGCTTCGTGAGCTCCACCCACTCCCCGCTTGTTTTATCCTGATAGTAGACTGTCGAGCTCTGCTTGAGCGTGTAGGCCGAGATATCCACATCAAGGTCGAGCGACGTGTGGACATAGATCATGAAAATCGCGAAAAACATCAGGCAGGTGGTAAGGCCGATGGCGAGAATGGTGCCGATGACCGTTTTCGCCGTGCCGCCTTTTTTCTTTTTGTGTGCCTGATGCGTGGGGTGCTGGGTGTGCTGTCTTCGGGGCGTCTGGTTTTCTGCGCGGTTCTCTTCCATAAAGCGCCTCCTCCTTTGCTTAGAAAATATGCGCGCTGTGCGCATAACGTTGGTTGCAGGTTTCAATAAGAATACAGAATATAGTATAGCACGCCTGTCAAGAGGTGTGCATCTTGTCTTGATTTTTTGTAGGAAGTGGAGTATAATGCGCTCACAAACTACCAGGAGGTGTCCCCCATGAGTGAGGAGTTCGGCCCCAATTTTGTCACGCTGACAGACGATGAGGGCAACGATGTAGAGCTTGAATACGTCGATGCGCTGGAATTTAACGGCACGACTTATATGGCTTTCTTCCCAGTGATGGAAGAAGACAGCGAGGAAGAGGAAAACGAAGAGGAATACGGTCTTGTCATCCTCAAGAGCCAGATGGAAGACGGCGAGGAGTTCCTTGTCACCGTCGACGATGAGGAAGAGATCGACAAGGTCTACGACCTCTTCATGGAGCAGATCCTTTCCGACGAGGAATAAGTTTCTTCTCTCTTGCGACGGATTTTTCCGTCTCATCGAGGTAAACTGAATTTGCCCTGCGGGGTGCGTGATAAGTTCTTTTTAAACCCACATTTCGTCATAAGGGACGCTGGTACGTTCCGGTGGTTTGCAGGCCTCCCGACTGCCGTCTGCGGTTGGACGTTGGAAGCAATAAAGCCGGACAGAGGCGACCCACCTGTCCAGAATGGTGCAGGTTTTGGCGGGGCTTACACGGCCGCTGCGGGGCATCTTTTTATCTTTCCACGGATCGCACAAAATTTTCATTTCATTTTCTACATCAACTGAGACGGAAAAAACGTGCATTTTGTTCCCGTTTCCTGTAAAATATTCTTGCAAACTAAATTACTGTTTGGTAGCTGCAACGTAGTGCTTCGCGCACGGGCTGTACGGTCGCTCCCCTTTCGGGAGCATTCGGTATGCTTGTGTGAGAGGCGCTTTTTTCTTTCCCCTTTGCGGTGCCGTGGCAAGCGGCGGGGAAACGCAGCCAACAGAAAAGGAGGAGCAATTATGAAACTTGTCACCAACGGTCGTCTCATCACCCGCGACGCAGGCGCGCAGGGCTATTACGAGCACGGCGCCGTCGCCTTCGAAGGCACGAAGATCGTCGAAGTAGGCGAGGAAGCGATGCTTCGCGCCAAGTATCCCGGTGCCGAGATCATCGACGCCAAGGGCGGCGTCATCATGCCCGCGTTCATCAACGCGCACACGCATATCTACTCTGCCCTCGCCCGCGGCCTTTCCATCGTCGGCAACAACCCGACGAACTTCTACGAAGTCCTTGACGGCACATGGTGGGCCATCGACCGCCACCTGATGATGGACGGCACAAAAGCCTCCGCCACCGCGCTGTACATGGACTCCATCAAGCAGGGCGTGACGACGATCTTCGACCATCACGCCTCTTACGGTGAGATCCCCGGCACGCTCCACACGATTGCCGAGGAGAGCAAGCGCCTGGGCCTTCGCTCCTGCCTGTGCTATGAGGTCTCAGACCGCGACGGCGAGGAGAAGTGCTTACAGGCCATTCAGGAGAACGCCGATTTTATCACCGAATGCGAAAAGAATAAGGACCCGATGCTCGCGGCGATGTTCGGCGGCCACGCGCTCTTCACCATTTCGGATAAGACCTTTGATCGCATGGTCGCGGCCAATAACGGCCGCACGGGCTACCACATCCACGTGTCCGAGGGCATGAATGATGTGTACGATTCTCTTCAGAACTACGGCCGCCGCCCCGTCCAGCGCCTGCAGGACCACGGCATTCTCGGCCCCAAAACCATCCTCGGCCACTGCATCCACGTCAACACCGCCGAAATGGAGATCATCAAAGAGACCGGCACGATGGTCGTGAACAATCCGGAATCCAACATGGGCAACGCCATCGGCATCTGCCCCGTCCTCCAGCTCTATAAGCGCGGCATTTTGCTCGGCATGGGCACCGACGCCTACACGAACGATATGCTCGAGTCCCTCAAGGTCGCCCTCTGCTCCCAGCGCAGCCAGAACTGCCTGCCGAACGTCGGCTGGTGCGAGGTCACGGACATGCTCTTCAAGAACAACGCGAAGATCGGCGAGAAATACTTCCCCGACACGCTCGGCGTGCTGAAGCCCGGCGCGGCGGCGGACATCATCGTCATGGACTATAAGCCGTTCACCCCGTTCTCCGACGAGAATATCGACGGCCACATGATCTTCGGCATGACGGGCCGTCAGTGCCAGACGACCATCGCCGCCGGCAAGACCCTCATGCTCGACCGCGAGCTCGTCGGCATCGACGAGGAAGCCGAAAATGCGCACATCCTTGAAGCCGCCAAGAAACTCTGGGGCGAGCTGAATCACAGAACCTATTAAGCAAGCGGGAGGAAAAAACAATGTCTGAAAAAATGTATCCCATTCCGTTCGACTCTCTGATGAACTGGGTGACGAGCGAATACGCGCAGTGCGGCGATGTGTTCGGCGTTCATAAGCACTATCACGCAAGCGGCAAGAGCCTGCCGATCTTCGGCGAGCGCATCGAAACACCGTTTGGCCCCGCCGCCGGCCCCAACAGCCAGCTTGCGCAGAATATCATCGCGGCCTATGCCGCCGGCGCGCGCTTTTTCGAGGTCAAGACCGTGCAGAAAATGGACGGCGCGGAGCTTGCCGCCTGTGTTCCCCGCCCCTGTATCCTCGCCGCTGACGAGGGCTACAACCAGGAGTGGTCGACCGAGCTGACCGTGCAGCAGGCGCAGGACGAGTACATCAAGGCCTGGTGCGCGCTCAAAATCATGAGCAAGGTCTACGGCTTCGGCGATCCCGACGGGTTCGTGTTCAATATGTCCGTCGGCTACGACCTGGACGGCATCAAGGGCCGCAAGGTCAACACCTATATCAACAACATGATGGACGCGGGCAAGACCGCGCAGTTCAAGGAATGTAAAAAAGTCCTGACCGAGCTCTTCCCCGAGGAAAAGGACTTCATCGCCTCGATCTCCCCCAATGTTTCCCGCTCCGTTACGCTCTCCACGCTCCACGGCTGCCCGCCGCAGGAGATTGAGCGCATCGCAAGCTATCTTCTCAAGGAAAAGCATCTGCACACCTTCGTCAAGTGCAACCCGACCATTCTCGGCTACAAGACCGCGCGCAGCATCCTCGATTCCATGGGCTATGACTACATCGTCTTCGATGAGCACCACTTCAACGAGGACCTCCAGTGGGAGGACGCCGTGCCGATGTTCGAGCGGCTGCAAAAGCTCGCGGACAAGCAGGGTCTCGAGTTCGGTCTCAAGCTTTCCAACACCTTCCCCGTCGACACGACGCGCGGCGAGCTTCCCAATGAGGAAATGTATATGTCCGGCCGCAGCCTCTTCCCGCTGACGATTGAGATGTGCAATCGCATCTCCCGCCAGTTTGTCGGCAAGATGCGCATTTCGTTCGCAGGCGGCGCGGACTACTTCAACTGCGACAAGCTCTTTGCCGCCGGCATCTGGCCCATCACCGTCGCTACTACCATCTTGAAGCCCGGCGGCTACAACCGCCTGCACCAGATGGTCGAAAAGGTCGAGGATATGCCCTACCGCGCCTTTTCCGGCAACGACCCCGCCGCGATCTCCGATCTTGCGGCCTCTGCCCTGCACGACTTCCACCATCTCAAAGCCATCAAGCCGCTCCCCTCGCGCAAGAGAGACGAGCAGGTGCCGCTGCTTGACTGCTTCACCGCACCCTGCAAGGGCGGCTGCCCCATCGAGCAGGACATTCCCGAATACCTTGAGCTCTGCCGCAAGGGGCTCTATGGCCCAGCACTGAAGCTCATCACCGAGAAGAACGCCCTGCCGTTCATCACCGGCACCATCTGCGCGCACCGCTGCCAGGGCAAGTGCTCGCGCAACTTCTACGAGGAATCCGTCCACATCCGCGAGACGAAGCTTCTTGCCGCAGAAAAGGGCTACAACACCTTGATGGCCTCCCTCCGTATGCCTGAGCCGGTCGAGGATAAAAAGGTTGCCATCGTCGGCGGCGGCCCGACCGGTATCGCCGCGGCGTACTTCCTTGGCCGCGAGGGTGTTCCCACCACGATCTTCGAGCGCGAGCGCAAGCTCGGCGGCGTGCCGCGCTATGTTATCCCCGCCTTCCGCATCAGCGACGAGGCCATCGACAAGGACATCGCACTCATGGAGCGCTACGGCGTCGAGATCAAGCTCGGCAAGCCTGCTCCGTCCGTCGAACAGCTCAAGAAGATGGGCTACACCCACATCCTGATGGCCACCGGCGCGTGGAAGCCCGGCAAGCTCGACATTGAGGGCAACGTGCAGGGTGTCATCGAATGGATGAAGCGCATGAAAAAGCAGGTCAAGCCCTGCCTGAGCGGCAACATCGTCGTTGTCGGCGCGGGCAACACCGCCATGGACGCCGCGCGCGTTGCAAAGCGCATGGGTGCGCATGCGACCATCCTCTATCGCCGCACGAAGAAATTCATGCCCGCCGACGAGCATGAGTTACAGCTCGCCATCGCGGACGGCGTGGAGTTTGTCGAGCTGGCCGCGCCCGTCAAGCAGAGCCGTGGCAAGCTCCTGTGCGATAAGATGATCCTCGGCGAGCCGGACGAGAGCGGCCGCCGCAGCCCCGTCAAGTCCGGCGAGCAGTTCACCATCCCCTGCGACATGGTCATCTCCGCCGTCGGCGAGCAGGTCGACGCCGATCTCATGGCCGCGAACGGCATCGAGATGGAGCGCAAGGGCCCCGCGTTCGAGACGAACATCCCCGGCGTGTACTGCGCGGGCGACGCGCACCGCGGCCCCGCCACCGTGGTCGAGGGCATTGCCGACGCCGCACGCTTTGCCGAGATCGTCGTCGGTCACCCGCACATCTACGACATCCCTGCCGAGGCCGATGTGACCGAGTTCGACGCGCAGGCCAAGAAGGGTATCCTCTCGATGGCCAGTAAGTGTGTCTGCGACGGCGAGCGCTGCTTACAGTGCTCCACCGTGTGTGAAAACTGCGTCGATTCCTGCCCGAACCGCGCGAATGTCGTCATCAAGATGGCCGATGGCTCGCACGAGATCGTCCACGTCGACAAGATGTGCAACGAGTGCGGTAACTGCACGCAGTTCTGCCCGTATGCCAGCGAACCCTGCCACGACAAGTTCACGCTCTTTGATACGCGCGAGGACATGGACGAGAGTGTGAATTACGGCGTGCTCTTTGAGGAGGACGACATGATCCGCCTGCGCTACGAGGGCGGTGTAAAGGAATATGACTTGGCATCCTGCGACAACGATCTTCCCGTTGAGCTGGAGGCGCTCATTCTCACCGTGCGCGATAAGTACAGCTATCTCTACCTGTAAGCAAAGCGAAAAACGAGGGAGCCGGGGCGATGCCCCGGCTCCCTCTTCCCTGTTGGAAGCAAAAAAGAGCGCTGCTTGAAGCAGCGCTCTTTTCGTTGTTTTGTGCTTCGCCTTACTTCTCGATCAGGTTCAGCTGATAGATGATCTTGGCGATCTGCGCGCGAGTCAGGGACGCGGCAGGCTCGAAGGTGGTCTCGGTCATGCCGTTGATGACCTTCGCGTCGACGAGCGCCATGACGTAACCGTCGGTGCAGTCGGTGAACTTGCTCTCGGTCTTGGACTCGGCAAGCTTGTTGAGCTTGGCAGCGACTTGGCAGAACTCAAGGCGGGAGATATCCTTCGCGCCGTCGAGGTCGGCGGCAACGAGGCCCAGCTCAACGGCCTTGGCCATTGTGTTCTTCAGCCAGTCGGCGCCGGTGGCGTCCTCAGCCTTGAGATCGCCGCTGCTGACGAGCAGGAGCTTGAGCGCCGCGCCCCAGGTCAGGGAAGCGCTGGGATCATAGGTGGTGGCGGAGGTGCCGTTGATGATGCCGTCATTGTAAAGGTCGATGACATACTTGCCGAACCAGGAGGAAGCCTTGACGTCGGCAAACGGATTCATCAGGATGCGGCCCTGCGGCTCGGCATACTGCTTGCCGATCACGCCCTTGAGCTCGGTCTTCACATAGTTCATCAGAGCCTGGTCGAGTGTAACGCCCGTAGCGACCTTATCGGCCTTGGCCGTGCTCTTGAAGGCATAATAGGTATCACCACCGGCAGAGCAGAAATCATTGGTGACGACCGCATAGGTGTCATCCGCCTTGAATTCCTTGCCGTTGATGCTGTTAATGCTCACACGGTTGATGGTCTTGGGACCGTAGTAGGTGGAGGCGGGATAGGTCTCGGCATTGGCGTCATAGGGCACCGCCGTAGAGATGGTGTAGCTGATGCCGCTGACCTGCGGGAAGCCGCCGATGGACTCTGGCAGGCAGAACGTGGAAGCTTCGAGCACTTCAAGCAGCTGTGCGCCGGTAACATAGATAACGTCAACGGTATTGCCGAACGGCAGGACTGTGAAAATATCGTTCTTCGTCACGTCGCCGACCTTGATCTCGGCGCGGATACCGCCGCCGTTGGTGATGGCAACGATGTGATCGTCGTCGACCGTCAGCTTGATGTCCGCATCCTGCTTGACCTGCCAGAGCATTGCATCGGTGATCAGGTCGCCGTTGTTGGTCTCGCCGTCACGGTTGCCGTTGGGAGCCTTCTTACCGTTGAGAGTCACTTCACTCTTGGCAAAGACCGCGCTGTACTCCTTGTCGATGCGGTCGATGATCTTCTGCGCGGCGGCAGCAACGGTCGCATCCTTGGCAGTGTCTTCCTTGATCTCGAAGAGGGAGTTGCTCTCGATCTTCTTGCTCGCATCGTCGATGACGATGACGCCGATGTTAGCGAACTTCGTGCCGGTGGACTGGATGGGCTCGCCGTTCTCGCCCTTGATCATCACGGTGTGGGAGTGACCATCGATGATGAAGTCGATGCCCTTGACGGCAGCGTACAGATCGGTGGAGCGATAGGGCTTGGACTCGGCGCCCACACCCAGATGGGAAACGCAGATAACGATATCGTCATCCTTGAGCGCCTCGACCTGGTCGGCGGCAGCCTTGGTGAAGGCGTCATCCGTCGCAAAGGTCAGGCCCTTGATCTTGCCGGGATGCGCCTTGGTCTGGGTCTCGGGCGTCTCCATGCCGAAGAAGCCGATCTTCACGCCGGACTTGGTGGTGTAAGTGTAGTTCGTGTCGAAGATGGGCGTGCCGTCTTCATTAAAAACGTCGGCACAGAGAACCTTAAAGTTTGCCTTGGTCATGTTCTCCTTGAGCTGTGCGTAACCGTAGTCGAACTCATGGTTGCCGAGGGTGACGACGTCGTAGCCAACGGTATTCATCATCGTCACAGCGTCCGCGCCCTGACTGACGCTGACATAAGTCGTGCCCTGGCTGTAGTCGCCGGCGTCGACGAGAATGACCTCGGCGCCCTTGGCCTCATAGTCGGCCTTGAGCTGTGCGATGTAGGCATAGCCATCGACCGCGCCATGGACGTCGTTCGAGTGCAGTATGACGGTCTTGCCCGCCATCGTCGCTTCTTCGGTCATGACTTCGGGCTCTCTTGTGTCTGCCGTGTCCTCGAGCGCAAAGCCGGTCACAGTCAGGCTGAAGACCATTGCCATTGCGAGCAGGACGGATAGGAACTTGCGCATAGTGTTTTTCCTCCTCAAATTTTTCATTCCGCTTATCTTTGAGCGCTCTTTGCGGCGCGCCGCTTCTTTTCACATCTCTCGGTCGGTTTGCGCGCCGGAAAGTTCGCGTTTTGCACAAATGAAACGGAATGTGGTATGATTTTATTATACCGCATTGGCAACTTTTTCTCAATACGGCATTGTTCCGAATTTGCGGCAAAAAACTTGTCGCATCTCACATTTTTTCCAGACTCTATGGAAATCTGGTAAAAAATATGCTATGCTTTTGTCAATTTGATACGGTATTTTTCTTTCAGATAAGGAGGTCACTTCCATGAAAACACTGCTTCGAGGCGGCTATGTTGTCAGCGGCCGCGGCTGCCGCCGCGCCGACGTGCTCATCGACGGGGAAACGGTCGAAAAAGTCGGCCACATCCCGCCCGAGCTCGCCGCTCAGAGCGAGGTCGTCGACGTGACAGGCTGCATGCTCTTCCCCGGCTTCATCGACGCGCACACGCACTTTGATCTCGACGTTTGCAACACCACGACAGCCGATGACTTTGAAAGCGGCAGCAAAAGCGCCATCCGCGGTGGCACGACGACGGTCATCGACTTCGCCTGCCCCAATAAAGGAGAATCCCTTGCCTATGGGCTTGATCTCTGGCACAAAAAGGCCGACGGCAAGTGCTACTGCGACTATGGCTTCCACATGACCATCGACGATTGGAACGAGAGCATCGAGTCTGAGCTCGACGCGATGTTCGACTCCGGTATCACGTCGTTCAAGATGTACCTCACCTACCCCGCGATGATGATCGGTGACGGCGCGGTCTACCGCGCGCTCAAGGCGCTGAAAAGCCGCGGCGGCATCGCGGGCGTCCACTGTG
This sequence comes from uncultured Eubacteriales bacterium, assembly GCA_900552015.1. Taxonomy (GTDB): domain Bacteria; phylum Bacillota; class Clostridia; order Oscillospirales; family Oscillospiraceae; genus Hominicoprocola. The sequence goes on along the minus strand of URXY01000004.1, from coordinate 7,775 downwards.
AGAACGCGGGCGTCATTGACGCGCGCATCGCCGAACTCAAGGCAAGCGGCCTTGGCGCGGATGTAGTGTCGCACCCCATCTCCCGCCCCGACTATTTGGAGGCCGAGGCCGTCTCACGCCTGCTGCGCATCGCGCAGGCGGCGGATGCCCCCGTCATCATCGTCCACACGACGAACCGGGCCTCTCTCGCCGAGATCGCGGCGGCGCGCCGCCGCGGGCAGACCGTGTATGTCGAGACCTGCCCGCAGTATCTGGCGCTCGACGACGGCGTTTACTACGATCCCGACTTTTCCTCCGCTGCGCGCTACGTCTGCGCGCCGCCGATCCGCTCGCAGGAAGACAGTGAGGCGCTCTGGAAAGCGCTCCGCTGCGGTGAGGTGCAGACCATCTCGACCGACCACTGCTCGTTCACGCTCGAGCAGAAGGACATGGGCCGCGACGACTTTACGAAGATCCCCGGCGGTCTTCCCGGCGTCGAAACGCGCGGCGAGGTCGTCTACACCATCGCGGCGAATGAAAACAAGCTCTCGCTCGGCGGCGTCTGCCGCGCGCTGAGCGAGAACCCCGCCAAGCTCTATGGTCTCTTCCCCCGCAAGGGCGTCATTGCCCCGGGCAGCGATGCCGATATCGTCGTCTACGACCCCGGCGCGAGCCATGTGCTCCACGGTGCGGACATGCTCTCCAAGGCGGGCTACACACCGTTCGAGGGCTTCCGCACGAATGGCGGCGTGTCAAAGGTCTACCTGCGCGGCACACTGCAGGTAGACGGCAGCAAGGTCATCGGCGGTAAGACCGGCGAATACTTAAAGCGCGGCAAATGCGCACTGTGAGGTAACGACCCATGGACCTGAGAGAAATGTTATTGGCGCAGTTCCCTGCGTTTTTTCTGCTGAGCATTCTGTTCCTGATCGCACACCTGCGCGTGCGCAAACGCAGCGCCGTCAAGTCGGTGCTGTGGGTGCTGCTCTTCGGCGCTGCGCTCGCGGTCTCCATCCTCTTCTGCTTCCTCGGCATCCAGGCAAAATACTGGACGGTCAAAACGCTCTTCGAGCTGAAATTCTGGAGCTGGTTCGGCCTGTTCCTCGTCGTGCTCACCCTCGTACTGCGGCTCGTGTTCAAGCTACAAAAGAAGCACGCCCAGCACATGGTCGAAAAGGAACGCACCAAGGCGGAAAAGGAACGTGAGCAGGCTGTTGCACAGGCACGCGAGGAGGGCCGTGCCGAAGCGCTGGCCCAGTCCGAGAGCGCCGCGCCCGCCGCGGAAGCCCCCTCCGCATCGGAAACCAGCTCCCCTGCCGATGACGGCAAAGACGTTGCCGCCGCGCAGCAGCCGGAAGCCCCGCAGGACATCACGACTCCCGCGTTGTAAACGCACCTGCCAGCAAAACGACAGAAAGCGAGGACAGCCTATGCCTACCGAACATCCTGCTGCGAAACGCGTGATCTATTTCGACATCCTTCGTATCGCGGCCATCTTCGCCGTCGTTGCCGTACATCTTTCGGCGCAGCACTGGCTCGATGTCGATGTCAGTTCACGTGCATGGTTCGCCTTTAACCTGTACTGCACCACTGGAAAATGGTCCGTTCCCATCTTTGTGATGATCAGCGGCGCGCTGTTTTTAGGACGGAACATCAGCATTCGCACCATTCTCAAAAAGAATGTACTGCGCATAGCCGGTGTGTTTGTTTTCTGGTCGGCGCTCTACGCGCTCATTGACCTTGTTTTCCGTCACGTCTCCCCGCTCGCCGCGCTTTCGCAGTTCATCACAGGGCATTATCATCTCTGGTTCCTCTACATGATCGTGGGGCTGTACCTGCTCATCCCGCTCCTGCGTCCTATCGTGCAAAACGAAACTCTCTCGCACTATTTTCTGCTGTTAGCGCTCGTCTTTACCTTTCTTCTTCCCCAGCTCGCCCTGTTCTCCTCCTTTGTTTCGCCTCAACTGAGTATGGTGATCAAAACCGTCAGCATGTATACCTACTGCTATTTTCCGCTCGGTTTCACGGTTTATTTTATTGGCGGATACTATCTGAGCCGCCGAGACTTCAGCCTCAAAGAAGAGATCGTCCTCTACTCCGTCGGCATTCTGGCGTTTCTCTTCTCCATATTTGCCCCCGTTGTCCATGCTAAAGCACAGGGTGCGCCAAGCGCTGTCTTCTATAATTACGATTCGCTCAACGTGCTGCTCACCAGCGTTCCGATTTTCGTCTTCGCCAAGCAGCATTTGAATCTATCGAGTTCTCGAGAAGGGGGAGACAGACAGGCGAAGGCTCTCGCCTTCATCCGCAAGCTGTCGAAATACAGCTTCGGCGTCTACCTTGTTCACCCCATGGTCATCGAGCTGTTACAGCACTTTGGCATTGATACCTTTTCATGCAACGCCTTTCTCTCCGTGCCGCTGCTCGCGATTTTCGTTTTCACAGCTTCCACTGCGATCTCTGCGTTGCTGAACCGCATCCCCATCATAAATAAGTATTTTGTATGAAAAAGCCCCGCGGATCAAACGATCTGCGGGACTCTTCTTTTTCTGTTACGCTTCAGTCTTGATGCCGCGCTTGTCGAATTCCTCGACCAGCAGGTCAAGATCGTTCGGCAGGCTCATCGGCTCGCCGCAGAATTTGATGGCGTTGGCCACGTCCTTGAGGCCGTTGCCCGTCACGACGGAGACGACCGTGTCGTTCTCACCGAGCACGCCCTGCTCGCAGAGCTTCTTGACTGCTGCCGTGCCAGTGACGCCCGCAGGCTCGCCGAACACACCGCAGGTCGTGCCGAGCAGCTTCTGCGCCGCCATGATCTCCTCGTCCGTCACGTTCACGACGATGCCGTTCGACTCGCGGATCGCCATGAGCGCCTTGTCCGCGTTGCGCGGCACGCCGACGGCGATGGAGTCGGCCAGCGTGTTCTCCTCCATCGGCTCCCAGGGCTTGTTCTCCGCGATGGCGCGGTTGATGGGATGGCAGCCCTCGGCCTGCGCGGAAATGAGGCGCGGGAGCTTGTCGATAAAGCCGATAGCGTACAGGTCTTTGAGGCCCTTCCACACGCCTGCGATGGTGCAGCCGTCGCCGACGGAGATAGCAAGATAGTCCGGCATTTTCCAGTCGAGCTGCTCGGCGATCTCGAGCGAGACCGTCTTCTTGCCCTCAGACAGGTATGGGTTAATGGCCGCGTTGCGGTTGTACCAGCTCCACTTGTCGATGGCCTTTTTCGAGAGCTCGAACGTCTCTTCATAGTTGCCCTTGACGGAGATGACGTTCGCGCCGAAGGTCATCAACTGTGCGACCTTGCCCTTGGGCGCGCGCTCGGGAACGAAGATGAAGGTCTTGAGGCCCGCGGCCGCGGCGTTGCCCGCGAGGGAGCTCGCGGCGTTGCCCGTAGACGAGCAGGCGATGATCTTCGCGCCCGCCTCCCCCGCCTTGGCGACCGCCATAGCAGACGCGCGGTCCTTTAACGACGCCGTCGGGTTCTGGCCGTCATCCTTGACCCAGAGCTTTTTCAGGCCGAGCTGCTTGGCAAGGCGCGGCTCTTCATAGAGCGGGCTCCAGCCTACGCGCAGCGGCGTATCCGGCGTCGTCTCCTCGACGGGCAGCAGCTCGCGATAGCGCCACATGGTATGCGGGCGGGCCTTGAGCTTTTCCTTCGTCAGGTTCTTTTTGATGTAGTCATAATCATAGATGATGTCGAGAATGCCGCCGCACGCGCAGTTCGTGAGGTTCGGCACTGCCTCGTATTCTTTCCCGCACTTGACGCAGCGGGCGCATTTGACGTTTTTGAGCATAATGCTCCTCCTTCGAGAAAATCAAAGGGCGGGCGTATCGCCCGCCCTTCGGCACTATTAGACTTATTATCCTTAGAGCGCCTTGAGAAGGCCGGTCTCTTCGTTGAACTCGTTGATGAGCTCGTCGAGCTCGGCCGCCTGCGCGTGGACGGCGTCCCACGTGCCCTTGGTGTCGTACCAGAGCGCGTTGAGGTCCTTGACGTCGCGCGCCTGCTGCTCGACCCAAGTGTAGTACTTGAGGTTGTGGATGCGCTTGCGGTCGTTGTACGTCAGCTCCATCATGCTGTCGGTCTTCAGGCCAAGCATGTGCAGGTTGTGGTCGAGGCGGGCCTCTTCTTCGTTGTAGGCACCGTGCTTCTCGTTGAGCTCCTCGATGCGGCTGCCATACATCACAGCGGAGTCGGTCAGGACAGTGCAGACGACGTCGTCCTCGGTCAGCTCATAGTACTTGGCCATCTTGATGCAGCAGAGGACATTTGCAATGCCGGAGATGCCGAGCCAGGTGAGCTTTTCGATGAGCTCGTCGGAGAGCTTGAGCTCTTCTTTGAGGTACTTCTTGCCCTCTGCCGTGTTGAACAGGCGCAGCAGACGCTGGCTGTCCTCGTCATCGATGGCGATGGCCATGTCGGTGTTCTTCACGTTGTGGATCCAGGGGATGTGCTTGTCGCCGATGCCCTCGATGCGGTGGCCGCCAAAGCCGTTGTTCAGGATGGTCGGGCACTGGAGAGCTTCGCCCACGCCAAGCTTCATGCCGGGATAACGCTCCTTGAGAAGATCGCCCGCGCTCATCGTACCGGCGGAGCCGGAGGTGAAGCACGCGCCCGCGAGACGCTGGCCGGGCTTCTTCACAGCCTCGAAGAGGTCGGCAAGAGCATTGCCCGTAACATTGTAGTGCCACAGCGGGTTGCCCATCTCTTCAAACTGGTTGAAAATCATCATGCTGGGGTCCTGCTTGAGCTCCCAGGTCTTGTCGAATATCTCCTTGACGTTGGACTCGCAGCCCGGCGTCGCGATGACCTGACCGGCGATCTTGGAGAGCCAGTCGAAGCGCTCCTTGCTCATCTCGGCGGGGAGAATGGCGACGGAGTCGACGGCGAGCAGCTTACTGTTGAACGCGCCGCCGCGGCAGTAGTTACCAGTGGAGGGCCACACGGCGTGATGATACGTCGCGTCGAACTGGCCGGTAACGAGACGCGGGGCGAGGCAGCCAAAGGAAGCGCCGACCTTGTGGCAGCCCGTGGGGAACCACTTGCCCGCCATGGCAAGGATGCGGCAGGGAACGCCGGAGAGCTCGGGCGGAATTTCGACGTAGTTCGGCACGGCCTGATAGAGACCGCCGGTCTCCTTGGCTTCGTTCTTCCACGTGATGCGGAAGAGGTTCAGCGGGTTCACATCCCACAGACCCACGCCCTTGAGCTTTTCCTGGATCTTTTCCGGAATGGTCTCAGGGTGCTGCATCTGCGCGATGGTCGGGATGATGACGTTGTTTTCCTTGGCCTTCTGGATGTTATGCTCCAGTCCGACCTTGTTGATGCTCAGATCGATCTTGCCCATGGTTACTTCTCCTCCTGTTGTTTATCAATATAAGAATAAAGTGTGTATTTGGATATGCCGAAGTATTTGGCGACCTTGTCGCCGGACTTGGTGATAAGGAATGCCCCGTTCTGGCTCAAAAAGCCGATGGCACGCATCTTGTCGTCCTTGTTCATCAGTGCGACAGGCTTTCCGACCAGCGCGACCGACTGCGCGATGAGCTCGTCGAGCAGCTCGTTGACATTGACGATTTTTTCCGGCTCGCCCTGTGTCTGATCCCGCGTGTCGATGAGCTCGTGCACCGCGCCCTCGACCATCAGCAGCGACGAGATATCGTAGTTGATGCCGAGGATGGCCGCGACCTTGCCGTTCCTGCCGCGAATGTACATAGTGGAGGACTTGAGTATCTTGCCGTCCGGGGTCCTGGTCAGGTAGCTCAGATGGTCGCTTGGCTGCGCGTCGGCCTGACGCACCTGTTCGAGCACGACGTGCGACGCGCCATCGCCGACCTTGCGGCCCGTGACGTGGCCGTTTTCGATCGCGACGATGGAATGCTCGGGGTGCTTGGCGCCCACATCGTGTATCACGACCTCACAGCTACTGCCGAAGGTCGCTGCAATGCCCTTTGCGACCTGCTCTAGGGTCTTCAGCGTTGCGGCTTCTATGGTCTATCCCTCCTCTGCCGTACCTCCGTTTTGCTGTGCAATTTGCACAGCTTTCCATTTATGAAGGCTCATTCTTTCATCCCTATGATACCATAAATCGGCTGAATTGCAATCATTTTCTGAAAATATTTTTGCTTTTCAAATTTTTTGTTTGACAACTGCCATTCTTATGCTATGATAAAGACAGTCTAACAGAAATTTCGCACGGTATCGTCTGATTTCTTATTACTTTTAACGGAGGTCTACCATGGATTTTGAAGCTATCAAGAAAGCAGCCGCAGCCTACGGCCCCGATATGACCCGCTTCCTGCGTGATATGATCGCCATCCCCAGCGAGAGCTGCGAGGAAAAGGGCGTCGCCCACCGCATCGCCGAGGAGATGAAGAAGCTCGGTTACGATAAGGTCGAGTTCGACGCGCTCGGCAACGTCATCGGCTGGATGGGCTCGGGCGACAAGATCATCGCCATCGACTCCCACATCGACACCGTCGGCATCGGCAACCGCGAGAACTGGACGCACGACCCATATGAGGGCTACGAGGATGATAAGATCATCTACGGCCGCGGCGGCAGCGATCAGGAGGGCGGCATGGCAGCCGCCGCTTACGGTACGAAGATCATGAAGGACCTTGACCTCATCCCCGCGGGCTACAAGGTCATGGTCGTCGGCTCCGTGCAGGAGGAGGACTGCGACGGTATGTGCTGGCAGTCCATCGTCAACGAATACTTCAAGGGCCCCGAGGATGCGAGAAGCAAGATCGAGTTCGTCATCTCCACCGAGCCGACCGACGGCGGCATCTACCGCGGTCACCGCGGCCGCATGGAGATCCGCGTCGATATGCACGGCGTTTCCTGCCACGGCTCCGCGCCCGAGCGCGGCGACAACGCCATTCACAAGATGGCCGAGGTCCTCCTGAATGTGCGCGATTTGAACGAAAATGACGCAGCCGATGATAAAGAAATTAAAGGTCTTGTCAAAATGCTCGATTCGAAGTATAATCCTGAGCATTGGGAGGATGCGCGCTTCCTTGGGCGCGGCACCTGCACCACGAGCCAGATCTTCTACACCTCCCCCTCCCGCTGCGCCGTTGCGGATAGCTGTTCGATCTCCATCGACCGCCGCATGACCGCGGGCGAAACGTATCAGTCCTGCCTCAAGGAGATCGAAGATCTTCCCGCGTGCAGGAAGTACGCAAAGGACGTCAAGGTCAGCATGTATATGTACGACCGTCCGTCCTGGACCGGCCATGTTTACGAAACCGAGGCTTTCTTCCCCACCTGGATCAACAAGGAGACCGCGCCCCACGTGCAGGCGCTCGTCGACGCGCACCATGCCCTCTGGGGCGCCGAGCGCATCGGTGCGGATGAAAAGGCCATGTCCACGCGCACGGGCCGCCCGCTGACGGACAAGTGGACGTTCTCGACCAACGGCGTATCCATTCAGGGCCGCTACGGCATCCCCTGTGTCGGCTTCGGTCCGGGCGCGGAATCTCAGGCTCACGCGCCCAACGAGATCACATGGAAGCAGGATCTTGTCACCTGCGCGGCGCTGTACGCCGCCGTTCCCGGCCTCTACAAGCCCGAGAACAAGGATGGCTCCGCCACGAGCTTCCGTCAGGAGTTAACGGGCAATAATATCAAATAACGTGCTTCGCCCGTCATTTGATATTAAGAGGCTGCACTCCGCTTCGCGCCTCGCCTTTGGCTCGACGCGCGCTGCGTGAGAAGTGTTTTTTGCCACGCGCATGTCGCGTCAAAAAACGGATCAAGATCATTTGCGCCGTGCGCGGCGCAAATATTT
>URXY01000003.1 GCA_900552015.1 uncultured Eubacteriales bacterium | reverse complement strand
AGTTTCCTCGGGGAAACTCCCGGCGGTTTCACAGAAAGGAGCCGCTATGGGCTTTGGATATGGCTTTGATCCCGGTTTCGGCACGACCTTCGGCATCATGTCGGTCATGACGCCGCTCATGTTCGTGCTGGTGTTTGGTATCATCATCGTGACGCTGATCCGCGGCATTGGAGAATGGAACAAAAATAACCACTCACCGAAGCTGACCGTCCCTGCCACGGTGGTATCCCGCCGCTCCGACGTTTCCCACCACCATCACGGCGGTGAGACGCATCACGTCCACACCTCTACCAGCTATTACGCCACGTTTCAGGTGGAAAGCGGCGACCGGATGGAATTTGCGCTCTCCGGTATGGAATACGGAATGCTGGCCGAGGGCGATACCGGCGAGCTGACATTTCAAGGGACGCGCTATCTGAGCTTCCAGCGAACGGAGCAAGTGTCTTAATCGTGAATGAGCGTGATGATGTGCAAAAGCTTGTGCGCAGAAATATGAAAGGCAAACGGGATCCCGTCTGCCTTTCTATTAAAAGAAATGTATGTCTATCGGTTAACGCAGGCAGCAATGTTGCTGTAAACATCCAAGGCCGGATCTTCTTTGATCGCGTCATCGGAAAGTATTATATCAGTCATCCAGCTCCGCCTCGTGCTTGAGAATGGTGCCGGAGGCCGCGTCGATCTCGTAGTCATATTCCATATTGCCGGATCTGAACTCGATTTCGTAGACGAGCTTTCCGTCCTCATCATCCAGCTCAATGTCCATGTCATACGCTTCATTTTCACTCACGCCCGCGTGGTTCAGGGCAATGGACTTCGCCTTGGCGTAGCCGATATCCTGCACCGTTCCGGACGGCGCGGGCTTTTGACCAGAGGGCTTCGTCGTTTCATTCGATGCGGAAACGGCAGCCAATAAATCTTTCTGCCCGCTGAGCACCTTCCCTGTGTAGGCATCCACTAGATACTCGAACTCGCCCCATGCCGTTTGCAGCTCTACTTCGTAGTGCGCAGGGGATTCGTCGAGTTCGGGATCGACCTCCGCTGTAACGGAATCCACCGCCGTCGTTCCGGCATACTCCTCCGCAGCGGTGCGGGCTGCATCCATACCGATGGGCATGGCAGGTGCACCCGCTTCGGCGAGGTCCTTGAGCTCCTCGACCGAAAGCTTCGCCAGCGCGTCAAACTTCAGTGTGGCGTTGAGCGCCAGCACACGGTTTACCAGTGCCGCCTTTCCGGTGGAGATGCTGTTCTCCCGCGCCTGCTGCGTAAGTCCCGCGTCCTGCGTAAGCGTCTGCGTCAGGACGGACGCCCTCGATTCGCTTGTCTGCAAAACACCGTCCACGGTGCTCGTCAGCTCGCGCTGGAGCTTTTCCGCGCGATCGGTATCCTTATCCTCCACCGAGATCATGATGGCGGAGGAAATGCTATTGAGGTAGCCGTTTCGCACAAGGCTGCCCACGATGGCGTTCACCGCCACGTCGAGCTTCGCGCCCTTGAGGTCAGCGCCATTGCTCATATCCGCAAGGATGGCTTTTGCATCCTCGTTGAGCGGGGTACAGACGAGCACCTTTTCGCTCCGATTCACTTTCAGCTCGATGCTCGGGTTCACATCCAGCGACACCACGGACGCGACTGCGTTCGCTCGCTGGTAGAACAGTCCTCCGCCGAGCAGCATTACCGCAAGGCAAGAGGCGATGAGCGATGTCCATCTTCTCTTTGTCGTTTTCTTCGTTTCCATGTTGATTACCGTTCCTTTCCGCGCTTCACAGCGGGAGAGAACGCCGCTCACATCGTCCGGCGCGGTCTTTTCAAGCGCCGCAGCCAGCCTCTGCTCCATTTTTTCATTGGTCATCGGGCGTCATCTCCTTCCAGAAAAATTCGCATCTTTTTCAATGCTCTGTGATATTTCGACAGGACGGTGGGAAGCGGCAGTTCCAGCAGCGCCGCGATCTCCCGGTGCTTCATGCCCGTGACCGCGTGAAGCAGCACGATGCGCCGCTCCTCATCAGCAAGGCTTGCCAGCGCGCCTTGCAGCAGCGCACGCTCGTCGGCATCCAAACCGCATTCCTGCGCGGGAATGGCGTCCCATTCCTCCTCGCTGAGCGCGGCATGACGTTCTTCGCGCCGCAGGCGCATCAGACAGAGGTTGCGGCAGACCGTCAGCAGCCACCCCATCGGCGAGCCAGTGGAACGGTACTGCGCTGCGCAGTCCCACACCTGCACATAGACATCCTGTGTGATATCCTGCGCGTCGTGCGCGTTTTTAAGGTAGGAAAGCGCTAAGCCGTACACCGCCGCGCGCGTGCGCTGATACAGCTCCGCCAAAGCGTCACGGTCACCACCGGCAACGCGGATGAGCAATCGCTGCAGTTCGCGGCGCTCCTCCGCCGGCGCATATTCGGTTGTCATCAGCATACTGAGCATGGGCTTTTTTCTCCTGTCATCCGTGTAATGCACGGAAAGGACGATTTATTGCACAAACTTTTTAAATATTTTTTCATATAGATCCTTCTCTGTTATATTACAACCTGTCGAAAAAGTCCAGCGGAAGCTGGGCTTATCAATTTGGAAATACGACATTGTGCTCAACCACAGGTCCAATCATCTTCCGTTTTTTGAAGGAGCACGCAGAGGCACTCATAAACAGCGTTGTCGATCTCGTCCAGACGCTCGGTACGGGCATCAGACAGTTCTATCGGCTCTTCCGGGAAGCAGCAATGCTTTTGCGGTGTCTGCCACATTTTTGCTCTGTACCTCTCTCTGTCCATATCCGCATCCGAGATAGATATAATGGGAAACACACCGTAATTGCCCTCAGTGGCGTTTGAGCGACCGCAGAATGTTTTCGGCTTGTACGGTCTTCTCTGCAAAAATAGCGGCAATACGCTGTTACATCCTGCTTCTGATAAGTAATAACAAATTTCCCCCTGTTGATTGGATAAACGTATTATAAAGCACGCAGAAAATGTTAAAGGCATTTGCGGTCATCGCAATAATGGGGATGGTCTTACCCAGCGGGTTCTCGCCGCTGCGGATAATCTTTGTCGCCTCCAGACCGTTCATCTGCGGCATCTGCATATCCATGAGGATCACGTCATACTCGCCGGGCTTGACCGACGCAAAGGCGTCTACGATCTCCTGACCGTTGCGGCAGATCGTGCAGCTTGCGCCCTTATCCTCCAGAATCGCCGTTAATATCTCTGCGTTGAGCTGGCTGTCCTCCGCACAGAGGAAATGCTTACCCTTGAGACTGGAGCGCCGCTTATCCTCATAGGCATCCGCGTTCCTGATCCGTTCAATGGTCCGCAGGAGATTCGAGAGGAAGAATGGACGGGGGATCAGGCCATCCGCACGGCAGGCGGACACCACTTCTTCGATCTGATCGGCGCGAACATGATCCACAAAGAGGATCAGGATGGCTTCTTTTGCGGCATTGCGGATCAAGGCCACCTTGTCTGCCAGTTCTTCGTCGGCAAGATGGCCGCCAATCAGGACGATATCCATGTTCTGCTGCTGCATCAGTTCCGTCGCCTCCGCACGGGTCGTGGCGGTATAGAAGCGGACATTGGCCTCCCGCATGGAAGCTGCCATGTTATCGCGCAGCACCTCGTCGTCGATAATGAGCAGCGCCGAGCCAAGGTCTACCTTCATATCGGCGTTGTGATCAATTTCAAAGGTCAGATCGACCTCGAAGCGGGTCTCCTTGCCGACCTCGCTTTGCACACTGATCGTACCGCCCATCATATCGACGATGTTCTTGGCGATCGCCATGCCGAGGCCCGTGCCCTGTATCTGATTTGTTCTGGAATTTTCCTCGCGCGCAAAAGCCTCAAAAAGATGTTCCATAAACTCCGGAGCCATACCGAAGCCGGTGTCCTCCACGATGATGCGGTAGGAGGCATAGCCATCCTTATCGCAAGGACGCTCAATGAGGTCAAAGGTGATGCTGCCGCCGCGCGGTGTGTACTTGGTGGCATTGGAGAGCAGGTTGATAAGTAGCTGGCACAGGCGCAAACCGTCTGACATGATGTACTCATGCGCCACTGTGTGGACCTGCATTTGGAAGGACTGTCCGCGCTCGTTGGTCTGGGAGCGGATGATGCTGTCGATCTGGCCGACGATCTCCGCAAAGCTGACCGGCTCGCGGTTCAGACTGACCTCACCGGACTCGATCTTGCTCATATCCAGTACATCGTTGATCAGGCTGAGCAGGTGCTGGCTGGAAAGCTGAGCCTTGTATATATAGGGCACTTCACGTCGTATGTATAGGAAGATCATCACTGATCGTGTTGCGGGAGACCTTAAAGGAATAGTCTTCCTTGAGGATCTTCATCAGCTCGGCGGTCGCTAATGTATGCTCGGCATCGGTGTGTTGAACAAGGTGTTGATATAAATATAGGATTCTGAGTTTTGTTCCGTTTTCCATATTGTTACCCACTATGGAACCTTTTGTTCCCTGCCTGCGTCTAATCAGGTAACTGACAAACGATGGGAGGGCGGGCTCATGCGTACGGCAAAGACAACGCTTCAGATCATGCTTGCGGTCGCTGTCATCGCGATCACGGTCCCGGCGGGGCTGTATCTTCTGGGAAACCTCTACTTCACGACCGAACGGACGATCGAAATAAACTGGGATATCGACCTGCCGAAGGGCATCCGGGAGGAATACAACGTACATACGCCAACAAGCTTTCACGGCGACGGCGAGCGCTACACTGTCTTCCAATGGGACGGTGGGGACGAGACGTTCCTCTCCCACCTGACCGAGCAGAAGAGCGTTCAGGCCGAGCAGGACATCACGGATATCCTGTCTTATCTTGAAGTAGATGAGGCCTACCTGCCCGACTACACCCATGCCTACCGCTGGAACAGCCGCACGGCGGAGGACAACAGCACTCTATATCTTTTCTACGACACCGATCTGCAGCGTCTCTGCGTGATACAGCGGCTACTCTGACGGCAGCTCTCATAGTGAGTGCCGCCTTATACCACCATGCTTACCGTCCAACTGCATAAGCACAAGGACTCGTAGTAGTTAAGGATGCTAAGTCATCCCGCTACTGCGAGTCTTTCGTTTGTGATAGAACATTGAAGTACCTATTATGATCAGGGAATACCATGGGGTAATTCCTATGAAATGATACGCACCACACCTACTTGTGCCTAGAAGGGTCATGATTTTGATGTTCTGAATGATTTGAATGACGAAGATATGATCTGGCAGGAAGAACATCCATCCCACAGCAAATATGTTTATCTTACGGGGTACAAGGCAGATCACATGGGTTATGAGGCGTTGGCCGAAGTCATCGTTTCGCGCCTGCTGGCACATTCAAACGCAGCGGATCTTGTGACCTATGATCCGGTCCTTCTTCATTATGACGATAAAGATGTGGCCGGATGTATCAGCCGCGATTTTATGCGGAAAGGGGAAATGCTGATCCCGTTTGAGCGGTTGCACCGTGCCTATGAAGGCCACGGTCTTGCACAGGCACTTGCAGCGTTTGATCCACCGAAGGATCGGATCGTTTATACGGTCGACTTTATAGAGCGAGTTACAAACTTGACGGATGTGGGGAAGTATCTCACTGCCATCCTGGAGCTTGATTGCCTAACGCTCAATGAAGACCGGCATACAAACGATCTTGCTGTATTACGGTACGAAGAGACCAAGGAGTTCCGCCTTTGTCCGATTTTCGATAATGGCCTTTCACTGCTTTCGGATCTGAACGACTACCCGCTCACGGATGATCTGTATACCTGCATTGAGCGAGTAAAGGCAAAACCATTTGATCGAGACCATGCAGAGCAAATGGCGGCAGCGGAGGAGTTATATGGCTCACAGCTTACGTTCCATATCACACGAGATGAACTGAAAAAAGAGTTTGAGCGATCATCTGAGCTTTATGATCCAGAGGTGCTCCAGCGGGCTGAATATGTGCTGCTCGAGCAGAAGCGAAAGTACAGTTGGCTTTTTGAGTGAGCGAAAGCGCTGATACTCTATAATTTAATACTGGCAAGTGTAAAAGCACTGCACTTTAGAAAAGAACTTCGGAGGCCTTGCAGCGTAAGGTCTCCGAAGTCTTTTGCGATAATAGGCTGGCTATGAGCTAATACTTCCCACTGCAAAGCGCGCAATGGCCTTTCACCACTTATCTGTTGCCCCGCCGGACACACTTGCAAAAACAGCATATGCGGCCTTCCCTCTTGCCATTTTTTCATCTTGCGGCTACAATAGAGGAAAATTTTATTTTCTCAGCTCTCCGCTGCTTTTTTAAGATCGGCGGATAAGAATAGGAGGCACAGCGTGAGCGTTACGGTATCGGATCTGCTGAAGCTCCCCTCTCTGCGGCAGGCGAAGGTCCTGGGCGGGGCGGGCGGACTGCAAAAGGTGGTCTCGTCCATCTCGGTGCTGGAATCCACGGACCCCTCGGTCCTCGTCAACGAGGTCTTCCCGCATGACAAGTACTCCGGAAGCGAGATCGTCATCACAGGCTTTTTGAACTGCATCAACGACATAGACCGTCAGTGCCTGAACCTTATGCGGCTCATCGACGGCGGCGAAGTTGGGCTCGTGCTGTACTACGTCGGTGTCTACCTTCCCTCCGTGGATCAGCGGCTCATCGACATTGCCGACACGCATGACTTCGTGCTCATCTGTATGCCGGAGGGGCAGCGGCATCTGCGCTACAGCGACCTCATCACCGACGTGACGGAGTGCATCTACCGCGATCGCTCATCAGCCGGTTCGCTCGTGTCGGACATTCTTGCGCGCATCTCGTCCGCGCCGCATCACCAGCAGTCGGTCGGCACAGCGCTGCAAATGCTCTGCGCGGAGCTCGGCTGCTCGGCGGTGCTGAGTACCCATGAGGGCAACATCCTGAATCTCGCCACCTGGCCAAGCGGCATGGACGATACCATCCGCGAGGGCATTGAGCGCCGTCTGCCGCTGCCCGCGGAGCAGGCGCACCTACCATGTTCCTTCCTGCCAGACGCGGAAATGTCTTCTGTCTCCATTCAGTCGGACCTTGCCCAGCCGCTCCAGCTAACGCTCATCAAGGTCGGCACGCCGCTGGGCGAGCGCGCCGTGGAGCAGGCGGCGGACACCGTGCGTATCTGCATCAATATCTGGGGCCGGCAGCATGGCGCGGTCGCTATCCACGAGCTGCTGCGTGCCATTTTGCAGGATGATCCGCTCAAGATGCGGCGCCTGGCCGACATTTTCCATGTTGACGTCGCCGCCATCCATGAGCTCTGGATGCTCTGCGGCACAAGTGCGGACGAAGTGAGCTCCCGCATGGAGCAGGACCTCGCGCTCGCGCGCCAGTGTGCCGACACCGTCGTCGGCGGCATCTATGAAGGCCAACCCGTCATGTTTCTGAGCACGCCCCACTCGCTGCGCGAAGCGGAGAGCGTGATACAGGAGCTCCTTGCTGGTGCGCTCAGAGCCAGTCCGGACGCTGTGGTCGTCCGCTGCAGCGGATTGTCCAATACAACAAGCTGCCGCCGCGCATATTTGTCGATGCTGGACAACTTGGACGACGCAAAACGCATTTTCCCCCACAAAAATGTATTTCTGCAGGGCGAGCTGGAGCTCGCCTCCTCCTGCCGCAGGCGCATCAGCGAGGGCGAGGCCGCTGCCGCGCAGCGCATCCTGCCGCTCTCTGTCCTCCAGTCTGAGACGGAATATCCGGAACTGCTACACACCGCCTGCGTGTTCCTTTTGGACTGCGACAGCAGCGTGACCCGTACAGCAGAGATGCTGTTTCTGCACAAGAACACCATCAAATACCGCCTGCAGCGCATCTCCGACCTTCTGGGCTACCGTATCGGCAAGATGCCAGAGACCATCGAGCTTTACCGCGGCGCGGCCATTTACCGCCTGCTCCATGAGGCGCATTGATATTCATTATGAGAAAAGCTCCACGAATTGTCTTTCAGGACAATGCGTGGAGCTTTTTTTCTGCCTATCCGACAGTATTCATTTGCATTTTCCGGTGTTATACTTGCCCCATTCTTCATTTTCCCCCCGCAAAACTTCCAAAAAAGAGGTGCTTTCCATGAGTGAAAACAACAGCGGATTCAAAGTAGACGAATCCCAACGCCAGAACTGGCTGTCCATCGCGGCAGTCTGGGCGGGCGGCATGATCTGTGTCCCCTGCCTGATGATCGGCGGCGTGCTGGCCGGCGGCGGACTGAGCATGGGCGAGATCATTGCGTCCATTCTGATCGGCTACGGTCTGATCTGCGCATATATGATCTGCATCGGTATGCAGGCCTGTGATACGGGCCTTCCCGTTTCGGTGATGGCCTCCGGCGCGCTGGGTGAAAAGGGCGCGCGCTACATCATCAGCACGCTCCTTGCCATCGCCTGCGTCGGCTGGTTCGGCATTCAGTCCGCGACCTGCGGCAGCGCCTTTGCCAGTATGCTTGCGAGCATGATGGGCACTGAGGCGTCTCCCCTGTTCGTCTCTATCAGCTCCATCGTCTGGGGCGTCATCATGCTGGTCACGGCCTGCATCGGCTTCAAGGGTCTCAAGTGGCTCAACTACATCGCCGTTCCCCTGCTCGTCATCGTCTGCCTGTACGGCCTGATCGCCGGTATCACCGCCAACGACGGCGGCAGCGCCATCGCGAACTATGCGCCTGAAGTCTCGAGCGGTCTGGTGTTCGGCATCTCCATGGTCGTTGCCTCCTTTGCCCTCGGCGGCGTCATCTCCGCCGACTACTGCCGCTTTGCCAAGAGCCGCGGCGACGTGGTCAAGTCCTCCATCGTCGGCGTCATCCCCGCAGGTCTCTTCATGCTCATGACCGGCGCGCTGATGAGCATCGTCACGGGCCAGTATGACATCTCCGCCATCCTCGCCTCCCTCGGCGTGCCGTTCATCGGCCTTATCGCCCTTGTGCTCGCCACCTGGACGACCAACGTCACCAATGCTTACTCTGGCGGTCTCGCCTTGAGCAACCTGCTCGGCTTTGATGAGAGCAAGTTCAAGGTCACGACCGGCGTCGCCGGCGGCATCGGCACGCTGCTCGCCGCCTTCGGCCTGCTCAACGCCTTCCAGAGCTTCCTGTCGCTCATGTCCGCCCTCATCCCGCCGCTCGCGGGCGTGCTCATTGCGTCCTACTGGATCGTCGGCAAGGGCAAGAAGGAAAACTTCGCCATCCGTTCCGGCTTCTCCGCCGTCGGCATCATCTCCTTCGCTGTGGGCGCTATCTTCGCCTGCATCACCGGCGGCACGTTCGCAAGCTTCCCCGGCCTTGTCGAGGCCCTGCCGTTCCTGAACTGGCCGTTCTTTGTCGGCCCGGTCAACGGTATCGTCGTCTCGCTCGTGCTGTACGTCATCCTTGCGAAGGTCTTTCCCGAAAAGGAAACTGCGTAATCCCCTCTCTTGCAGGAGGAGCAAGCGTCCGCTCGCTTCTCCTTGCGTTGTAATTTTAATGAAAGAAGGAAAAGGTCATGCGAAAAATCGGTATCCCTGAGATCGAAGATATTGCCACCGGCGCAGCCCTGCTGGGCGCGGGCGGCGGCGGCGACCCCTATGTCGGCAAGCTCGTTGCCATCGGCGCGGTGCAGGAGTGCGGTCCTGTCACGCTGCTCGAGCCGGAGGAGGTGCCGGACGACGCGCTCGTCGTCCCCATCGCCATGATGGGCGCGCCGACGGTCTTGGCAGAGAAGGGCATCGGCGGAAACGAATACAAAAAGCTATTTGATATGGTATCCAAGTTCTTTGGCAGGGATATCTACGCCTTTATGCCCATCGAGGCTGGCGGCGTCAACTCCATGCTGCCCATCGCCGCGGCGGCCCGACTGAATATGCCGATGGTGGATGTGGACGGCATGGGCCGCGCTTTCCCTGAATTGCAGATGGTGACCTTTACCATCGGCGGTATGAAGGCAACGCCGATGGCGCTGGTGGACGAGAAGGGCAACAGCTGTATCTTTGAGACCATCACCAACAAGTGGACGGAGGAGCTGGCCCGGGCGGTCACCATGAGCTGCGGCGCATCCGTTTCCGTGTCTCTTTATCCCATGAGCGGTAAAGAGATGAAGGAGTTTGGCGTTCACGGCATCGTGACCCGCAGCCAGCAGCTGGGCCGCGCCATCCGCACCGTCAAGGACTGCGGCGACAAGACGCCCGAGGAGCACTTCCTTGAAATGTCCGAAGGCTTCAAGCTCTTCAAGGGCAAGATCGCAGACGTGCTGCGCGAGACCCGGGCCGGCTTCAACATCGGCAAGGTGGTGCTGGAGGGCATCGGTGAGTGCAAGGGCCATACCGCCTATGTGGAGTTCCAGAATGAGAACCTGACCGCCACGGTGGACGGCAGGATCCTTGCCACCACCCCCGACCTTATTTCGCTGGTGGATACGGAGACCTTTACCCCTGTCACGACCGACGCGCTCAAGTACGGTAAGCGCGTCATGGTGGTCGGTCTCAAGTGCTTCCACCTCTGGCGCACGGAAAAGGGCCTTGAGCTCGTAGGCCCGCGCTACTTCGGCGTGGACACCGACTACATTCCGCTCGAAGAGCGCAGCAAAGGAGGTAACTAACGATGTATAAACTCGGAATTGATGTGGGCGGCACCAATACGGACGCTGTCCTGATCGACGAAAACCGCGCGGTGGTCGCGGATATCAAGTATCCCACCTCTGCGGATATTTACGACGGCATTCTGGGCGCGATGCGCACGGTGCTCGAGGTCTCCGGCGTGGATCCCAAGCATATCCACCAGGCCATGCTCGGCACGACGCAGTGCACCAACGCCATTGTGGAGCGCAAGAACCTCGCCCCCATCGGCATCCTGCGCATCGGCGCGCCCGCCACCACGGGCATCCGCCCCATGGTCGACTGGGCCGAGGATATCCAGAAGGTCGCTGTCGGCAGTGCCATCATCGGCGGCGGCTTTGAATACGACGGCAAGGAGCTCGCCCCCTTCGACGTGGAGGCCGCGAAGGCCTTCTTCACCGATATGAAGGCAAAGGGCGTCAAGTCCGTCGCCATCTCCTGCGTGTTCTCCACCGTCCGCAATGACCACGAGCTTGAGGCCGCAAAGCTCTGCCGCGAGGTCATGGGTGAGGACATCCATGTCTCCATCTCCAGCGAGATCGGCTCCATGGGCCTTATCGAGCGCGAGAACGCCACCATTCTGAACGCCGCGCTCTGGCAAGTGGCCGAGCGCTTCACCAAGGGCTTTGCCAAGAGCCTGCGCGACGAGGGCATCACGAACGCGGACGTCTATCTCAGCCAGAACGACGGCACTCTCATGACCATGGAGCACGCCCGCCGCTACCCTATCCTCACGGTCGCCTGCGGTCCGACGAACTCCATCCGCGGCGCAAGCTACCTCTCCTCGCTCAAGGACGCCATCGTCGTTGACGTCGGCGGCACGACGACCGACCTCGGCGTCATCCAGAACGGCTTCCCGCGTGAATCGAGCGTGGCCGTCACCATCGGCGGCGTGCGCACGAACTTCCGTATGCCGGACGTCATCTCCATCGGCCTTGGCGGCGGCTCCATCGTGCGCGTCAAGGATGACGGCAGCGTGACCGTCGGTCCCGACAGCGTGGGTTATGAGATCACGAAAAAGGCGCTCGTCTTCGGCGGCAACACGATGACGACCACCGATATCGCCGTGCGTCTCGGCATGGTGGAGCTCGGCGACAAGTCCAAGGTCGCCGACATCCCGCAGGAGGTCGCGGATAAGGCCATGGCCGTCATTCGCTCCCTCGTTGAAGACAGCGTGGACGCCATGAAGGTCTCCAACGCGGACGTCGATCTTATCCTCGTCGGCGGCGGCTCCATTATCCTGCCGGAAAAGATCAGCGGTGCGGCAACGGTTCTGAAGCCGGAGCATTTCGGCTGCGCCAACGCCATCGGCTCTGCCATTTCCAAGGTCAGCGGTACCTACGAAAAGCTGATGAACTACGATGAGCTGCCCCGCGAGCAGTCGCTCGAAAAGGCCAAGAACGAGGCCATCGAGCTCGCGGTCGAGGCCGGTGCCGTGCGCGAGACCGTCGAGATCATCGAGATGGAAGACGTTCCCCTCGCCTACTACCCCGGCAACACCAACCGCGTCAAGATCAAAGCCGCCGGCGATCTGAGCTGAGATATCAGGTTATCGTTAAACCAAAAAGGTGCCCGATCATTCTTTCCGAATGGTCGAGCACCTTTTTATCAAAATCAGTTAAACAGGGTCAAATCCACTTACTTGCCCTGATAGGCACGATACAGGAACGTCACGATCTCCGCGCGGGTGCAGCTCGCGTCGGGAGAGAACGTGGTGTCGGACGTGCCGTTCGTCACGTTGCTCGCGACCGCCCAGTTGACCGCATCGGCGTAGAATGCGCCGGATGCAACATCACCGAAGCTCGCGCCGCTGCCGGCGGTCCCCTTGAGGGCGCGATACAGGAAGGTCACGCTCTGGCCGCGCGTGCAGGTGGCGTTGGGAGCAAACTCCGTCGCGGTCATGCCGTCCGTGATGCCGTTCTCGACCGCCCAAGCGACCGCCTTGGCATAGTAGGCGCTTGCGGGAACGTCAGCGAACGTGCTGGTGCTGGTCGGTTCGGGAGAACCGGCTGCGCGCCACAGGAAGGTGACGATCTGCGCGCGGGTGCAGGGCTCATAGGGGCCGAACATCGTGTCGGTCAGACCGTTCGTCACGCCCTTGTCAACGGCCCACTTGACCGCGTCGGCAAAGTAAGCATCCGCAGGGACATCGGCAAAGCCGGTAGAGACCGCGGTCTTGACGAAGCTCGCCTCGACGCTGACCTTGCTGCCTGGCATCACAAAGCTGTACTTGCCATCGCCGAGATCGGTGAGGGCAAGCGCGTTGCCGTTTGCGTCGGTCACGGTCAGACTGCCGAGCTCATAGCCCTCGTTAGGCTTGGTCGCGACGGTCACGGTCGTACCCTTAGAAGCGTTGGCCGGAGAGACGGTCACGGTGCCGTTGGGGGTAGAGGGCGCGGAAACGCTGTTGCTCGAGACAGAGGGCACAACATAATACAAGGTGGAAAGCTCTACCGCATCGCTGACGGGAGACACCTTGTGATCCTCCGTTTCGGGATAGCGGGTCTCGAAGGTGTAGACCGTTCCGGCGGTCAGGCCGGTAAACTCCGGGGAGGTCTGCCAAGCGCCGCCGTTGCACCGGTACTGAGCGCCCTCGATGGTTTCCAGGGTGATGCTGGTATAGCCGCGGTCTTTCAGCGTAGGCGCTGCAGGCGCGGACTGCTCGGCCTTTTCTTCCCACTTGGCATAGTAGGTCTTGCCAGCAATCGGTGTGCCCGTAAGGGCCTCATCTTCGAATGTGGCGCTTTCATACCAGCCCTCGAATTTATAGCCGCCCTTGACCGGCTCGGCAAGCTGGCCCGCGACGAACTGGGACGTGGCCGGGAATGTGCCGCCATTAGTAATGGCGAGCACCGTCTTATTCTTCGAATAAATGCCTTCATATTGGCCCGTCAAAGAACTCAAATTATTCGCGATATAAATAACGGAGTCATTTCCTAGCTGTGTGAATGCGTCACTTGCACAAGTAATCGATTCGCCAGCTTTACTCATATCAACGACCTGAACGGAGGAGCAGTCGCCAAAAGCCCGCTCGCCTAAATTCTGGATCGAATCAAGACGAATCACGTTCTTGAGAGAAGAACAAGTGTTAAACGCAGACGCTCCAATCGTTGTAACGCCGCTGAGATCCAAATTGGTACCAACAAAAGAACTCCAAGGAGCCTCTGTCTTCCCCACACTATCTTTGTCGCAGAAAAATGCTGTTTCTCCAATCGTTTTGATAGAACTGGTCGTCTTAACATCCGTAAGCAAACCACACCGGTTGAACATATTATTCGAAATCATTGTGACATTTTCCGGCAGAGTAATGGTCTCGATTGCCGAGGTGCTGAAGCAGCCAATTCCAAAATAACTGTCCACGCAGGATTCATCTACAGTTTTGGGCAAATCAACCTGCTTCAGGCCCGTGCAGGACATAAATGCATTCTGCCCTACGCTTTTGGACAGGTTCGTCAAATCAGCACGGATCAGACTTCTGCACCCAAAGAAAGCACTCGTCCCAATTCCTGTCACAGCGCTCGGAAGCATCAACGTGTAATCAGCGGAGACTGCGTCGCCATTTTTGAACGTGCGCAGCGCAGTGCACCCATACAGAAGACCTTCCGGAATCGTCTCGATGCTGAAATTCGTCCAGTCGACAGTCGTCACGGCTGTGCAGGAAATATATACGTACGTGCCATAGCTTGTCACGTTCCGTTTGAAAGAAATCTCCGGAATGGACAAAGATGCGAATGCAGCGCTGCCGATATGAGTAATGCCATCCTCAATTTCCAGAGCCGTGATCGGGTATCTATTTATTGAGGAATCTACTGTCAACGCAGTATGCCAAGGAGCATCCGATGTCCAATATCCTGAGGGTGACGAGAATTTGAAATCTTTCATTGCTCCGGAGCCGGAGATGACGAGCGTATAGGTAGGACCATCGTCGTTCTGCTCTAGATAGGCCGTAACGTTGTTTCCCTCACCCTCGGCAGAAATATTCCAGGGATTTGCCTGTGTTCCATCCCCACCGTCTGCCGCCAGTGCCATTGTCGGCAGCATTGTCAAAACAAGACATAACCCCAACAATATTGAGCATAATCGTTTTTTCATATTTCTTTCCACCTGTTTTTCTACCCGTCTCCGCGGGCTGAATGATAAATAAAAAGACACCCTCTGGCATGGATAACCCATGTCAGGGAGTGTCTTCTATTACAAAATAATAATTTTTGGCAGCAAAAAAGCGCAGAGCTTTACTTACTCTACTCTACTCTACTCTGCTCTGCTCTGCTCTGCTCTGCTCTGCTCTGCTCTGCTCTGCTCTCAGCAGTATTGCACCGCGAAGCGCGATGTCAAGTTCTTTTTCACGGCACACACCTCGTTTTCACTGGTATTGTTCTAAATATATCACATTTTCTCATAATTTCAACTACAATTTGCTTTTTATATCATGCAGATGGCGCTGCCTGCCCACAGGCGGTGTACCACCGGCAGGCGGGTCGAAGCCTGCCGAGTGTGGATAACTTCTACGTCCTGAGCGTCATGCTGGATACGACTGTCAACGACCTCATCGCGGAACACACTCATTTCTGATACTGCCGCAAAGGCCGCAAAAAAGCAGCAGCGCCTGACGTAATAAGTCGGCCGCTGCTGCTTTTTTGCTATCGATCTCAGGATACTAGGGTTCTTTCCTCAGGCCTGCTGCACTTCCTCGCGGGCCTGCTTTTCGATCAGCGGACGGACCCAGAAGAGGACCAGCAGAAGACCAACCACCGTGACGCCGCCGGCCGTCAGGAAAACGGCGTTGACGCCCTTCTGGATGTTGGCGACGTTGGTCGGGTCAGCGGCAGTGCAGGCGCCGTAGATCATACCGTAAATGGCTGCGGCCAGCGAACCCGCCAGCGAGTTCGCAAAGTTCACGAGCGCTGTGCCGATGCCGATGTCCTCTGTCTTCAGGCAGCCCTGTGCGGCGGGCGTGACGGACACGCCGCGGTAACTCTCGGCAACGCCGGTGATGGTGAGCGCGATGAAGTACAGCAGTACGGACGTCTGTGGCGTAGTAAAGCCCATCGCGAGCATCGGGAAGGCGGCAAGCGCGGTGGCGATGGCCATAGCCTTCCACAGGTTGACCCTCTTCTTGCCGACCCACGCGCCCGCGATGACCGGCAGGAACATCGTCACGATGGTGCGCGGCAACTGCAGCGAGCCCGCGGTCGTCGTGCTGGTGCCCATGACATTGATCGCGCCGAGGGGCGAATAAACGTCCATCGCGCCGCGGTAGAAGTAGCACAGGAAGCCCACGAGCACGAAGGCAAGGTAGCTCTTGTGGCGGAACATCTTGACGGGAATGATGGGCTGCTCGATCTTGGACTCATAGCGGATCAGCAGCGCGGTGAAAACGATGCCCAGCACGAGCCCGCCGAGGATCAGCGGATCCGTCCAGCCGGCGGTCGCGCCGTAGTTCAGCGGCAGCAGGATGCCGCACAGCGCGGCCACGAGCAGCAGGATGCCCACCGTGTCGATCTTCTGCTTGGCGGCGCTCTTATCATCGGGATAGAACAGGCCTATCAGCACGATACCGACGATCAGCGGGATCGCGGGGAAGAGAATAGCCGCCGTCAGCATCCCCATATCGGTCAGGAGGCCCGCGACGATACTGCCGCCGAAACCGCCGATGGACAGCGCCATCGCCAGAAAGCCCATCGCCTTCGGCACGTCCTTTTTCTCGTTGATGACGCCGACGATGATGTATGGCGCGGCCATGAACGCGCCCTGCGCAAAGCCAACACCGAAGCGGCAGATCATCAAGATCGGCAGGTTTGGCGCAAACGCGATGCCGACGCCGCACAGCACACAGACGATTCCTGCGATGACTACGATCCGTCTGCGGCCGAAGATATCGCCGAGTTTGCCGCCGATCGGCGTCATGATGGTGATGCCGATCGAGGAAAAAATGGAAAACAGGCCAACATAGCCCATGGCGTCCATGCTGGAGAGGATGGGTGTGATGAGCGTGGACAGCGCAAGACCGTAGCACGCGATGGAAACGGTCAGGCAAATAGCGCCCAACTGAACGAGGTTCTTTTTGCCCTTGGGAAGCTGAATGACGGCAGTGCTTGTTTCATTTGCCATAGTTTTTGGTCCCTTTCTTGCTTCGTTCCGGTTTTTACTTGTTCTCTTCCAGCCAGCGGATGGCGCAGTGCGTCAGACAGCTCACACCGATGGGGCAGACATCCTCGTTGAAGCGCACCTTGGGGTTGTGCGCGGGCGCATCGCCGCGCTCGTCGAGGAATCCCGCGGAGAGATACATGAATGTGGACGGCACGCGTTCGGCGACGGAGGCGAAATCCTCCGACGCGTTGGCCGAAATGCCGGGATACGGCGTGAGACCGGGGATGGGCAGCTCCTGCATATAGCCCACGATCTGCTTGGTCAGCGCGGGGTCGCAGATCAGCGGCGGGACCCCGGAGATCATCTCCACGCTCGCCGTGCCGCCGTAGACCTCGGCAGTCTTCTCGGCGGTCTCCTTCATGCGGCGCACCAGCAGCACGCGGCTGTCGCGGTCGTTCGTGCGGATGGTACCCTGCAGAACAGCGGTATCGGGGATGATGTTGGCCGCGGCGCCGGCAGTGAACTGTCCGACGGTCATCACGCAGGTCTTGTTGGGGTCGGCCTCGTGCGCAAGGAGCGCTTCGAGCGCCAGATAGATGTGCACGCCGATGTTGATCGGGTCGATCGAATTTTGCGGGTATGCGCCGTGCGAACCCTTCCCGTGAACGGTGATCTTGAAGCCGTCGACCGAGTTCATCATCGTGCCGCTGTCGTTGTACATAAAGATACCGACCGGCATACGACCGGTGCTCACGTGATAGGCGAGCGCCGCGTCCACGCCGTCCAGAATGCCGTTCGCGATCATATCCTTTGCGCCCTCGAAGGTCTCCTCCGCGGGCTGGAACATGAAGCGGACCGTGCCTTCGAGCTTGTCCTCCGACTCTTTAAGAAGCTTTGCCGCCGACAGCAGCATCGCCGTGTGGAAGTCATGGCCGCAGGCGTGCGCCTCGGTACCGCTCGGGCAGGCGAAGGGCTCACCGCTCTCCTCCTTCATCGGCAGCGCGTCCATATCTGCGCGCAGCAGCAGCGTCTTGCCGCTCTTTTTCCCAAGCTCCGCCACAACGCCGTGACCGCAGGGGCGCGGCTCCAGCCCTGCGAGCTTTAACTGCTCCAGCACATAGGCCCGTGCCTTCGGCATCTCCAGGCCGACTTCTGCATGGGTGTGCATCCAGCGGCGGTGCGCAACGGTCTCGTCCCGCAGCGCTAAGGCGCGTTCATAGTCGTTCATGATCAGGTCCTCCTTCTTTTCATTTGGGCGGAGGTCCGCCCCCTTCATTTATGGTATATTTACGGAATAGATATCGTTAAAATAGTAGCACAGCCTATTTATCCCGTCAATAACCTTTATGAATTTTGTTGTTTTTATACAGAAGCAACTGTTGTTTTTTGAAACAAAACGAGGCCCGGCGCAGCGCGCCGGGCCTCATTCCCTTACAAAATGCACAAAACCTGTAAAAAGGCACTATTCCCTCTCGATTTTCCGACTCACCAAAAATCCAGCTTCATCCTTTACGATCTCATATGCTTTTGCCATCGGATCTTCAGACCCGACCACGCAATAGTCGCATCTGTCGGAGTTCCCGCAAGTACCGCGGCGGATCAGCGTTCCATGAAGCTGACTCATTCCCCAATAGTCGGAATTGCAGAAAGCGGGAGCACGTGCATCAAACCGTGCTTTTTCGCAAATTCCGCATTCGGGCACTGCGTAAAATGGTATCTCGCAGCATGGTTCTTTTTGTCGTACGGCTCGGAGACGTTGCAGAAGCATGCCGGATGCTGTGCGTACAGCTTTCGGTCCTTTTCCCCCACCCGTGGAAAACCTTGTCGATCAGCCACATGTCAAAGCTCCGGTTCAGGTCAAAGCTATTTCCCGATCTTACAAATCCCGACATAAAAAGGCTCGTGACGAGCTCCTGCAGTTCCTCTACCGGCGGATGGTCCGGCAGCAGCGGATACAGCGAGAAGATCACGATACTGCCGTAGATCGCGAGGGCATGGCTGGTCTTTTTCCCACCGCAGTCGGGAAGCTCCTTGAGGTATTCATCATACTGGCGGCAGGTCGCCTCCCAGAGCTTCTTTCCCTCCGCTTCTTCGTATCGCGTGTTCAGTCACTCTTCTATTTCCGCGCAAAATTTAGGGATATCACTCAATTGCATATGTTCTGCCACAAATCCGCCCTCCTGATTTGACATCCTCTTCGCCCTCATATCCCCTGAGCTTCCGAGTCGGGCTTGGCATATTGCCTTTCTCCGGCCAAAAACACCATGTAAAGGCCGCACCTTTCCGTTTTACTGCTTGGCGTCGAGCATCAACTCGTAGACCTTGACGGGGCGGCCCTTGGAATTGGCTGTCTGAAAGTACGCCACGCGCGCGTACCCGCCCTCCACAAGGCGGCCGAGGATACGGTTGGCGTTGCGGACCGTGACACCGAAGCGCCCGGCCAGCTCCTGCGTGGTGATCTTCTGTGAGCCGGACTGCTTCATACTGGCCGCGACCTTCTGGATCGTCAGCGTCGAGAGCCCGCACCGGCGTGCGATCTCCCCCACACCCTGCACGTTGCCGTACTCTACGACCATGGCCTTCGCCGTGCCGAGCGGACCGATCAGCGCTTCCTTTTCGTTGCGGATGAAGCTCTTGCCCACGAATTCCGACTCTTTGCGCGCGGCCTGCGCGTTGAGCATCGCCTGATTGATGTCCACGCCGATGCCGTAGCCCACGGCGGTCGGGAATGCGAGCTCTTCATCCAGCCAGGAAGAGAGCCTGCTCGTCTTGGCATGGTCCGTCAAATACTGCACGACCGACACGCTCGTGAAAAACTCGCAGTGGTCGCGCTTTTTCTGCAGCATACAGTCGAGCAGATTTTCCCGCAGGAAGAGTTCGAGCTTTTCCTGCAGCGCATCTAAATGCGCCGCAGCCTCTTTACCGCGCGGCGAGGCACTGACCACCGCCGGCATATTGGCCCGCAGCCGGTCGAGCTCGATGGTGACCTGCAGCCGTCGCAGAAGGTCCAGCAGGTGCATATCCTCGACCAGCGGACATTCAAACGGGATGCCGTGCGCACGCAGAACGGGTGCGATGCTACCGTAAAGGCAGATGACCATATCGATCTTCCCACTCTCCCACATCTCCACGATGCGCGAAGCGATAGACGATTCGAGCTGTTCAAGATGGTCGGTCTGCATCGTGCCGACCCAGCCGCTCACCTGTGATTCAAGCATCGGCAGCTCCATTTCGTCTAAAAATGTCTGCGCCGAGCAGCCGCCCTTGAGCGGCAGCAGGAAGTCGAGCACGATGCGGCCGATATCCGCGCCCGGATGCGCCAGCACGTACTGCAAGATCGACTTGTATAGTTCAGCCGTGTCGGCCTGAAAATGCAGCAGCGGCTTGCGCACCGCGTGCTCCTTCCTCTCGATGGCCGCCAGCGTGACCTGACCGCTGACGAGAAAACCGTCGACCGAGGGCGCGTATTCATCGTAGAGCGCGGGTAGCTGGGCAAAGTTCTCATAGGTGAGCAGCACCGTCTCGTAGTCTGGCTGCAGCTTTTGCAGCCGCGCGAGCGAGGCTGCCGTCGGGTCGCGCAGCGACTGGCTGGTGATGATGGCAAGTTTCATGGCTTTTTCCGGTCCTTCTGTTATGCTGTTCTCCATCATACCGCATGCTGTGCCAAAAAACAAGCACCGGTACGGCAACAAGGCGGGCACTCGAAGCTGAGTGCCCGCCTTGTTGAAAATACCGTATTTATCTTACCGCAACAGCAGATGGCTCAAGTCTGCGCTCGAGCAGGCGCGCGAGGCCAACATGGCAAAGACCACCTTCCTCAGCAACATGAGCCACGATATCCGGACGCTCATGAACGCCATCGTGGATCTGACCCACCTCGCCGAGGAGGAGAGCGACCTCTCCACCATCCGCGAGTATCTTGACAAGATCGATCCGTCCAGCGATTTTCTGCTCGGTCTCATCAACGACATCCTCGATATGAGCAAGATCGAAAGCGGCAGTCTGACGCTCGATCCCGAGCCGGTGACCAAGAAAGAGTTCACCGAGTTGATCAACACGGTCATCCGTCCGCTGATGGACAGCCGCCGCATTCACTTCGACTGCCGCGTGGATGGCGGACCAGAGTGCATTTCGGTCGACCGCCTGCGCTTCCAGCAGATCTTTTTGAACCTGCTGTCCAACGCGGCGAAATTCACGCCGGTGGGCGGCGAGGTCTGCATGCGGATGGAGAGCCTTCCGGCTGCCGAGGGCATGGCGAACCTGCGCTTTACGATACGCGACAACGGCATCGGCATGAGTCAGGACTTTTTAGAGCACCTCTACGACCCGTTTTCGCAGGAACATTCCCAGCTCAGCGGCAGCGTGAAGGGGACCGAACTGGGCCTTCCCATCGTGAAAAGCCTGGTGGACGCCATGGGCGGCACGATCAGCGTCAAGAGCAAGCTCGGCGAGGGTACGGAACTCGTCGTGACGATCTGCGCCCCGCTGGCGGAACCTGTGGCGCACAAGGCTTTGCAGGAGCAGCCCGGCAGGAACTTGCGGGGCGCAAACATCCTGCTGGTCGAAGACAACGAGATCAACACCTATGTGGCAAAACTCATTCTGGAAGAGGTCGGCTGCGTCGTCACCACGGCGGAAAACGGACAAGAGGCTCTCTCGCAGTTTGAGTCCTCTGCGATCGGCGGCATCGACGCTATTTTGATGGACGTGAGAATGCCGGTGATGAACGGCATTGAGGCAACGAGGGCCATCCGCGCACTATCGCGCGCCGACGCGAAGACAGTCCCCATCGTCGCTATGACGGCGGATGCCTTTGCCGAGGAGCAGAAGCGCACGATCGACGCAGGCATGAACGAACATCTCCCCAAGCCCATCGACCCGCCGCTTTTGTATGCGGCGCTCGAAAAGTACATCCACCGCAGCGCGCAGAAGAGCGAAACACAGCAGTAATAAGACAAAGAGATGAGCAAGCTCCCCTTTCGGGGAAACCTGCTCATCTCTTTTATTCAGGGCGCCATTCTGCAATGCGTCCTTGTTATTTTATATCGGCAAGGTCTCTGCCTGCCCTATTCGGCGGTAAGTCGTTTTCCGTCACGGTCTATCGCCGCGCTTTTCTTACTTTTTCTTGCCGCCGAGGAACTCCGGCAGGGGCTTGCCCTGCTTGAGCCACTGATGATATTCGGCCGTCGCGGCAAACTCCACGTCGCCCGCAGAGTTGAGCGCGGTCTCGACAGAGTCCTGAATGACGCCGATGATGAAGCCGACGCCGACGACCTGCATCGCGATGTCGTTCGAAATGCCGAACAGCGAGCACGCCATCGGGATCAGCAGCAGCGAGCCGCCCGCCACGCCGGAAGCGCCGCACGCGCCAAGGGCCGACATGATGGAAAGCAAGATCGCCGCGGGCAGCGAGACCTGCATGCCCAGCGTGTTGGCCGCGGCCAGCGTCATGATGGTGATGGTGATGGCCGCGCCGTCCATGTTGATCGTCGCGCCGAGGGGGATAGAGACGGAGTAGAAGTCCTTGTCCATGCCGAGCTTTTCGCACATCGCCATGTTCACGGGGATGTTCGCTGCGGAGGAACGAGTGAAGAAGGCCGTCAGGCCGCTTTCACGCAGGCAGCGGAAAACCAGCGGATAGGGGTTGCAGCGCAGATAGATGAAGATGATGATGGGGTTGATGACAAGCGCCATGAAGAGCATCGTGCCGACCAAAAGCAGCAGGAGCTTGCCGTACTGGGTGAAGATCGCAAGGCCGTTGCTCACGACGTTCGTGAACACAAGGCCCATGATGCCGAACGGTGCCAAATTGATGATCCAGCGCACGATGGTGGACACCGCGTCCGCCGTGTTGCTGAGGAAGACCTTCGTCGAGTCCGCACCGAGCTTCTTCATCGCCACGCCGAAGAGACAGCCCCACATCAGAATGCCGATGTAGTTGCCGTTCATAATGGCGGAGATGGGGTTCGAGACGATGTTGGACAGCAGCGTGTGCATAACCTCGCCAAGGCCCTGCGGGATGACCTCGGCCTCAGCGGCCTCGGCCAGCAGGAGCGTCTGCGGGAAGAGCATGCTGGTCACAACGCTCAGCGCCGCGGCGACGAACGTCGTGAGCATGTAGAGCCACACGACCGTGCCGAAGCGGCGGTCGAGCTTGGACGAGCCCTGCGCCAGCGCGCTCGCCACGATGACGAACACCAACACAGGGGCGATGCCCTTGAGCGCGCCGACAAACAGGTTGCCGAGCTCCCGTAACCAAGTCGCGCCCGGGCAAATGAGCGCCAAGATCGCACCGATGACAAGGCCGACGGCGATGCGTAGGATCAGGCTGACGCCGTTATAGGCGGCAGCCACTTTTTTCAATGCTTTCGTGATCTGATTCATTTGGATGTATTCTCTCTTTCCCAATAATACGCCTTTGAGAATCGTCTTTGTTTTCCTTTTCGGCCACAAAGGCGGTTTTGTACAGCAGAACTCATTATACGCGCGGGCAGTCTGTTTTTCAAGGGATGGACAGATGTATTTGTACCAAGAACTCCCATATGTAAAAAATTCGTCAAAACTGACATAAAAATCACCCCGTGTCGCTGTCTCAAAGCAATTATCCCACTCATCTGTCCGCGCACTGAAAAATCTTCCAGCACTTCCTTTGGATAAATTGGCGGGTTTTCCAAAGACTAAGCATCGTTCAGCAAGCAATAAGAAGGAGTTTTGATAGATGAAAGCAACTGGAATCGTCAGGCGGATCGACGACCTGGGCCGTGTCGTCATCCCCAAGGAGATCCGCCGCACCATGCGCATCCGCGAAGGCGACCCGCTGGAGATCTACACGAGCAAGGACGGCGAGGTCATTTTCAAAAAGTATTCCCTCATGGGCGGCGTGGACGAGTTTGCCGCGCAGTTGTGCGACACCCTCAGCAAGTCCACCGGTACGACTGTCGCCGTCACCGACCGCGACAGCGTCATCGCCGCGGCGGGCAGCGCGCGCCGCGACCTCATCGGCAAGCGCATCAGTCCCCAGCTCGAGCAGGTCATGGAGGACCGCGGCATCTACCGCGCCGTGCCGAGCGAGCGCAGCATCTTCGTCACCGAATCGCTCGACCGTTACTGCGCGACCATTGCCGCCCCCATCATCTCCGAGGGCGACGCGCTGGGCCTCGTGCTTTTTGTCGGCACGGAGGGCGAAACGACCGCGGGTGACACGGAATACAAGCTCGCACAGACCATTGCCGGCTTTCTCGGAAAGCACATGGAAAGCTGAAATGAAAGACGAAAGGGGAAAGCCGTCCAGCTTTCCCCTTTCGTCTTTCATTTTTTATCCTGTTACAATGCAGCGAATCGTCGCGCGCCGTTCGTTTTGAGCCATCTCAAGAGAAGTCCCGCCGCGAGGAGCGTCACCGCCGCCGCGATGGCAAGGTAGACCGGCGCACCGAGCTTCCAGCCCTGCCAGAGGTAAAGCCCCGCAAGCGCAACGGCATAGAGCCAGCCGCCGAACAGCGCGATCGTCACCGCCAGGCTCTGCTTGATGGGCATAAGCTCGCTCGTCCAGGTAAAGCTCGCCCGCGTGACGCCGAGCGTCAGCCCCAGGCACGCGGAAAACAGGATGTACGCGAGCGCCGCGACAAAAACGAACGGCAGCGCCGCCGTCGCGGGCAGGATGAACACCATACAGACAAGCGGCACGAGCGCCGGAAGGGCCGTGAGCGCGAGCTGCACCTTGAGCTTCGCGCGCAGCACCCACCAGGGTTTGACCGGCAGCGACTGCGCGAGCCAGAGGGACTTGCCCTCGAGCGAGACCGACGGCGTCGCCATATCGTTCATCGACGCGATGACGCACACTCCGGTGCAGAGCAGCACCTCCGCACAGCCGCTGTGCGAGGCGAAGGCCTCGTTCAGCAGTGACACGACCATCCCGCCCTTCCACAAAAGCAGGATACCCGTGACCGGCAGCAGCAGGATGCCAAGGCCGCAGTTGAGCATATAGTTCGGGCTCGCGGTGAAGCGCGCGAGCTCCTTGCGGAATAGCGCCGCGTCCGCGCTTTGGCGTTTAACGATCTTTTCGCGATACACCGCCTTGCCCGATGCGCCCGTCGTGGTCGTGATCTGCAAAAAGCTGCGCGAGAGCACCGCCCACATCAGCGCGAACAGCGCGAGGATGACCGCCGAAGCCAGCAGCATCGCAAGACCATCGCCCGTGCCGACCTGACCGAAGACGTAGATCGGATGCGCCGCACCCTTGATCTTCTCACCGTAGACCGCGGCGTTGGCGACGAGCTGCTCGATGGCCGTCTGCGCCTTGAAGACGAAGAAATAGTAGATGGCAAGCCCCGCGAGCGAGACGATGACCGTGATGAAGCTCTTGTGCTTGAGCTTACGGCTCACCTTCGCCACGACCCAGCCCAGCGCGCACGAGAGCGTGAGCACGAAGATGGAGATGAGCGCCGTCAGCAGCACGCCGCCGAGGAGCGCCATCGGCGCCGTCGAGACCGTGACCCAGTAGACGATGACCGCGGGCAGGATGACGACCGCGGAGTACATGAGACCCATGAGATAGACCGTCAGCAGCCGCGAGGCCATCAGCGTCCGCACCGGGATGGGTAGAGACAGCAGCAGGTCGTTGTCCTTAGCGAAGTACAGGCCCGAATACGTGTTGAACACGCTGCCGAACGCGCCGAGAAAGATGGCGAGCAGCGACATGAGTGCAAAATAGAGCCAGCCCATCCCCGCCTGCGTAAGCGGCGCACAGAGCAAAACGGAAAGCCCCGTGAACATCCCGCCGATCAGGCCGATCATCAACGCGGCAAAGAGCAGGATATAAGCGATAATCCCCGCCGTCGAACGTTTTTTATTGGTTTTGGCATTATAAAAGTAGCTGCGGAAAATTTCCATCAGCTGCTTCTTGACGAGCGTTTTCAGCATGATTCGCCCTCCAGCTCAAGGAAGACCTCCTCGAGCGAGTCGTCGCCCTTGACCTCCTCCATCGTGCCGGAGCGGATGA
The DNA here is from genome assembly GCA_900552015.1 of uncultured Eubacteriales bacterium. Classification (GTDB taxonomy): domain Bacteria; phylum Bacillota; class Clostridia; order Oscillospirales; family Oscillospiraceae; genus Hominicoprocola. The sequence goes on along the minus strand of URXY01000003.1, from coordinate 43,810 downwards.
GCTTACCGCCTTTGATGATGGCGACCTTGTCGCAGAGCTTTTCCGCCACCTCGAGCACGTGGGTCGAGAAGAAGATCGCGCCGCCCGCGTCGCACACCTCGCGCATCATGCCCTTTAAGATATGCGCGGCCTTTGGGTCGAGGCCGACGAACGGCTCATCCATCAAAATGAGCTTCGGCTCGTGCAGCCACGCCGAAATGATAGCAAGCTTCTGCTTCATGCCGTGGGAATAGGCCGCGACGGGCTGCGCGAGGTCGCCCGTCAGCTCGAAGAGGTCCGCGTACTTGCGGATGCGCTCCTGCCGCGTGCTTTCCTCCACACCGAAGATGTCGGCGATAAAATTGAGGTACTGGATGCCCGTCATAAACTCGTAAAGGTCAGGGTTATCCGGGATGTAGGCCAGCATTTTCTTGCAGGCGATAGGGTCATCCTGAATGGAGTGTCCGCCGATGGTGATCTTGCCGGAATCGAACTGCTGGATGCCGACGACGGATTTGAGCGTCGTGGTCTTGCCCGCGCCGTTGTGGCCGATAAAGCCGTAGATCTCCCCCGGCGCGATGTGGAGCGACAGATCGTCCACGGCTTTCTTTTCGCCGAAGGTCTTGGTCAGGTGGTCAATAAAGAGCATAAGGTTCTCCCTCTTTTCTTCTTGCAGCCGTTTCGAATATCTTTGTAATATCAAAATAATATCATGTGATTTCCAACTGTCAAGAGCCATTTTGCAAATGTCAAGTTTGCTTTACTTGTAGGATATCACTGTCGTTCCTATTTGTCAAGTGTGCTTTACATTTTATCTTTGTGATACAGCACGAGCGACACAATACCCATCACCGCCGCATACAGTACGCCGCCAACGGCCCAGATAAACCAGCTATACTGCGGCTGGCCGTTCCCCTTGGGTCCGAAAGTGTAGAACAGGAAGATCGCCGTCACGCTCAGCCAGTAGATGAGCGACACCGTGCTCATTACGCCGCTGCGCGCCTTCTTTTTGCGCGTGTAGTCGCCCTCCTCGAGCAGCTGGTCCATCGCGCCGGTGTAGGTCCCGCTCCAGACGAGCACGCCCACGCCGCAGGCGACCAGAAGCAGCAGCGCATCCACCGCCGCCGCGGCGTAAACATCCGCCGGAGCGACGCGCACGAGCAGCGCGGCGACATCGGACGACGCGAGACCGACCCCGAGCATCAGCGGCACAACAGCAAGGATGCACAGCACCACGCCGAGGATCGTACAGCGCGAGGCGGTCGGCTCATAGGCCTTGCGCCGCTCGCGCACCATGCCGCTCACGCCGTACTCGGTCTCAAACGGCTCTTTTTCAAGAAAGTCGAATTCCTTCGTCTTCGCCCCGCACGAGAGGAACATCCCCACCGCAATGGCGACCAGCACCAAAATGACGCTCACGCCGAGACCTGCGGCCAGATCATCAGAAATACCGCAGAGCCCTGTATCCGCCATCGCGGCAAGCAGAATGATCACGACCGGCGAGACGATACACATCGCCACCGCCAGCGCCATCCTCGGCGCGCAGGCCCTGCGCAGTGTGAGGTATCGCGCCGCCTGCTCCATCGTCACTCTCCGCAGCGGCGTTTCCTCCGCCTCGGATCCGACGAACTCCTCTTCTTCGAGTTCGTCCTTCAATAAATAGTCGGTGCTCACGCCAAACAGCCGGCTCATCTGCACCACCTTGTCAAGGTCGGGCACGGACTGCGCGCCCTCCCATTTGCTGACCGACTGGCGCGTCACGCCGAGCTGAACCGCCAGTTCCTCCTGCGACCAGCCCGCCTTTTTGCGCAGCGTGATTATCTTATCTGCTAAGATCATATCGTCTTCCTCCTGAAATTCTGCGGCGCGGTCCCGCGCCGTTTGGATGGCGTTATCATAGCCCATTTCGCGGTTGCGGGAAAGAAAGCGCACTGTCAAATTTGTCAACCGGCAGTTGCAATCCTTGATTTTTCAAGGTTTTTTCGCCGTGCGCTCCTATTACCCTATGTATCTTCGTCATGATATCATACCGCGGCGCAGAAAAAAAGAGCGTCCCGTGCGGGACGCTCTTTTTAAGGTTTTTGACACACTTACACCACGGCGAAGAACTTGACGAGGAACAGCGCGGAAATGACGTAGGTCAAAACGCTGACGTCCTTAGCCTTGCCGGAGAAGACCTTGACGAAGGTATAGGAGATGAGACCAAGACCGATGGCGTGGCCGATGGAACCGGAGATCGGCATACCGATGAGCATGATGGACACCGGCAGCATTTGGTCCATGTCGCTGAAGTCCACATTCTTGAGGCCCTGGAGCATCAGAACGCCGACATAGATCAGCGCGGCGGAGGTCGCAGCGCCGGGGATGATGGCGGCAATAGGAGCGAGGAACATGCAGGCGAGAAACAGGATGCCCGCAGTCAGTGCGGTCAGGCCAGTGCGGCCGCCCGCTTCCACGCCGGAGGCGGACTCAATGAAGGTCGTGACGGTGGAGGTACCGGTGCAGGCGCCCGCGACCGTACCGATGGCGTCGGAGAGCAGGGCTTCCTTCATGTTGGGCATGTTGCCCTCTTCATCGACCATGCCGGCGCGGGAGGCCGTGCCGACGAGGGTACCGATGGTGTCGAACATATCGATCATGCAGAAGGTGATGACGAGCGTGATGGCAGTGAACCAGCCGATATTCACAAAGCCAGCAAAGTCAAATTTGAAGAGAGTGGAGGAGACCATGTCAGCAAAGGGCGGGACAAAGCTCGCGGTGGCCAGGCTCTCAAAGGGGTTCACGTGCAGGAAGATCGCGCTGCCCGCCCAGTAGATGACGGAGGAGAACAGCATACCGAGGAGAACTGCCGCCTTCACGCCCTTCTTGGCGAGGACGACCATGACGAACACGCCGAGGAACGCCGTCACAACAGTCAGGACCATGGTATTGTAACCGACATCGCCCATGCTGTCCTTGATGATGCTGGGCGTGAGCGCGCCGAAGAAGTCGCGCATCATGTAGAAGGGACTCGCAAAGCCGTTGCCCTCAGCATAGATGCCGACGTTGGAGCCAAGGCCCACGTTCATCAGCATCAGACCGATGGCGGGAGCGATGCCGTAGCGCACGCCGAGAGGAATGGCCTCGACGATCTTCTCGCGGACCTTTAAGAGCGTGAGGATAAGGAACACGATGCCCTCAACGAGGATGATGACGAGCGCCGCCTGGAATGCGGACTCATACTCGCACTCATTGATGACGGCGATGTTGGCCACAACGACAGCAAAGAAGCTGTTGAGGCCCATGCCGGGCGCCATGACGAAGGGCTTGTTGGCGAAGAACGCCATGCAGATCGTACCGATGGCCGAGGCAATGCACGTCGCGAGGAACACACCGTTCCACAGCGGCGTACCTGCTGCAAAGTTCGTCAGAAGATTCGGGTTGAGCGCGATGATGTAGGCCATGGTCATAAACGTGGTGAGACCGGCAAGGAGCTCGGTGCGGACCGTCGTACCGTTGGCCTTCAGCTTAAAAAGCTTTTCCATGATATTCTCCCTTTCTTTTTCTGCTTTGCCCCTACACCTGAATTTTTTTCAGGAAGCAAAACAGATTTTCAGCCATTATTATAAAGGTCTCGCTATGAAAATGCAAGTATTCTGTTTATTTTTGCTGTATTTTCTCATCTCCTGACGGTCTTCGCTTTTGTTTCTGTTGTGTTTTTGGTCGCTTTGCGCTATACTATATTTAGTAAAAATTTGCACTTTGGGAGGTGCTTCCCATGAAATTGATGGTGCTTGACGGCAACTCCATCGTCAACCGCGCCTATTACGGTGTCCGTCCGCTCACGACACGCGACGGCTTTTTCACCCACGCGATTTTCGGCTTTGTGACGATGCTGGGCCGTCTTCTGGATGAGGAAAAGCCCGAGGCGCTCTGCGTCGCCTTCGACCGCCGCGAGCCGACCTTCCGTCACCTGGAATATGAGGGCTACAAGGCCACGCGCCATGCCATGCCCGAGGAACTCGCCATGCAGATCCCCGTTTTGAAGGACGTGCTCGACGCGATGAACATTCCCCGCTACGAGCTCGTCGGCTTTGAAGCGGACGACCTCATCGGCACGATCTCGCGCAAGTGCGAAAAAGAGGGCTGGGACTGCGTCGTCGCCACGGGAGACAAGGATTCTTTGCAGCTTGTCACCGACCACACGACCGTCAAGCTCATCTCAACGCGCATGGGTCAGACCACGACGAAGGACATGACGCCCGAGACGTTTTTTGAATGCTACGGCTTCGCCCCCGTCCACATCGTCGACCTCAAGGCCCTGATGGGCGACGCGAGCGACAACATCCCCGGCGTCCCGGGTGTTGGCGAAAAGACGGCGACGGCGCTCATCCAGAAATATCAGAGCATCGACGAAATTTACCGTCTGCTGCCGGATATCGAGGCAAAGCCGAACGTCATCAAAAAGCTCACCGAGGGTGAGGAGAGCGCGCACCAGAGCTTCCACCTTGCAACCATCGTGACGGACGCGCCGCTCGAATTTTCCCCGCAGGACAATCTGCGCAAATCGCCATCAGATGCGCTCTACCCGCTCTTTATGAAGTTAGAGTTCACGAAGCTCATCGACAAATACGGCCTCAAGCCGTCCGCCGACCTTCCCGCCGCCGAAGCGCCGAAGGACCTCACCGTGACGGCTGAGGTCGTGAGCGCGGAAACGCACGCGGACGAGCTGCTCGCGCTCTTCCGCAAGGCGGAGTACGTGACGCTGCTGGCGCTGCCCGACCTCTCCGGCGTGATCGTCGACTGTGATACGGGTGAAAGCACTGCCGTCTCTGCCGAATTCTACTTTAACCGCTACGAGGGCGACTGGAACGCGCTGCTGCGCGCCCTGTTCTCGGACGATATCAAAAAGGTCAGCCACAACGTCAAGGACTTGCAGCGCACACTCCTCGAAAACGGTCTTCCCATTGACGGCTTCATCTTCGACGTCGCGCTCGCAGGGTATCTTCTCGACGCGACGGCGGGCAAGTATGACATTGCCTCGCTCTTCGCCGCCTACTTCCACCAGACGCTCGCTGAGCCGAAGCACTTGGAACCTGAGGCTTTCTCGATGCTCGGCGACACCGCGGGGGCCGAGACGGCATTCCACATCTATGTCAGCGCCGTCGACGCGCTGTATGAGACCCTTTCCCCCGAAATCGAAAAGCGCGAGCTGCACGAGCTCTATTACAAGGTAGAGCTGCCCCTCTGCGCCGTGCTCGCACGCATGGAGCACGCGGGCATGCGCGTCGATGCCAACGCTCTCGCGGCGTTCGGCAATGAGATGGAAGCCCAGCTCAAAACGCTCGAGCAGCACATCTACGAAGAAGCCGGTGGGCCGTTCAACATCAACTCCCCCAAGCAGCTCGGCGAGGTGCTCTTTGAGCGCTTGCAGCTGCCGCACGGCAAAAAGACGAAAACCGGCTGGTCGACGAACGCGGACGTGCTTGAAAAGCTCCGCTGGGAAAATCCCATCGTTGAAGAAGTGCTGCAATACCGCCAGTACGCAAAGTTCCGCTCGACCTATTGCGACGGCCTTTTGAAGGTCATCGCGCCCGACGGGCGCATCCACACGAGCTTCCAGATGACCGTCACGGCGACGGGGCGCCTCAGCTCGACCGAGCCGAATTTGCAGAACATCCCCACGCGCACAAAGCTCGGCAGCGAATTTCGCCGGATGTTCGTCCCAGCAAGCGGCTGCGTGCTCGTTGACGCGGACTACAGCCAGATCGAGCTGCGCCTGCTTGCGCACATCGCGGACGACGAGGCGATGAAGCAGGCGTTTCTGACCGGCGAGGACATTCACACCGTCACCGCCTCGCAGGTCTTCGGCGTGCCGACTGATCAGGTCACCAAGCAGATGCGCTCGCACGCGAAGGCCGTCAACTTCGGCATCGTGTACGGCATTTCCGCCTTCTCGCTCGCGCAGGACATCGGCGTGCCGGTGTACGAGGCGAAGGAATATATCGAGACGTACTTTGAGCGCTTCCCCGGCATCCGCCGCTATATGGACGAGGTCGTCGCGCAGGCGAAAGAGCGCGGCTATGTCGAAACACTGATGCACCGCCGCCGTGCGCTGCCCGAGCTGACGGCGAGCAACTTCAATACCCGTTCGTTCGGCGAACGTGTGGCGCGCAACATGCCCATCCAGGGCACAGCCGCGGACGTCATCAAGCTCGCGATGGTGCGCGTCGACGAGCGGCTGCACAAGGAAAACTTAAAGGCAAAGCTCATTTTGCAGGTGCACGACGAACTCATCGTCGAGTGCCCGGAGGAGGAAAAGGAGACGGTCGCACGGCTCCTCACCGAGGAGATGGAGGGCGCAGTGCACCTCTCCGTTCCCCTGACCGCCGAGGCCCACTGGGGCAAAAACTGGCTGGAAGCCAAATGACCGGAGGAAACCAATGGAACAGCTAAAGAAAAAGGTCCGCATCGTACCGATGACGAACGAATATTTGAACGACGTGGCCGAGCTTGAGCGCACATGCTTCTCGAACCCCTGGTCGCGCAACATGCTCGCAGAGGAGCTCGAAAACGCGTGCTCGGCTTTCTTAGTCGCGCTGGACGCAGAGGCCGACAGCGTCGTCGGCTACGCGGGACTTCTCGCCGTCGCGGACGAGGGCTGCATCACCAAGATGGCCGTCCGCCCCGACTGCCGCCGCGGCGGTGTGGCGGGTCAGCTTCTCGACGTGTTCATCCGCTTCGCCGAGGGCAGCAGCCTTGCGTTTTTGACGCTGGAGGTACGCGAGAGCAACTATGCCGCCATCTCGCTCTACGGCAGCCGCGGCTTCCGCGGCGAGGGCCGCCGCAAGAACTACTACGACCACCCGAAAGAGGATGCCATCATCATGACGAAGGAATTTGGTGCGGCGGAAGCGGAGGCAAAACAATGAAAATTCTCGCTTTCGAGTCCTCCTGCGACGAGACCGCCGTCGCGGTCGTCGAGGACGGTCGCAAGATCCTCTCCGACGCCATCGCGTCGCAGGCTGACCTGCACGCGCTCTACGGCGGCGTCGTGCCGGAGATCGCATCGCGCAAGCACATCGAGGCCATCGCCGCGCTGACCGATCAGGCTCTCAAAGAGGCAGGCGTCGAGAAAAAAGAAATCGATGCCGTGGCCGCGACCTACGCACCGGGGCTCATCGGTGCGGTGCTCGTGGGGCTGAACTTCGCCAAGAGCGCGGCCTATGCGCTGAACGTGCCGCTCATCCCCGTGCACCATATCCGCGGCCATATCGCCGCAAATTACTTGGCGTTTCCCGAGCTCGAGCCACCATTTCTGGCGCTGTGCATGTCCGGCGGCAACACGCTCATCGTTGATGTGCGCGATTATACGGACTTTGCGCTCCTCGGCGCGACACGCGACGACGCGGCGGGCGAATGCTTCGACAAGGCCGCGCGCGTGCTCGGTCTTCCCTACCCCGGCGGCGCGGCGATGGACAAGCTTGCCCACGAGAGCAAGGGCGGCGTCTACGAGCTGCCGCGCGCGAAGATCGACGGCTGCCCGCTCGATATGAGCTTCTCTGGTCTCAAGACTGCCGTCGTGAACCTTGCGCACAACGCCGAGCAGACCGGAAAGCAGCTTGACCGCGCCGCGCTTGCGCGCGACTTCACGCAGGCGGTCATCGACGAGCTCGTGCCGCGCGCGATGCTCGCCATGGAGCAAAGCGGGCACAAAACGCTCGCCGCCGCAGGCGGCGTGGCGGCAAACTCCTTCATCCGCGCAGCGCTCGAAAAAGAGTGCCAGAAGCGCAGCTATCGGCTCTATATGCCGCCGCTGAAGCTCTGCGGCGACAACGGCGCGATGATCGGCGCGCAGGGCTACTACGAATACCTCGCCGGCGCGCGTGCAGACTGGTCGCTCAACGCGTATGCGACACGGGATATCGACGATCCCATCGTTTGAAAAAATAACTAAGGCGCAGCACCCCATGCTGTCACAGTCAAAGGGGATGTTCTCTTTCGCAAAAGAGAACATCCCCTTTGACTTGCCTTTCAGGCGGTGCAGCCCCCCCGCTGCACCGCGGGCTGCAAGACATTTACATCGTCTTGCAAAATCCGTCTGTTATGGTAACAAATCGAAAATCTGTTCTGCAATAATTTTACCAACTTCAATATTATGTAAATTTCGACACGCTGTAAAGTCTGTGTCAAGTTTTTCCACTCTCCGAAAGCGACTGCCTGAACTCCCGTAAAATAAGGCTGTTTTCGTTTTCCGCCCTGTGTGGAAAACTCTGTGGAAACTGTGGATAACTCACCGTAGTATCGATTTATTGAAATCGTTATGTTAATTTGTCGCTTTCCCGCTCAAGTGCGCTAAAGCGATCGAACAAGGTCGCAAAAACACGGCTCCATTCGTCTTTTGGCAACTTTTGTCGAGCAGCATTGCTTCTCTTCCCCGATGAAGAAGCTGTCATTTTCGCCGCTTTGCCATATCCGATCTGCAAGAATTCCGTGATAATACTCTTTGTATATCAGCAGCAAAGGCTCCCGCCGCAGCGGGAGCCTTTTTTTCAGCAGGGAACATCGAGTCCGTAGCAGCCGCTCACAGGGTCGAGAAACAGCGGCAGGTGCGGCGGGCGGTACGTGCACCAGACGAAGGTGAACAGCAGCAGCCACATAAGCACAAAGCCCGCGAGCTGCACCGCGCCTCCGCGCAGCCGCCCGTCCGCCAGCATGCGGTAGCTCACAAAGTACAAAAGCGCGTCGGCCAGGAAAAAGATCGTGATATTCACCCAGTCCGGAAGCTTGCCGAATATCCCCGTCAGCGTATAGAAGAGCACCGGGATAGCGATGAGCCCCAGCAGGATGCTCGCCGCCTTGACGGCAAAGAAATTCCGAAACGCCTCCGAAAACACGATGAACTCCACCACCGTGAAGACTAAAAACGGAATGAACAGCAGCTTCATGTGCTCCCAGGTCGACTCGTTGATCGCCGAAAACGCCGCGACCACACGGTTCCCACCCGACCATTCGTAGACAAAGTGCAGCAGCGTCCCAGCAAGGCCTGTTGCGGCAAAGCCGATGATCTCCCATCGGCGCAGCTCCCGTTTCATGCTCCGTCCTCCCTTTCCGTCCCGGTCAAGCCGGGCAAGCACTATAGTCTACGCGAAAAAGACGGGCTTTATACAGCAAAAGGCGCCCATCGGGCGGCTTTCGCATTTCTTCTCTTATTCGGCAAACTGCGGCACGATGACGCCGGCGGGCGCGGCCTTCGTCAGCTCGAAACTGTTTCCGTCAAGTCTGCGGATGTCCTTCGCCTCACACAGCGCCAGAAACTCGTCCAGCGTGCCGATCTCGGGATACCCGCGCGCGCCGAAACGGTAGTGCATCGGCACGAGCACGCGCGGTGCGATCGTGTCCGCGACCTTCTTCGCCGTCTTCGCGTCGATCGTGTAGTACCCGCCGACGGGGATGAGCAGCGCATCGCAGCCCTTGACCGCCGCGAGCTGGTCTTCACTCAGCTCGTGGCCGAGGTCGCCGCAGTGCACGACCGTTGATCCCTCGGCGCGCAGGATATGAATGGTGTTCTCGCCGCGAAGCGCCCCCTGCTTGTCATCGTGGAACGTCGCCACAGTCTCGACCGTGAACGGGCTCTCCGATCTATCACGCCCCGAGAGCATCACTGCCTCTAAAAAGGCGTGGTCGCGGTGGCCATGCGAGCACAGCACCTCGTCCGCCTCGACGTGCAGCGCGGGATAGGTCTCCACATAGTAGGGGTCGAGCACGATGCGCCAGCCAGCGCTCTCGACCACAAAGCAGGAATGGCCCAGCCAGGTGATGTTCATGGTTTATTCCTCCGTTTTCGTTTCATCCGCGGGAGTCTCTGCGTTTTTCTTTTTTCTGACGGGCTTCGGCAGCTTTTTCCCGCGGCGCAGGCGGCCGATGAGCTTCACGGCCACGAACACGACCGCCGCGAAGATCAGGACATCCAACCAGCTATAGGCCAGCCACACCGCAAAGTCTTCCAACGCCTGTCCCGTGGCGGCAAGGCCATCGGTAAAGGCATTGGCAAGCTTTTCGCCGAAGCTCTTCGGCGCATCCTCCGTACCGGAGAGGCGATAGACCTCGCTCAATTCAAGGTCAACGGTCGCATAGTCCACCAGCGCGTCGTAATGCCGCATCGTGCCGGAAAGGTCCTCGATCTCGTACTCCGTCTCCGAGATGGCGGACTCGATGGTGATGATATCCTCCATGCTCTCGGCCTTTTTCAAAAGCTCCTGCAGCCGCTCGAGCTTGATCTGCGCCGTTTCGAGGCGCGACTGCGTATCGTAATACTGCTCGCTGATGTTCTCCGCCGTGTCGCTCTGCCACGTCACATGGCAGAGCGTGCCGACCTGCGCACAGAAGTCCGTGAACTGCTCGGCGGGCACGCGCACGGTGTAGCTTGCGTGGCGGTAGCTGCTGGAGTAATTCGAGAAATTCTTCTGCTCAAAGTAGCCGCCCATGCTCTCTACGAGCGCGGCAATGTCCTGCGCGGCCTGATCAAATTCCAGCGTCTGCATCTCGATGCTCGCGGTGTAGACCATCTTGACGCCGCGCTCGGCAAGGTCCGCACCAGCGCTTGATACTTCCTGCCCGTTCCACGCACCGTCGTCCGACGCGGTATCGTCATACTTGGCATCCGGCAGCTCCGCGCCGTTGAAGTCGTAGCTGTCCGACGCCATCGACGCGCTGTCGCTGCTGGCAGACTTCGCGCTGCATGCGGCAAGAGACAGCGCCAGCATGAGCGCGAGCAAAAAGGAAACTATCTTCTTCATCTTCATCCACCTCATTTTTGTTTTTTGGGGTCTCTGAAGCTTTAGACGCTCATTTTGTGCAAAAGGTTCCGAAAATCCGTTGTTTTTCTTATTCGAGCTCGTCGAGCGTCATGGAGAAGCTCTCCATGCAGTTGACCATAAAATAGTCGAGTTCGGGCATGTGCATCTCGCTCAGCGCGCGGCGCGTCTGCTCTGCAGCCTTTTTGAATTCCATGTTGCCCGCCTTGAGCTCTTCGACGCACTTGATGTAGGCCGAGAGCTTGTCCGCCGCTTTGACGAGCTTTTTCGTCGTCTCGTCCTCGATCTTGATGATGGGCTCATAGTCCGCGCGCAGTTCGTCCGGCAGCATGGAGAGCAGCTTGTCGCTTGCCACGGCCTCGACCTTGCGGTAGGCGTCGCGGATCTCGGGGTTATAGTACTTGATGGGCGTCGGCATATCGCCGGTCAATATCTCCGTCGCGTCGTGGTAGAGCGCAGCGACCGCCACGGCGTTCGCGTCCGCGGGCAGGCCGAAGACACGCGTGCGGATGAGCGCGAGCGCGTGCGCCAGCACCGCGACCATGTGGCTGTGCTCCTGAATGTTCTCCTCCTCGGTGTTGCGCATGAGCGCCCAGCGCTTGACGCAGCGCATACGGGAGATATAGGCGTAAAAATGGTTGGCCATGCGTTATTCCTCCAGATTGCCGCGAAGACTGCCGCCGTCGACCGCCGTGATCTTCACGTTCTTCACCTGATTGTGCAGTCCCTCCTGCGCGACGGATACCTCCATATAGTTCGGCGCGTGGCCCGCGCTGCCGCCCTTGCGGTCGCGCTCGAAGAGCACGGGGAATATCTTGCCCACGCAGCACGCAAGATACGCTTCGTGCATCGTCTTGGCGACAGCCGAGGCGCGCGCAGCGCGCTCTTCGCGCACGGGCATGTCGATCTGGCGCATCTCCGCAGCCTTCGTGCCCGGGCGGATGGAATAAGGGAAGACGTGCATGTCGGCAAAGCCGACACGCGCGATGAAGTCGAGCGTCTGCGCGAATTCCTCCTCCGTCTCCTCGGGAAAGCCCGTGATGAGGTCGGTCGTGATGGCAGGGTCGTCAAAATACTGACGCAGCAGGTCGCAGGATTCCATATAGCGCGCCGTATCATATTTGCGGTTCATACGCTTTAAGGTCGCGTCGCAGCCCGACTGCATCGAGAGGTGGAAATGTGGGCAAAGGTAAGGAAGCTTCGACGCCCGCTTGCAGAATTCCTCCGTGATGGTCCGCGGTTCGAGCGAGCCGAGGCGGATGCGCATGTCGCCGCCCTCGCGCGCGATGAGCTCCAAAAGGTCGATGAGTGAGGTCCCGTCCTTGAAGTCCGAGCCGTAGGACGAAATTTCGATGCCCGTGACCACGATCTCACGGTAGCCCTCCTCACGCAGCGCTTTCACCTGCTTTGCAGCTTCGTCCATCGGCAGCGAGCGCACGCGCCCGCGCGCGTAAGGAATGAGGCAGTAGGTGCAGAAGTTCACGCACCCGTCCTCGACCTTGAGCATCGCGCGTGTGCGATTCACCATACCGCCCGCGGGCAGCACCTCAAAATCGCGCCGCTCCCAGACATCGTCGACATCGACAATAGGCGTTTTGTCCTGTGCCGCGCGCTCCAAAAGGTCGATGAACTTCGCGCGGTCATTCGTGCCGGCGATGACGTCGAGCCCGAGCTTTTTGACGTCCTCGGGATGCGTCTGGGCGTAGCAGCCGCAGGCGGCGATGACCGCGCTCGGGTTACGGCGCTGCGCCTGGCGGAGCATCTGGCGCGACTTTTTGTCGCTCACCGCCGTGACAGAGCAGGTGTTGACGACGTAGGCGTCCGCCGTCTCCTCAAAGTCCACCAACTCGTGTCCGCGGTGTAAAAGCTCCTGCTCGAGCGCCTGCGTTTCATATTGGTTCACCTTGCACCCGAGGGTACAGATCGCAACTTTCATGTATGTTTGTATCCTTTTCCGCGATTTGGACGGTAAAGTCCCGCTTTTTTCTGCCGTTTCCGACGCAAAGCGTCCGCCGCCCTTGCTTTTTTATTTTTATATTGTATAATCATTTGAGCTATCTGACAAGTCCAAAGAAAGGATTTTCCCGATATGATCTATCTCGATCACGCGGCCACCACCCCCGTTCCCGAAGAGGTGGCGCACGCCGTTTACGATACGCTGGTTTCTGGCTGGGGCAACCCCAGCTCGCAATACCCCATCGGAAAGCAGGCGCGCGACGCTGTCGCCGCGGCGCGCGAGACGATTGCCGCCGCGCTCGGCTGCAAGAGTGAACAGTTCGTCTTCACCTCCTGCGGCTCGGAGAGCGACAACTGGGCCATCCGCCTCGCCGCGCACCAGAACCGCCATATCGGCAAGCACATCATCACGACCGCTGTGGAGCACAGCGCGATCCTCGAGACCTGCAAAGCGCTCGAGCAGGAGGGCTATTCCGTCACGTACTTAAAGCCCGACAAGAACGGCGACATCACCGCCTCTCAGGTCGAAAGTGCACTGCGCGATGACACCGCGCTCGTCACGATGATGCTTGTAAACAACGAAACAGGCTGCATCTTCCCCGTTGCCGAGGTCGCGCAGCTCCTAAAGGCGAAAAAGTCCCGTGCGCTGCTGCACACCGACGCGGTGCAGGCCTTTTTGAAAGTCCCCTTCCGCGCCGACACCTTGGGCGCGGACCTCATCTCCGTCAGCGCGCACAAGCTCGGCGCGCCCAAGGGCATCGGCGGACTGTATTTGGGTGAGCGCATCCGCGCGCCCAAGCCGCTGATCTTTGGCGGCGGGCAGGAGAGCGGCCTGCGCTCCGGCACAGAGGCCACGGGCCAGATCGCAGGCTTTGCCAAGGCGGTCGAGCTGCGCGCCGACCATCTCGATGAAAAGCTCGCCCACATCGCCGCCATCAAGGCCTATGCCGAGGAAAAGCTCCTCGCACTCGACGGCGTCGTCCGCATCGGCGACGGGACCGCGCCGCACATCCTGTCGATCTCGCTCGTCGGCTACCCGTCGGCGAATGTCGTTACGGAACTTGGCGCACAGGGCATCTGCATCTCGGCAGGCTCCGCCTGCCATCGCGGGCAGCTGAGCCACGTCTACCGCGCGATGGGCCTTGACAAAAAGACCGCCGCGGGCGTGCTGCGTGTCAGCTTCGGCCCCGAGACGACGAAAGAAGAGATCGACGCACTCGTCTCCGCGCTCAAAACCCACCGCGACACGCGCTTCCCCATGCTGTAATTCCAACATTCGAGGTTTTTATGTTCTCCTATCTTCACCAGCCCAAGGGCTTTTACAAGCATCTTTTTCTGCTGGCGCTGCCGGTCATCGTGCAGAATCTGATCACCACGTCGCTCGGCTTTCTCGATACGTTCATGGTGGGACTTCTCGGCAGCGATCAGATGTCCGCCGTCACGGTGGCGAACGTGCCAGTCTTCATCATCCAGCTCGTCGTCTTCGGCCTGCAAAGCGGCTCAAGCGTGCTCATCAGCCAATACTGGGGCCGCGGCGACCGCGAGAGCATCAACCGCGTCATGGGCATCGGCTTTATGATCGCGGGCGGCGTGAGCGTGCTGTTTGCCGCCATTCTGTGCGCGTTTCCCGCGCAGGTGCTCTACCTCATCACCGACAATCTGACACTCGTGGAGCTGGCCGAGCCGTACCTGCGCATCGTCGGCTTCTCCTACATTTTCAACTCGCTTTCCTCCATCTACATCGGCATGCAGCGCAGCATCGAAAATCCGCGCTTCGGCATGATCGTCTTCGCGATCTCGATGCTCTGCAACACGCTCGGCAACTATGTGCTGATCTTCGGCAAGCTCGGTCTGCCCGCGCTCGGCATCACGGGTGCGGCGGTAGCGACGCTTCTGTCCCGCGTGGTGGAGTTCGTCGTCGCGTTCTCCTACGCGTTCCGCTGCCGCACGATGCCGCTCATGAAGCACGCCATCCTCCGCCCCGGCATGGACATGCTGCGTAAATTCCTGCGCTACAGCGCGCCGGTGCTCATCAACGAGACGCTCTGGGGCACGGGCTTTTCGATGATCACGGTCATCATGGGCCACATGGCAAATAGCAGCGATCTCATCGCCGCCTACACGCTTGCGGGCAATATCGACAAACTGATGACCTCCGGCGTGTTCGGCATCGCGGCGGCGGTATCCGTCATCGTCGGCAAGGAGATCGGCACGGGCAACTTAAAGGGCGTTTACAACATCGGCCGCGCGCTGTGCTTCACGGCGTTCGCGTTCGGCATTGTGCTCGGCGTCGCCGAATACACGATGTTCGTGACGCTGATGCGCCCGTTCGTCATGCCGCTCTTCTCGCTCTCGGCGGTCGCCGAGCGGCTTTGCAGTGTGATGCTCATGTGCTATGCCTGCGCCATCCCGCTCCACAGCTTTTCGACCACGATGGTCGTCGGCGTGCTGCGCGGCGGCGGCGATGTGAACGCTTCGCTCGTGATCGACAATGTTCCCCTCTGGTGCGGCACGCTGCCCATCATGTGCCTTTTAGGCCTTGTGCTCAAGGTGCCGAACGAGGTCTTCTGCTTCTGTCTGATGATCGAATACATCATCAAGTCCCCCATCGGCCTCTACCGCCTGCGCAGCGGCAAGTGGATCCACGACATCACCCGCATCGACGAATAGCAAAAAGCGGAAGGGCGCTGCCCTTCCGCTTTTCCATTCTCATTTTCAAGTTTTCACCGCACGCTCCCTCCGCATTTCGCGCAGGACCGGCACACTGACGCACAGCGACGCCGCCACAAAGAACGTGATGCCGATCATGCGGTTCGTGCTGATGTGCTCGCCGTACACGGCCACCGCCAAAACCGTTGCGAGAACGGGCTTGACAAGGTAAACGAACGAGGCCTCGGTCGCGGAGGTATACTCCGTGATCTTCGCCATGAGCAGAAAGCCGATGGCCGCGCAGCCGATGCCGACATGGCACAAAAGCAGCGCCGACTTGAGCGTAAAGCCCGAAAAAAACGGGACGTCGGCAAAAATGTCCAGCCCGAGGCCGCGGTAAAGCGTACCGATCGCCGGGATCTTTCCGAGCAGCAGCAGAAACAAAAGCTCCAGCCCGCCCACAAGGATATTGAGATCCGCGATCACCAGGCTGCCAAGCCTTGCGACACGCAGTTTGCAGAGCGTGCCGTACATGGCAAAGAGGATCGTCGCGCCGAGGATCTCGAAAAAGCCGCGGAGGCTGATCTCAAGCTTTGCGGGGTTGAGGATCAGAAGGATACCAATAAGCTCTATGCCGATGGCGAGCAGGTGGTTCTTTTTGAGCGGCTCGTGCAGGATGAGATGCGCCGCCGCCAGCGCAAAAACGGGATTCCCCGAGTAAATGATCGACGTGGCCGAGGCGTCCATGTGCAGCACTGCCATCTGCAAAAGCGACATGTGCAGCGTCACCGTGAGAAAGCCGAGAAGCGCAAAATAGCCCCAGTCCGCCCCTGTGAGGCGGATGCCGCGCGTTTTGAGTTCCCTGAGGGCAAACGGCAGCAGCGCCAGCGCGCCGAGCAGCACACGCTCGACTGTCACCTGCATGGGTGCAAACGCGCCGCCGAGCGCCTTGAGCGCGACCTCCGTCGTGGAATAGAGCATCGCGGCAAGCAGGATATAGAGATATCCCCGTTTCCGATCAGTCGTCATCTTCTTCCTCCTTGTTCCACCCGACGCGGAACGGTAACATTGTATGCCGCTGCCTGCGAAAAAGCAAGAAATAGCATGCCGCGCGGGCAAAAAATGCCGCTCTGCAAAGCAGAGCGGCATTTTGACGATGCAGCGGGAAAATTACTTGGCAGTCTGCGCGGCCTTCTTACTCTCCCACTTGGTCACGCAGCAGGCGCAGGAGATATCGCCCGTGATGTTCAGGCAGGTACGGCCCATGTCGAAAAGACGGTCGATGCCGTAGATGATCATGATCATATCGACGGGGATGTTCATCGCCTCGAGCACCATAGCGAGCATGATCATGCCCGCGCCCGGCGTACCGGCCGTGCCGATGGAGGCAAGCGTTGCGGTGACGACGATCGTGACCATCTGGCCAAGAGTCAGCGTCATGCCGCAGCAGGTGGCAAGAAAGATGGTGGCGACGCACTGATAGATGGCGGTGCCGTCCATGTTGATCGTCGCGCCGAGGGGGATGACGAAGGAGGACACGTCGTTCTCCGCGCCCAGCTCATCCGCGCACTCCTTGCTCAGGGGGATCGTAGCGGCAGAAGAGGTGGAGGTAAATGCGAAAATCATCGCGGGGGAAGCCTTCTTGAAGAAGGTGATGGGGCTGATGCCAGCAAACGCCTTAGCGGAGAAGGAATAGCAGAGGATCGCGTGGACAATGTATCCGAGGTAAGCGCAGCCAAGCACGATACCGAGAGACGTCAGGATCTCGGGGCCCTGCGTGGCGACGACCCACGCCATCATCGTAAACACACCGATGGGGCTGAGGGCAATGATGAACGCCATCACGCGCTCGATGACCGCATAGAGCGTGGAGACCAGGTCCTTGGCAAGCTTGCCCTTTTCGCCCGCGGCAAGGATGCCGCCGCCGAACATCAGGGCGATCACGATGACCTGCAGCATGTTTGCGTCGGTGAAGGACTTCCACATGTTGCTCGGGAAGATGGCGACCAGGGTATCCATGAAGTTGGCGCTGGTGGCCTTATCCCAGACCGCGCCGTCCTCCAGCGCGAGCGTGGGGAACCAGCCTGCATTGTTGAAGAGGTTGGCGAATACCAGGCCGATGACGCAGGCCGCGGCCGTGGTGACAAGGAAGTAGGCGACCGTCTTCCAGCCGACGGAGCCGACCTTCTTCATATCGCCCATGGAGATGATGCCGTCGATCATCGACAGCAGCACGACGGGCACAACGATGAACTTGAGAAGATTGACGAAGATCGTGCCGAAGGGCTTTAAGTAGTTGGTGGTAAATTCGGGCTTACCGACAAAGTAGAAGATAAGACCGGCCGCAATACCGAGGATAAGCGCAATAACGATCTGCACCGGCAGGCTGAGTTTTTTCTTTTCCATGCTCCACACACACTTTCTAAATGAAGATCCCCCATTTATAGACATTATCAATAGGGGTCACATTTATTGTACTGCATTTAATTTCATTTGGCAAGAGGTTTTTGCAGGAAAAGTTTCGTCTTTCCGCCTGCAAATTGCGACAAAAAAGAAAGATATCCTTCATTTTTCTTGTGCAATATCCCACCTTGCAATTTTCCTTACTTTCAGGTATTCTTGGTCAGACGACAATAAACGAACAGGAGGAACGCCACATGATGCTCTGCACTGCGCCGAAAAAGAAAAACTCCTCTATTGGTCGTTTTGTTTCTGTTTTTATTGATATTGATATTGTTTCTGTTGACCGGTAATTTTTTACCGGTCTTATTTTTTGCCCGCGCGGGGCAGGATCATGTTTATTCAAATGAAAATAAGAATAAAAAAGCAGAAAGGGAAAAATCACATGAAGAAAGAACTCGGACACGAAGCCATCTACGATGCCCGTCAGCTGGGCACCCCCAGAATGTTGGTCCTCGGATTGCAGCATATGTTCGCCATGTTCGGCGCAACGGTGCTCGTCCCCATCCTCGTGCAGGGCTACGGCCTGCCCCTCTCCATCCAGACGACGCTGCTCTTTGCCGGTCTCGGCACGCTCCTCTTCCACGTCTGCACCAAGTTTAAGGTCCCCGCGTTCCTCGGCTCCTCCTTCGCCTACCTCGGCGGCTTCTCCACGGTCGCATCGCTCCCCGCTTATGAGGGCATCGACCCTGAGCTCAAGCTCGCCTACGCGCTCGGCGGCATCGTGATCGCGGGTCTTCTCTACCTCGTGCTGGCGCTGCTCTTCAAGCTCCTCGGCGCGAAGAAGGTCATGCGTTACTTCCCGCCCATCGTCACCGGCCCGATGATCATCATGATCGGCCTCAACCTCTCCGGCTCCGCCATCAATAACGCCTCCACCTGCTGGTGGCTCGCCCTCGTCGCTATGGCCATCATCGTGGTCGCCAACATCTGGGGCAAGGGCATGATCAAGATCATTCCTATCCTTCTCGGCGTGGTCGGCAGCTACATCGTTGCTCTTGTTGCCGGTAAGGTCGACTTCTCTGCCGTAAACAGCGCGCACCTCGTCGGTCTCCAGAAGTTCATCATCGCAAAGTTCGACGTTTCCGCCATCCTCGTCATGGCCCCCATCGCCATCGCCGCCATGATGGAGCACATCGGCGATATCTCCGCCATCTCCTCCACCACCGGCCGCAACTTCATCGAAGATCCCGGCCTGCACCGCACGCTGCTCGGCGACGGTCTTGCCACCGCCTTTGCCGGTATGTTCGGCGGCCCCGCCAACACCACCTACGGTGAGAACACCGGCGTGCTCGCCCTCTCCAAGGTCTACGACCCCCGCGTCGTGCGCCTCGCGGCCATCTACGCCATCATCCTGAGCTTCTCCCCCAAGTTTGACGCGCTCGTCAACTCCATCCCCGCGGCCATCGTCGGCGGCGTCAGCTTCATCCTCTACGGTATGATCTCCGCGGTCGGCGTGCGCAACATCGTGGAAAACCAGGTCGACCTCACCAAGTCCCGCAACCTCATCATCGCGGCGGTCATGTTCGTCAGCGGCCTCGGCTTCAGCTCCGTCGGCGGCATCACCTTCACCGTCGGCGACGCGGCGGTCACGCTCTCCGGCCTCGCCATCGCAGCCCTCTGCGGCGTCATCCTCAACGCCATCCTGCCCGGCAACGACTATGTCTTCGGCGTCAGCGTCGAGGGCGACAAGTCCGCCGACCTCGGCAGCTACTAAGGATCAACCCCAAACAGCAAAAAGGAAGCGGCACGCGCCGCTTCCTTTTTTTGCGCCCTCATGTTATACTTTTTCAAACGATCAACAGGAGGGTTCTTTCATGGATGAGATCAAGCCCGGGCGCTACCGCCACTTCAAGGGCAACGAATACGAGGTCATCGGCATCGCCCGCCACTCCGAAACGCAGGAGGAGATGGTCGTCTACCGTGCGCTGTACGGCGACTTTGGGCTCTGGGTGCGCCCCGCGCGGATGTGGAATGAAACCGTCGAGCGCGACGGCAAGACCTTCCGCCGCTTCACCTATATCGACGAATGACGGACTATACGCTCATCCGTGCCAGGCGGCGCACGATGTCCCTGCAATTGGACCGCGAGGGAAAAGCCGTCGTCCGCGCGCCCTACGGTGTCAAAAAAGAGTACATCGACCGCTTTGTTGCAGCACACGAAAGCTGGCTTGAGCGCGCGAGAGCAAAGCAGCAGGCGCGCCGCCTTGCCCACCCCGAGCCGACGGATGAGGAGCGCAGGGCGCTCATCGCGCTGGCAAAGGAATACCTCCCGATGCGCGTCGATTACTGGAGCGGCATCATGGGCCTCACGCCGACGGGCCTCAAGATCACCTCCGCGCGCACGCGCTTTGGCTCATGCAGCGGCAAAAACAGCATCTGCTTTTCCTGGCGGCTGATGCAGTACCCACCCGAGGCCATTGACTATGTCGTCGTCCACGAGCTTGCGCACATCCGCCATCATGACCACTCCCCCGCCTTCTACGCGCTCATCGAGCGCTACATGCCCGACTGGCGCGAGCGGATGAAGCTGCTGAAGGAATAAAGCAGCGGCCGGCGCTCCATGGCCGCCATCTGCTGTGCACAAGCTTTTATTTTTCCTCTTTCGTGAAAAGGCCGAGCACAAACATGGCCAGTGCCATCAGCAGCAGGACAAACCCCGCTCCGCCCATCCATGAGCCCCGGCTCCCATCCCCCACAGCAGCTAAAATCGCCGTCAGCATCAGCATCAGGCCTGTCAGCATCCGTTTGATTGCTTTCATCCGCTCGTCCTCCTTCTTTTCCCGGTATTTTATCATATTTCAAGGAAACCGACAAGCAAAAATGCCGGAGGGTAACCCCTCCGGCATTTTCCCCTTGTGTTTGCTTACTTGTTGAGCTTCAGGCGGAAATCCTCGCCTTCGGCGGCATAGCTCACCTTATAGCCCTGCTTTTCTGCAAAGCGGGAGACATTCTCCACACAGGTCATGCTGTCGACCAGCACTTCAAGAGACGCGGGCGCGTTCTTCTTCACTTCGTTCTGCACCATCACAACGGGCATGGGGCAGGAATAACCTCTTGCGTCAATCATGCGTTTGCTTCCTCCTTCTTAGGCATATTCAGCACGGCAACGACCAGCATCACAACGAGGCCAAGGACGACCGCGATCTTACCGGCATTGGAAATGCCACCGACGATCAGCTCGCCCGCCTCGCTCTTGGAGTCGGGGTTGCCGGCAAGGCCGAAGTTGTGCGCGAGCGCCGCGCCAACGAGCATACCGAACACGGTGACGGCACTGTCGCCGTTGCCCTGTGCGGCCAGGATGAGCTGGCGCAGCGGGCAGCCGCCGAGCAGCACGCTGCCCCAGCCGACGAGCACCATGCCCAGCAGGTTCCAGAGGTGCGCGCTGTGCGCGACCGGCTGGAGCGCAAAGCCGAGGTGGAACTTGCCCATGATGAGGTTGCCGATCAGCGTGACGACGAAGATGGCAACAAAGCCGTAGAGCAGGTGGAGATCCTTGAGCATGAAAGCGTCACGCAGGCCGCCGACCATGCAAAGGCGGCTCTTCTGTGCGAGCGCGCCGACAACGAGCGCGATGACGAGTGCGATCCAGAACGGCGCGTGCATGGAGCCGGGGCCCTCTTCGGAGGCCTTGAACAGCGCAGGCACGGTGACGACAAGGATGAGCAACACGGCCATCACGGTCGGCAGAACGCCGCCCTCGGCCACATGCGCCTCATAGGAACGCTTGAGGGAGAAGCCCTTCTTCAGGCACGCGATACCGATGAGGATACCGATGATGAAGCCGACGAGACCGACGAGCGCGTTGAGGTCGCCGCCGCCGAGACGGAGCACCATACGCAGCGGGCAGCCAAGGAACGCCAGCGCGCCGATGACGACGAACGCGCCGAGCACGAAGCGGACCGCGGGGGACGAGCCCGTGCGGGCCTTGAATTCCTTGCTCGCAACGCTCATGATGAACGCGCCGAGCACGAGACCGATGATCT
The DNA here is from genome assembly GCA_900552015.1 of uncultured Eubacteriales bacterium. GTDB lineage: Bacteria > Bacillota > Clostridia > Oscillospirales > Oscillospiraceae > Hominicoprocola. Next base: position 21,984 of record URXY01000003.1, on the reverse strand, counting down.
CAGGACGGACATACTGCACCTTCGCGGCGCTGTGCAGGCCGCAGGCGCCCGAAATGTCGCGCAGGAAGCAGGCGATGCAGAAGCCCATGTTCGAGGGGTTGCCGAGCGCCGTCAGAATGAGCGCGGCAAGACCCACGGCGGCACCGGCAATGATGACGCCCAGATGTACTTTTTTCATTTTTTCTCAACTCTCCTATTCTATTTTTCGATACACACCTGGCATTTGTTGAAATTTGCCGATAACAGTATATGGGTTCTTAACGGAAAGAGCAAATGGTATCTCATAATGAAACCGCACGCATTATCGAAAAACCCGATAATGTGTGCGGTTTTTAGTTTTTGAACTTTGGTCAGATCATCACTTCGTAGAAACCGGCAGCCTCCAGCTTCTCCTGCTCGACCATGGCCTCGAGCGCGGGCTTGTCCTCCACGCCCGCGCGCCACGCCATGCCGCAGTCCGCCGTCAGCTCACGCGGTACGGGGATGAGCCGCCCGGGCAGTCCCTTGTCCCGGCAGAGCCGCTCCATCGCGATCGCCGCAGCCGTCGTGTGGAAGGTGATGATCAAATAGAGTTTTTTTTCTCTCATGTCGCTATCTCGCGGATGGCGCGCGCCGCCTCGTCCGCTTCCTCTTCTGTATTGTACCAGCCAAAGCTGAAGCGCACCGCACCCTGTTCCTCAGTCCCGAGCGCACGGTGCAGCCGCGGCGCGCAGTGCGCGCCCGGACGTGTCGCAATGCCGTAGTCCTCGGCCAGAATGTCCGCGACCTCGCCCGAGTCCATGCCCTCGATGTTCAGCGTGGCGACCGCTGTGCGCTCGTGGTCAAGATCGCCGTAGAGCGTCACGCCCGGAATATCCTTCACGCCTGCAACAAAGCGGCGCAGCAGCGCCGTCTCGTGCGCGTGGATGGTATCGATACCGGTCTCGTTCAAAAAATCGAGCGCCGCGTTGAGGCCCGCGATGCCGTGGCCGTTGAGCGTACCGGCTTCGAGACGCGTCGGCATCTGCTCGGGCTGAGATTCGGAATATGTCTGCACACCTGTGCCGCCGACCTTCCAAGGCGCGATGTCCACGCCCTCGCGCACGCACAGTCCTCCCGTGCCCTGCGGGCCCATGAGCGACTTGTGCCCTGTGAAGCACAGCACGTCGATGTGCATTTTCTCCATGTCGATCGGCAGAACGCCCGCGCTCTGCGAGGCATCCACGATAAACAAAAGCCCATGCTCGTGCGTAAATGCACCGATGCGCGCAAGGTCCAGCACATTGCCCGTCAGGTTCGAGGCGTGCGTGCAGACGACGGCGCGGGTCTCCGGCTGTAAGAGCCGTTCAAAGTCTGCATAGTCGATGTTCCCCTGTCTATCCGCTGGGACGAAGCTCAGGCTGACATTTCTCTCCGCCCTCAGCCGATAGAGCGGACGCAGCACAGAATTGTGCTCAAGGTCCGTCGAGATGACATGGTCGCCCGCACGGATACAGCCGCTGATGGCGATGTTCAGCGCCTCGGTCGAGTTGCAGGCAAAGGCCACGTGGTCAGGCCTCTTGCAGCCGAAGAGCGCGGCGAGCTTGCAGCGCGTGTCGTAAATGACGCGCGAAGCGGCAAGCGCCTCCTCGTGCGTGCCGCGCGCGCTGTTGCCGAAGCTCCCCATGGCCTGCACCACCGCGTCGATGACCTGCGGGGGCTTTCGCAGCGTGGTCGCCGCGTTGTCCAGATAGATCATGTCCTTACGGGCGCACCACACGGTCCGCACCGCTCATCTTCTCGACGATGACATACATATTCGTCACTTCGCCGACCGCCAGCTTTTCCTTCAGATCGTAGAAGTTCAGGCACGTGCCGCAGCTAAGGATCTCCACGCCGCGCTCCGCCATGCCCTTAAGGTCCTCAAGAGACTCCGAGCCCTCGCACGTCAGCTTCACGCCACCGTTGTAGCAGAGGACGGTGTCGGGCAGGGTCTCCTGCTGGCTCAGGGCGTAGACGAAGGCCTTCATCAGCGCGCCGCCGAGCTCGTCGTTGCCGCTGCCCATCTTGTCGGAGGACAGCACTGCCACGACCTTCGGCTTGCCGCAGGTATAGCATTCGCTGCTCTCTTCCTCCACGTTGGTGTTCTCGCCAACGGTGATGGTCACGCGGTACTGATTCTCGCCGAGCTTTTCGGTCTTGGACGCACAGCCCTTGCTCGCGGCCAGCTTGCCGAGGTTCTGCACCGCCGTCTCGTTGTCGACCAGCGTCTCGATCACACCCGCGCCGCCAAGCTCCTTCATGGCCTTCTGCGTCTTCACAACAGGGATGGGGCAGGCTTCGCCCATCGCATTTACTTCGATCGTCATAGTGATATCTCCTTTTTCCAAAGCGGATGCTCCGCCGATATTCGTTTTCAACTATAGCAGATAATTTTCCCTTTGGCACGCCTTTTTTCGCGTTTACGCTTTCCCTTCCATTGTTTTCCATGATAAATAAGGATAAACCATCGCATTTTTACATCTTTTCTTCTCCACGGGCGGTCCACTTGCGCCGCAGGCGGCCGGCTGATAAGATAAATAAAAAATTGTATCTTTTTGCGCCTTACGCGCTCTTATTGACAAGACCAGCAAGAAGGAGGGCTTTGCATGGATGACTTTGATCTCATTTTTCAGCGTACTTCCCCTATCGTCTACCACTTTCTGCTCTCCCTCTGCCGCGATGAACACCTCGCCGACGAACTGACAGCCGAGACCTTCTATCAGGCTTACCAGCACATCGGCGCGTTTCGCGGCGACTGCCGTATCGAGACCTGGCTCTGCCAAATCGCAAAAAACGCACTGTACAAGGAGCTCCACCGCCAAAAGCGAACAGTTTCCCTGGACGGATCGCCCGAGCAAAGTGTCCCAGACGACCTTTTCGCGCTGCTTGCCGACCGGGAACAGGCCCTGCACATCCACAAATACCTCCATAGGCTCAAAGAGCCGTACCGCGAGGTCTTTACGCTGCGCGTGCTTGGTGAGTTGAGCTTCCGCGATATCGCGGAGATCTTCGGAAGGACCGAATCGTGGGCCAAGGTCACATTCTACCGCGCCAAAAATAAACTCATCGAAGAAATGGAGGGTATCCTATGAACATCGACTGCCGCATCATCGGCGATCTTCTGCCGCTCTATGCCGACGGGACCTGCTCATCTGAGAGCCGTGCACTGGTGGATGAACACCTCGCCGCCTGTCCGGGCTGTCAGAAAGCGCTGCAGCGAATGCAAAGCGAGCGCTTTGCCCTTACCCACCCGCCGCTCGACACACCGAAGCTTGCAGACTATGCGCTGACGGTAAAAAAACGCCGCCGTCGCCGCAGCACGGTTCTGACGCTCGCCGCCATCCTTTTGATCGTGCTGCTCTCACTTGCGGCAGCTTCATGGCTCCACCTCATACAGGCTCAGCACCCCTTCGTCCCCGCAGTCGAAGAAAATATCTGTAATCTCGCCGATGGCGAAGTGAGCACCTTCGCTGACACCTGCGATGGCCGCCGTCTGTTCACCAACAGCACGAAGATCACCGTCACGTTCCGCTCTGATGCACTTCAGAGCGGTGAGATCGTGCTCTGGAGCGTCACAGATCCCGAAAATGCGTCCCCCATCATGTGCTACAAGGTAGATGGTGCGTCCGCGCGCTGTGAATTTACGAACCTCTCCTCTGCCGAGCGCTACTTCGTCCGCTGCGAGGGGCTCTCTGGTTCTGTCGTTATCTCCGATGGCCGCCCTACAAACCTCTTGTCCAGCTTTCTCGATATGCTGCGCATCCTCTCTCCGCATTGAATCTGCAATATCGTTCCATCTCAAAGCGTTTTCATCTTCTTTTCCAATTTGACAAATCTGCCGCGATTCTCTACAATAGAGTGTACTTTGCCTTTTTGCTTCGCGGGCGGTCACGCCCGTGATGACGTTTTCAGGACAGGAGGTGCTGCGCATGAAGGAAAAGCTCCGTCTCACGCAGATGACCACCGCCGCCGGTTGAGCGGCAAAATTAGGGCCGGGTGCCCTGACGGAAATTCTGCAAGGTCTGCCGAATGTCAAAGACCGTGGCCTTCTCGTCGGATACGACAGCAGCGATGACGCCGCCGTCTACCGCGTTTCCGACGATGTCGCCGTCATCGAAACGGTCGACTTCTTCACCCCCATTGTGGACGACCCCTATCTCTTCGGCCAGATCGCCGCGGCGAATGCGCTGAGCGACGTATACGCCATGGGCGGCGAGCCGCGGGTCGCGATGAACCTTCTCTGCGTGCCGAACTGTCTGCCCAAGGAGGATGTCCGCGCCATTTTAGAGGGCGGACATTCCAAAGCCGTCGAGGCGCACTGTGTCATCGCCGGCGGCCACACCATTCAGGATAACGAGCCGAAGTACGGCCTGTGCGTCACGGGCTTCGTGCATCCCGACCGCATCCTCAAAAATGTCGGCGCGCAGCCGGGTGACGTGCTCGTGCTCACCAAGCCCATCGGCAGCGGCGTTCTCACCACCGCGCTCAAGGCAGACCTCATCTCCGATGCCTCGCGCGACGCGGCGTATGCGCACATGGCCACACTCAATAAGGCTGCGGGCGACGCGGTGCGTCAGGTGAGCGATGTGCACGCCTGCACGGATATCACGGGCTTCGGCCTGCTCGGCCACAGCTTTGAGATGGCCGATGGCAGCGGCGTGACCATCCGCCTGCACGGCAAGGCCCTTCCCCTGATGGATGAGGCGCTCGACATGGCCGAAATGGGCATCATCCCTTCGGGCGCTTATCGCAATATGGACTATGTGAAGCCCCATCTCGCAGTCCTGCCCTCGGCGCAGCAGGCGCTTTTGGACCTTGCAGCCGACCCGCAGACCTCGGGCGGTCTGCTCGTCGCGCTGCCGCGCGAGCAGGCGGAAAAGCTCCTTGGCCTGCTCCGCCCCTTCGCCCCGTGGAGCGCCATCGTCGGCGAGGTGCTTGATTGCAAGGCGACTGAACTCGAATTCGACTGAACCGCAGACACAGAAAAAATGCCATTCAAAGCAGTGCTCTGAATGGCATTTTTTTACTTGTTTGGCTCTCCGTGTGGCATTCTCGCCTTCACGGCTTCACCCGTGGGCGTCGCGGCAAGACCGCCGAGGGCCGTTTCACGGAACTCGACCGGCATACGCCGTCCGACCTCGCCCATCGCGTCGATGACCTCATCGACGGGAATGCGGCTCTCGATACCCGCGAGCGCCATGTCCGCCGCCGAGATAGCGTTCACCGCGCCGATGACATTGCGCTTGACACACGGCACCTCGACAAGGCCTGCCACGGGGTCGCAGACAAGACCCATCAGGTTCTTAAGCGCGATGGCCACCGCGTGGCCGATCTGCTCGTTCGTGCCGCCGCGCAGGGTCACGAGCGCGCCCGCCGCCATGGCCGACGCCGTGCCGATCTCCGCCTGACAGCCGCCCGCCGCGCCGGAGATGCCCGCGCGGTACGCGATGACCGCGCCGATGCCCGAGGCGACATAAAGTGCTTCCAGCAGTTGATGCTGTGTGTAATCCTCCTTTTCCCGCAGGGCCAGCAGCACCGCCGGAACGACGCCGCAGGAGCCCGCCGTCGGCGCCGCCACGATGCGGCGCATACAGGCGTTGGATTCGGCCATCGAGATCGCCTGCGCGATGGCCTCGCCGATGAGCTCGCCGCCGATGCTGTCGCCGCGGCGCAGATACAGCCGCATCTTCAGCCCGTCGCCGCCGACAAGGCCGCTCACGCTGCGCTGCGTGCCGGTGTAGGAGTCCGCTGCGTCCTGGATCGCCTGCCAGGTCGAGAGCATCTTCGCCATCGAGGCCTGACGGCTCACCTGCCGCAGGTCCATATCATAGCGCAGGACGATCTCCCAGAACGGGAGGTTCTCCCGCTCCGAGCACTCAAAGATTTGCTTCATCGAATCCAGAACCATCTTCGTCGTCCTCCTTATCGTAATAGGTCACGGACAAAATGCCCGGTAACTGCGCGAGAAAATCCACCTGATTGCGCTTGATATGCTGGTCGGTCTCAATGACCATCAGCGCATCACCTCCGCGGCGGTGGCGGTTCACGCTCATGTTCGCCACGTTGATACGCAGCTGGCTCAAAATGGAGGTGATGGCCGCGACCGAGCCGAATTCATCCTGGTTGCGCACGATGAGCGTGTTGAATTCGCCCGTAAAATTCACGTTGATGCCGTCGATCTTGTTGACGACGATCGCGCCGCCGCCAACGGACGAGGCCTGTAGGGTCATCTGCTTACCGCTTTTGCCCGCCAGCTCCAGAAGAGCTGTGTTGGGATGCGCATCGCGCAGGTCGACCGTGCGAAAGGAATACTTCATCCCTGCGTTCTTTGCCTCCTGATAGGCATTCGGAATGCGCAGGTCGTCCGGCTTCATCCCGAGCAGTCCTGCCAGCAGCGCGCGGTCCGTGCCGTGGCCAAAGCCTGTCTCGGCAAACGAGCCGTGCAGGCCGATCTTCGCCTCGGCCACTTCCTCGCCGAGCAGCGTGCGGCCCATGGCGCCGATGCGCGCCGCACCCGCCGTGTGCGAGCTGGACGGGCCGACCATCACAGGCCCCATCATATCAAAGATATCGATCATGGGAGGTCTTCCTTTCTCATCGCAATTTTCCTTGACAGCGTATCACATTTTCTTGCAAAAAGCGAGTAAAATCGCCGCTCAGATATTGCAATAATTGAATGATGCCCTTCGCATTCTTTCATTTTCTTTTTTGAACGAAATTCCCCACGATGCTTTCTTTTTCTCATCGTTTCTGTCGATGATGCAAAAAAGAGCCGCCACAGGCGGCTCTTCTCCCGATCATATTGTCCTGTACCAACCCATGCGGTCAGCCCCTGTTTCTCCCTCGCAGCGGACGCTCCGCGCCAAAATGCAGCTTTTCCCGCTCAGGCCAGCAGTAGTCCGATAAAAAAGCAGAGCTGTGCAAAGCCGTTGACGATCTGCTCCGTCCAGTTTACCTTGGGATCGCTCGAGTCCATCTGGAAGGCGAAAACGGTCATCGTCACCATACCGAGTGCGCCCGCGAGGAAAAATACGCAAGATGGAAAGCCGGTCAGTCCCGCGAGCATCGCTTTCCCATTCAATCCCATGCGGTCCACGACCAGCGCCGCGAGCATCGCCAGAAATCCGACCGGCATCAGAACACGCATCTGCACAAACATCGGCCAGATATTTCTTTGGGAGACCGCCGCGATGAGCTTCCATCCCACCTTCACAACGCCGGAGAGCAGGCAAATGACAGCGCCCGCCATGAACAGTGTGCTATGGAACAGACTCCCCGCCTTCACCGCCGAAAGGCCGAAAAATACGACGGGGATCAGGTCAACGAGCGCCATCGGGACGCTGAACCCCTCGGGGATGGTGTCCTTTGTCATCCGTTTTCTCACTTTTCTTCCCATAGTACCCTCCGTGATGGTTTTTCTATTCTGCCCAAAGAAGCGCACAGGCGCGGCGGATGGTCCGCCGCGCCTGTGCTTTCTAAAAATTACCTTTTACACGCGCTTCCACTTCGCGCCGCCGGGCATATCGGTCACTTCAATGCCCTGCGCCTTGAGCTCGTCGCGGATGCGGTCGGCCTCGGCGAAGTTCTTCGCCTTCTTGGCCTCCGCGCGCTGGCGGATCAGATTCTCGATGCCCTCGTCCGCCGTGCCATCCTCAGAGACGACCGTGAAGCCGCCCGCACTCTGCTGGGACGCGGCCTTCTCCTTCTTCTCGCGCTCGGCTTCGGCCTTTTTGAGAAGGTTAAGACTCAGCACCGTGTCATAGTCGCCGATGATGGCGAGCTTCGTCGCGCCCGTGGTCTTGGCCTTAAGCACATCGTAGAGCGCGGTCACGCCCATGGCGGTGTTGAGGTCATTGTCCATCTCCTTCATGAACTTCGCGCGGTACTCGGCGCGAACGGCCTCGTCCACGCCGCCCTCGTCCTTGATGTTCGCGATCTTCGCGATGAGCTTGTTGTACGCGGCGACCGCATTGTCAAGGTTTTCCCACGTGAAGACAAGACTCTTGCGGTAGTGGCTCTGTAAGCAGAAGAAGCGGTACGCCAGCGGGTCATAGCCCTTTTCCTCAAGCAGTGAGACCGTCAAAAATTCGCCCTTGGATTTGGACATCTTGCCGTGCGAGGTGTTGAGATGCGCCACGTGGCACCACTGGAGGCACCAGGGATGACCGAGGTAGCTCTCGCTCTGCGCGATCTCGTTCGTGTGGTGCGGGAAGGCGTTGTCCACGCCGCCGCAGTGCAGGTCGAGGTATTCGCCGTTGTACTTCATCGAAATGCCGGAGCACTCGATGTGCCAGCCCGGATAGCCGACGCCCCAGGGGGAATCCCACTTGAGCGCCTGATCCTCGAACTTGGACTTGGTGAACCAGAGAACGAAGTCATTCTTGTTCTTCTTGTTCTCGTCCTCCTCCACGCCTTCGCGCACGCCGACGGCGAGGTCTTCCTCGTTGTGGTCGTTGAAGATATAGTAGCGCTCGAGCTTGCTCGTGTCGAAGTACACATTGCCGCCGGCGATATAGGCATAGCCGGTGTCGAGCAGCTTCGTGATGATCTTGATATAATCGTCGATCAGGCCCGTTGCGGGCTGGACGACGTCGGGGCGCTTGATGTTGAGCTTCTTGCAGTCGGCGAAGAACGCGTCGGTATAGAACTTGGCGATCTCCATGACGGTCTTGTGCTCACGCTTGGCTCCCTTGACCATCTTGTCCTCGCCCTCGTCGGCGTCGCTCGTCAGGTGGCCGACGTCGGTGATATTCATCACGCGGTTCACGCTGTAGCCTGAAAAGCGCAGGTACTTTTCCAGCACGTCCTCCATGATGTAGGAGCGCAGGTTGCCGATATGGGCAAAGTGATACACGGTGGGGCCGCAGGTGTACATCTCCACATGGTTCGGCGTATGGGTCTTGAATTCTTCCTTTTTATGGGTCGCGGAATTGTATAAATACATGATAGCTCTCCTTTGAGAAGATGAAATGTCGGGATCAGTCCGCCTCTTTGAAGACGTCGAGGTTCTTTGCGAAATACTCAATGCCGGAGTACACGGTCGTCGCCACGATGACCGCAATGCACACGACATTCAAAAGGATGCTCTGGAACACCAGCATCAGGCACAAACACACCATGGTCGAGGCGGTCTTCACCTTGCCTGACCATGCTGCCGCGATGACGCGCCCCTGCTCCACAGCGACAAGGCGCATGCCGGACACGGCAAATTCGCGCAGCAGCACGATGGCGAGACACCAGCCGGGCATCTGCCCGCACTCGACAAAGTAGCACATTGCCGCCATGACGAGCATCTTGTCCGCCAGCGGGTCCATGAACTTGCCGAAATTTGTGATCTGATTATAGTGGCGGGCGATGTAGCCGTCGGCAAAGTCCGTCAGGCACGCGACAATGAAAATACCAAGCGCCCACCATCTCGCACCCGCGAAGTCCAGGTACAGCACCACTAAGAATACAGGGATCAGCGCAATGCGCATGATCGTTAATTTGTTTGCAGTTGTCATATCTCTCTTTCCTCCTGCCTCGCAGGGCATTTACTTATTCGACCGCTTCGCCGGTCAGCTCGCCGTCCATCGTGCCGGTCAGGCGGACGTTGACGAACTCGCCTGCCATGATATCACGTTCTGCGGAAAAGTAGATCTTTCCGTCGATATCCACGGATTCGGCGTAGCTGCGGCCGACATAGGACTGCGCTTCCTCGCTCCAGCCCTCGCACAGCACCTCGCGCACGTCGCCGAGGACGGAGTCGTTGTATGCGTCGATGATATCGCTCTGCACGTCGACCAGAAGCTCCGTGCGGCGTTGGGCCTCCTCCATCGGAACGTGCTCCATCGTCGCGGCCTTCGTCCCCTCCTCGGGCGAGAACGGGAACACGCCCGCGCGCTCGATCTTCTCTTCGCGCAGGAAGTCGCAGAGCTCTTCGAACTCCTTCTCCCCCTCGCCGGGAAGACCGGCTATGATCGACGTCCGCAGCACAAGGCCCGGGATGCGCGCGCGCAGGTCGTGGAAAACCTTGCGGATGCTCTCTTTCGTGTCGCGGCGGTTCATCGCCTTCAAAATGGCGTCGTTGCAGTGCTGAATGGGGATATCGAGATAGGGCACGATCTTCTCTTCCTGCGCGATGGTATCGATGAGCTCATCGGTAATGTCGTCGGGATAGAGGTAGTGGAGCCGGATCCAGTGGAAATCGAGCTTACACAGCTCGCGCAGGAGAGCAGCCAGCTGATGCTCGCCGTTTAAGTCCGTGCCGTAGCGCGTGATATCCTGCGCGATGACGATGAGTTCCTTCACGCCCGCGGACGCAAGCTCGCTCGCCTCGTCCAGAAGTTCGTTCATCGGGCGGCTGCGGTAACGGCCGCGCAGGCGCGGAATGACGCAGTAGGCACAGCAGTTGTCGCAGCCCTCGGCAATACGCAGATACGCATACCACGACGGCGTGGACAAAATGCGCGCGCCGCCCTGCGCGCAGTTCTGGATATCGCCCATGTAGCAGGGGCGCAGGCCGCCGGGCGCCATGACCTCGTCGACCGCGCGGGCGATCTCGCCGTAGCTGCCGGTGCCGAGCACCGCGTCGACCTCGGGCAGCTCATGGAGCACATCGTCCTTGTAGCGCTGCGCCATGCAGCCGGTGACGATGATCTTTTTGAGCTTGCCCTCTTTTTTGAGCTCCGCCATCTCTAAGATATTATCGATGGCCTCCTCGCAGGCAGAGGCCAGAAAGCCGCAGGTGTTGACCACGGCCACGTCCGCCCCCTCGGGCGAGAGCTGCACTGCATGGCCCGCGGCCTGTACCGTGGCCATCATCTGCTCGCAGTTCACCTGGTTTTTGGCACAGCCAAGAGAAATGAATGAAATGTTATAAGGCATAAAACCTCTCCCGAATGTAACTAATTGTAGAAATATCTCGAACGACTACTCTTCGTAATCGAATTCTGTCATATTTTCGCTGATCTGGGCGAGCGCTGCGCGCACATCGCGCCACGCAAAGCCCCGCCGCAGCAGCATATCAGACAGTCGCTTGCGCCCCTTTTCATCGAGCACGCGGCCCTTTGTCTTCTGCGCGATGACGCACATAATGGCCTCCTGCGCGTCGGGCGACTGCGACAGCGCGTCCTCCCACAGCTCGCGCGGCACGCCGCGCCGGTAGAGCTCGTCGCGAATCTTCGCCTCGCCGTAACCCATGCCGCCGTAATGGCGCACGAGCATCGCGGCGTACTCCGCGTCGTTGAGCGCGCCGATCTCCTCGAGCCAGTCGCACGCCGATTCGGCGTCGGCCTCGACCGCGCCCTTTTCCCTGAGCTTTTTCGAAAGCTCTTTCCTCGACAGCGGACGGGATGAGATCATGTTCGCCGCGCGCACGCGCGTTTCGCTCCGCGCGCCGGACTGCTGCAATTCTACCACAGTCCCATCATCAATGTCCAGCCCTATCGATAAACCGAAACGCAGAAGCTCGCTCTCGGTGACCTGGAGGAGGTCTCCCCCCTCCAGATACACGAGAACGCGCTCCTGCTTATGCTTCGATCGTTCGATCTTCTCAATCTTCATCCTTGAAATCGTCGGCGCTGACATCCACGGCGCGGCCCGCGGCCTTCGCCGCCACGCGGGACTGGCCCGTCATCAGCTTATCAAAGTTGCGACGGATCTCCGCTTCAAGGTTATCCGCGATCTCGGGGTTATTTTTGAGGTACTGCTTGGCCGCGTCGCGTCCCTGACCGATGCGCGTTTCGCCCATCGAGTACCACGAGCCGCTCTTCTGCACCAATCCGAGCTTCACGCCGAGGTCGATGAGCTCGCCGATGAGCGAGATGCCCTCGCCGTACATGATGTCGAACTCCGCCTCGCGGAACGGGGGCGCCATCTTGTTCTTCACGACCTTGGCGCGCGTGCGGTTGCCGATGATCTCGCTGCCGTTTTTCAGCGCCTCGATGCGGCGCACATCGATACGCACGCTCGAATAGAACTTGAGCGCGCGGCCGCCGGTCGTGACCTCGGGGTTGCCGTACATCACGCCGACCTTTTCGCGAAGCTGGTTGATGAAAATGACGATGGTGTTCGTCTTACCGACCGCGCCGGTCAGTTTGCGCAGCGCCTGAGACATGAGTCTCGCGTGCAGGCCGACAAAGCTGTCGCCCATCTCGCCCTCAATTTCCGCGCGCGGCACGAGCGCCGCGACGGAGTCGACCACGATGACGTCGATCGCGCCGGAGCGCACGAGCGCCTCGGTGATCTCGAGCGCCTGCTCGCCGGTATCGGGCTGGGAGACGAGCATATCCTCGACCTTGACGCCAAGCGCGCGGGCATAGGTGATGTCGAGCGCGTGCTCGGCGTCGATGAACGCGACCTCGCCGCCCGCCTTCTGCGCCTGCGCGAGCACGTGCAGCGCCAGCGTCGTCTTACCGGAGGATTCAGGCCCGTAAATTTCGATGATACGGCCCTTGGGCAGGCCTCCGATGCCGAGCGCCAAGTCGAGCGCGAGCGAGCCCGTGGAGATGGCCTCCACATTGCTCACGGTATTGTCGCCAAAGCGCATGATCGAACCCTTGCCGTAGGTGCGCTCGATCTGCTGCATCGCCGTTTCAATGGCCCGCTTCTTATCGTCGGCCATTGCGGCGGCCGCCTTCGTCTGAGACTTTTCTGCCATATTCGCTTTCCTCCCGTAACTTTATGTCAAACTATTTTGCTTTTCAGATGTGCTCGCACAGCGTGCCGTATACCACGCGGGGGATATTGTTGAGGTCCTTGACGATCTGAATGTCGCCAAAGCCGTTCGTGCGCATGATGCGCAGCACTTGGTCCGCCTGCCCGATGCCGACCTCGAAAAAGAGCATCCCCTCGGGCGCGAGCGCGTCGCGCCATTTTTCGCAGATGACGCGGTAAAAGTCTAGCCCGTCCTCGCCGCCGTCGAGCGCGAGACGCGGCTCGTGCTCGCGCACAGAGACGTCGAGCGTGTCGATGTCTGCGCTCGGGATGTAGGGCGGGTTGCTCACAAGGAAGTTGAACTCGCCGAGGCTGCGCGTCGGCTTTTCGCGCGCGTCGAGCTTCATGCTCGTCACGCGGCCCGTCAGATTGCTGCGGCGGATGTTCTGGCGGCAAATTTTCAGCGCCTCGTCGTCAAGCTCGCCGAGCAGCACACGCGCGTTCGGCAGATTCGCCGCCGCGGCAAGGCCGATGCAGCCGCTGCCCGCGCAGAGGTCGAGGATGCGGCAGGCCCCGGCGCCGCGCGCCGCGTCGATGAGCTTCGTCGCCAGCACCTCGGTGTCGGGGCGCGGGATGAGCACCGCGGGCGAAATGTCGAACGGCAGACCGTAGAACTCCCACTCGCCGATGAGGTAGGCCACCGGCTCGCCCGCCAAGTGGCGCTTGACGAGCTCGCGCGCACTCTTCTCCACCTCGGGCGAGGCGTAAAGAGAGCCGTCGCGCACGAATTCCTCTCGCGTTTTTGCCGCCGCGGCGCAGACGAGCTCGCGCGCCGACTGCGTTGCCTCCTCGTCGCCCGCGCGCTTGAGCTCCGCGCGCAGGTCCAGATAAAGGTTATTGTATGTCGTCGCCATCTCTACCACGCATCCTTGCCTTTTTCTTCGGGAATGACCAGCTCGAGCGCGCGGATCGCGACCTCGAGCATACTGTCGTCGGGCTCGTTGGTGGTGAAGTTCTGCAGCCACAGGCCCGGACGCGCCAAAAAGCGCGTCACCTTGTTGTCGTGTCCGCCGACGTAGCGGTTGAACTCATAGGAAACGCCCACGATGGGGATGAGCAGCAGCAGGTGCAACCCCATGCGCACCCAGATGTTGCGCCACTCGACAAAGCTGAACACGACGCTCGAAACGAGGATGGACACGACCACGACCACGAAGAGGAAGCTCGTGCCGCAGCGCGGATGGTGGCGCGGCTGGATGCGGCAGTTCTCCACCGTCAGCGGCAGGCCCGCCTCATAGCAGAAGATGGTCTTGTGCTCTGCCCCGTGGTACTGGAACACGCGGTAAATGTCCTTCTGCTTGGAGCAGAGCAGCAAATATCCGAAAAAGATGATGAGCTTGATGATGGATTCGATCAGATTGTGGATGGTCACGCTCTTGATGAACGGGTCGATGAACCCTGCCAGAAATGTCGGCAGCAGGAAAAAGAGCAGGATCGTCAGCCCCAGCGACAGCACGACCGCAAGGGCCGTGATGAACTTCGACATTTTCTCACTGCCGAACTTCTTTTCAAGCCACTGGTCGAACTTGCTCGGCTCGGCAAGGTCCTCATCGGGGAAGTAATCTGCCGAGAACATCAGCGCCTTGACGCCCTTGACCATCGAGTCGACGAATGTCACCGCACCGCGGATGACGGGCAGGCCCAGAATGGGATACTTATCGCGCACGAGCGTCAGCTCCTCGACCTTTTCCACAAGGCCCTCCGGCGAGCGGACGACGATGGCCTGCTTGCCGGGTCCGCGCATCAGAATACCTTCGATCAATGCCTGACCGCCGATGCTCGTGCGGAACTTCGGTGCGGGCACATTTTCTTTTGCCATGAACGGTTCTCCTTTTTCTATGCGATATCTTACCACGGGCATTTCAAAAATGCAACACCCGTTCTATTCTTCTTACTGTATCGGCAGTGCGATGGTCACGACTGCACCGCCGCCGTCGGCGTTCGCGATGTCGAACGTGCCGCCGTGCAGGTGCACGATCTCGTCGCACACAGCAAGGCCGATGCCGCTGCCGCGTGCCTTGGACGAGCCCTTGTAGAACTTCTGCTTCACGAACGGCAGCTCCGCCTCCGGGATGCCGGGGCCGTAGTCGCGCACGCGGATAACGAAACTGTTCCCCTCGCGCGCGGCGCTCACGTCGATGCGCTTGCCGCTGCCGCCGTGCTTGGCGGCATTATCGAGCACATTACAGAAGACCTGCTTCATGCGCTCGCTGTCCGCCACGATGGGCGGGATATCGTCGTCGGGACCTGTGTAGCAGACCTCGATGCCCTCCTGCCTAAAAAGCTCAAAATACGTGTAGACCGCATCCTCGAGCTCGCTGGCAAGGTCTACGCTCTCCACGCGCAGCGTGAAGCGCCCGTCCTGCATCTTGGTGAATTCGAGCAGCTCCTCGACCATCGTGGTGAGGCGGCGCGATTCCTTCAAAATAATACCGAGGCCGCGCTTGGTCTGCTCCAGGTTGCTGCCGGGGTCCACACTCAGCGTCTCCGCCCAGCCGCTGATGGCCGTGAGCGGCGTTCGCAGCTCGTGGGAGACCGACGAGATGAACTCCTGCTGTATCTTTTCGGCCTGGCTGATCTTCATCGACATATCGTTGATGTTGTCGACCAGCTCGCCGAGCTCGTCGCGGTAGCGGTTTTCGATCATGATGCCGTAGCTGCCGCCCGAGATACGCCGTGCCGCGTCGCTCACGACGGCGACGGGCTCGACGACATTGTTGATGAAGATGGCGTTCGACGCCGCGATGAGCACCATGCACACGAGCGCCGCGGCCGATGCGAGCAGCGAATCCATCAGCACCCGGTGCTGCGCCTCGCGCAGCGATGTCACATACCGCAGCACGCCCACGACGCGGGAATTGAAGTACAGCGGGTATGACACCGCGAGGATATTCTCCCCCGTCTGCGGGTCGCGCCCCTGATAGAACGCCATCTCGCCGCCGACAGCCTCGTCAATGTCGCTCGTGCCGGGCAGCGTGCCCGCCGTCAGCCCGTAGGACGAGACCTGCACGCGCCCGTTCGTGTTGATGAACTGCAGCTCGATCGTGTCCTTCTCCTCAAAGGTCTCGGCCGAGTAGGAGGCAAGGCGGTAATACTCGCTGTAGCTCTTCACGCCGTAGCCCGAAAAGGTCTCCGCCGCGATGCGTGCCCGGCTCTCAAGGCCCGAGCGCATCGCGTTATAGTAGTATTCCTGCACGCCGATGCTGAACATCGCCACCGCCAGCACCAGCAGCAGCAAAATGGGCAGCGCGGCACTGAAGAGCCAGCGCTCGCGAAGGCCGCGGATGTGCAGTGCCGAAACGAAGCTTTTTCTGTTCTCCGGCACGGCGCTCCCCCCCTTTTCGCTCTTTTCCGCGCTCACACGTTCCATTTATAGCCAAAGCCCCACACGGTCGAGATGTACTTCGGCTCCTGCGCGTCGTCCTCGATCTTCAGTCTCAGGCGGCGCACATTCACGTCCACGATCTTCAGCTCGCCAAAATACCCCTTGCCCCACACCGCATCGAGGATCTCCTCGCGCGCAAGGGCCTTGCCGCGGTTTTCCATAAAGAGCTTCATGATGGAGTATTCAAGCTGCGTCAGCTTCACCCGCTCGCCGTTTTTCTCAAGCGTGCGGTTCGTCATGTTCAGCAGGAACGGCGGCTGATAGAGCTCGCCCGAGCGCGCGGTCGGCGCGCCCTCGCCCATACGGCGCAGCAGCGCATCCACGCGCGCCGTCAGCTCGACGGGAGAAAAGGGCTTGGTCACATAGTCGTCCGCACCGGTCATGAGCCCCGTCACCTTATCCATCTCCTGCGCGCGCGCCGTCAGCATGATGATGCCGATCTGGGAGTTGGACATACGGATACGCCTACAGACCTCGAACCCGTCGATATCGGGCAGCATGATGTCCAGCAGGCAAAGCCTCGTGTCGGGGTTATCCTGCAATTTTTGCAGCGCTTCCTCACCGCACGCGGCCTCCACGACCTCGTAACCCGCGCGCTGTAAATTGATGACGATAAAACTACGGATACTGGCTTCGTCCTCCAGCACCAGCACTTTTTTCATATCCTGCCCCCTCTTCTCAGTTATCGCCCATCATCCATTCGGCCATGATGAGCGAGAAACGCTCGCGCAGCGACTGCTCGGTGAGCTGCACGTTCCACGTCTCGCCGATCTCTGCGGCGTACACCGCCTCGACCTGGCGCGTGAGCGCGAAGCGGTCGCCGATGCTCCCGAGCTCTTCTCTCATATCGCCCGTCAAGCGGTAGATCGTCAAGAGCTTTTCGCGCGTGCCGTCCGCGTCCATGCGATAGAAGGAGACGGCCGTCTCATCTGCGCCGACCGTGCGCTCGGCCGCGAGCTTCTCCTTGCTCCATTCCTCCGGAAGCCTCAGGTTCCAGCCGTCCTCCACATCGTGGTAGCAGCTCTGCACATCCGCCGCCGTGCCGTCCGCGCTGTACTGCCGCCAGACAACGTAATACTGCCGCTCGCCCTCTTCATCGAAGCACTGCATCTCGCGCGCCGCGGGCACCTCAGTCACGCCGTCGCCGTTCTCGTCGCGCGGGAAAAGGCCCAGAAACGCCGTCAGCGAAGGCATCTGATTGCCGTCCGCGCCGAGGGCGATATTCTGCAGCCGTCCGCTGCGCAGCGCCAGCACATCGGTCACCGTCTGGTTTTCCGCCGTCACGCCTGTGACGAACAGAGCGCTCTCGCCGCCCGAAAGCGTCCCGGCCGTGAGCCGGTCCAGCTCTGCCACGGCGAGCGACAGGCGCATCGAATACTTCATGCCGAGCACACCCTCGTCCCAGTCGTAGTAGTCCACGCGGCCCGCGCTCTCTTCATCGCTGCAAATGATGAGAAGCTCCTGCTTCCCATCACTATCCATGTCGAGATTCGCGTAGCGCGAGTAGCCCGTGATGAGCAGCGTCTCCGGTGTTCCCGCCGTCATCGGATAGATGGAAAGGCCCTGCACATCCGAGCTGCTGCGGTAGCCGACGAGGATCTCCCGCAGGCCGTCGCCGTCAAGGTCTGCGTAGTTCACGCTGTAGATGAGGCTCGACGTTCCCTCAATGCACGCATACTGCTCATAGCTGTCGCCGTCAGCCTTGAAGATGTATATTTTCATCGGCTTTTCGTCGTTCGGAAAGCGGAAGAACGCCACAGCCTCTTCCACGCCGTCGCCGTCGAGGTCGATCATCTGCACGCTTTGCAGGTTACTGCCGGACGTTGGCGCGGCGTATTCCCCGCCCATGGAGAGCAGCGTGTCGATCTGCGCTTCGAGCGATTCGTACTCGCCCGCGAGCTTCGGCAGCCGGTAGAGCGAGGCCTCCGGCGTCGTGAACATACAGCCTGAAAGCGCCAGCGCCAGTATACCGGTCACCAGCGCCGCCGTCATTTTTCTCATGCCTTCGCCCTCCTTTCGCGCTTTGATGCCTATTTTAAAGTATCATATCACGCAGCATTCAAAAAAGGTAGCCCTTTTTGTCGATTTTCCGCAAAAAAGCGCCTGCCAAACGTCCTATCCGCCTCTCGTCAAAATGAAAACCTCCACCGGACACGCATTTTGCGCTCTTCGAGCGCAAAACAGCGCTGCACGCACTCCCCCGGCGCATTTCGCGCCCTGCGGGCGCGAAACAGCCCACCGCACCCAAGCGTCGCAGACTTTCGCGTCCGCAGACGCGAAATAATTTTGATCGTAAATCACCGCGACACGTGCGTGGCGATCTACACTTCTCGCTCTGCGCGTGTCGCAGCCGCCCCACAGGCGGCAAGGCACGAAGCAGAGTGCGATCTCCCTCTAAAACGAAAGGGAACGGCAAGGCCGTTCCCTTTCGTTTTAGAACTTGTATAAGACTGTCGCCACCTGCGCTCTTGTCATCGGCGCATCGGGGCGGAAGCTGCCGTCGCTAAAGCCCGTAAGGATCCCCATCGTGCTGAGCGTGCTCACATACTCCGCCGACCACGACTGGATGGCTGCGTTGTCGGTGAACTTGAGCGTTCCCTCGGCATAGCCCTTTTCCGTCAGGCGGCCGAGCATCGTCACTGCCTCCTGGCGGCTCACACTGGCCGTGGGGTTGAAGTAGAGCTTGCCCGAGCCATCGGAGCTGCCCTTGATGATACCGAGCGAGTACATCGCCTTCGCGCCGTTCATCGCCCAGGACGCGATCTCGTTCGTATCGGCAAACGGGAGCTGCACGGAGGAATGATCCTGCGAAGAGCCGAGATAGCGTGCAAGCAGCACCGCGAATTCCTGGCGGCTGATGTTCGTGTCGGGTAGGAAGTTGCCGTCCGAGCCGTTCGAAATGCTGCTGCGTTTGAGATACGCGACCGCGTCGTTTGCCCAGTGGTCCTTCATGTCGTTGAAGGCGGGCGTCGTGCTCGACGTGCCGGCGTTCACGCCCGCGCGGCTCAGGTTGCCGCTCGCGTCGCCCGCGACCACATTCACGCGGTGCTGCGCGCCGTCAGCGGCGGGAAGAGAAATGCTCAGCGCGCCGCTCGACTGGCTGTAGGTGTAGGACGTATAGCTCTTGCCGTCGTAGGTCACGCGGAGGGTCGGGATGGCCGCGCCGTCGATATCGTCCTTCACCGTGCCAGTCACGGTGTTGCTGTCCGCGTCATACTTCAGGGAGATGACCGGCGCGGCCGTGTCGGTCAGGCCGCCGTAGGACAGCACGAGCTGGTCAAGGTAGATCGCGCTGATGAGGTCGGACGCCGACGAGACCGTCAGCCCCGTCACGGCCGTAGCCGTGCCGAGCTTCGCCGTCAGGAGCTTCCAGCCGGAGAAGTTCAGCGTGCCGAGGTCCACATAGCCGACATCCGTCGTCAGCATGAGCTGCGCGCCGCTCAAGTCACCGTAGACCCAGAGGTTGAGCTGGTCATAGTTCGAGGGGATGGCATAGTTCAGACCGATAGAGGCACTGCCCTCGCTGCTGGTCGCGTAGTCAAGGCGCGCGGAGGCATAGCCGTTGTGCACGCGCGTCATATCCGTGCTGCGCGCGAGCATCGCACGCGTGCCGGTCGTTGTGCTGAATTCGGACTCAAAGCCGTCGAGCGTGCGCAGGGCGCGCGCCGTCACCGTCACGGGGATGGTGACCGACACAGTGCCGAGGCTCGCCGTCACGCTGCCGCTGCCGATGCTGCCGGACGCCGTGAAGACGCCATTTTCGATCGTGCCGACATTGCCCTGCACGGTCCAGGCAAAGCCCTTGTTGTCGCCGAGCACCGGCAGATGGCGATACATCGCCGAGGCGGAGAGCTCCGCCTTTTCGCCCGCGCTCAGCGTGATGGAGGTCACGGCCTTGCCGTTCTGCTTGACGCTGATGCTGTCGGGCTGCGTGATGACATCGATCTTCGTCTGCGCGCTCGCGCCGCCCGCGTTCGCCGTCACCGTCACGGTGCCGGAGGCGGGCGCGGTCAGGACATTGCCGTCAATGGTGCCCTTATCCGCGCGCAGGGAGACATTGGAATTTGCCATGGGGATATAGTTCGTGTCGAGCGCCGTCGCGGTGAGCTTCACCTGCGCGTTCGGGAGCACGCGCGTGCTCTCGCTTTCAAGATACACGTGACCCACGATGTTCGTCGGCTGGCTGTTCGCCACGAGGAAGATGTGATTCGTCACCGCGCGCTCCCTGCCGCCCGAGGGTTTGTCCACGAGCGTCGCCGTCGTGCTGTCAGGGCTCGTCGCGACCATCGCGGTCGAGCCGCCGCCGTCCAGACTCATCGCCGTCACGCATCCGAGCTCCACCATGCGCTGGGCGACCTGCGTCAGCGTCGCGCCGATGGAGTAGCCGCTCTGACGGCCGTCGATGGTGTAGAGCACGAGCGAGCCGTTGCTTTTCAGGCCGATGGCCGTGCGCGGAGCGCTGCCGTTCAAAAGGCCCGAGCAGACCTGGCCGTTTTCGACAAGCTGATAGAGCGCGCCGATCATGTAGTCCACGTCGTTCCAGCCCTCGTCCGCCGCGCGGACGGTGACGGTCAGCGTGTCGCCGACCGCGAGCGCGCGCAGCAGAGCAAGGTTCTCCTCGCCGGAGAGGAGGTTCGCCGTCAGGACGTATTTGCCCTCGGGCACGGCGGTGTCGGTGGCCTCGGGCAGGATCTCGTCCACGGTGAGCGTCAGCGTTTCGCCGATGCTCAGGCGGCCGTCGACCGCCGAGCAGACCACATCATAGCCCGCGGCGTTGGTGCCGGTGGAGCGGCGGGCGTTGAAATCGTAGGTGTAGAGGTAGATGCCGCCGTAGGAGTAGCGCACCTGATTGACGGCGGCAATGGAAAAGGACGTGTTGGCGCTCTTGACCTGCATTGCCAGCGCCGGAGCGCCGAGGATGGCTGTGCCGTCCGCGCGGAAGCCGACGGCATAGTTGCTCGCGGAGGCGACGCGCAGCACGCCATCGGTCATCACCGTGCCGAGCGGCGCGCCGTTGAGCGTATCGTAGTAGTCGCCGTTGATGCCCGCGACCACACGCAGGCCCTGCTCCTCCAGCCGCTTGGCGGCGGCGGAAACGGTGCTCGTCGCGGTGGTGTAATCGCCGTAGGTGACGATGGGCGTCACGCTCGTGTTCGGCGTGGCGGTGTTCTACGCGTTCAACTCGGTGACCGGCCAGTCCATCCTGTTCGACCTCGAGGATACCGCCACGGCCAGCGTGTTCGAGATGACCGGTCAGATGTTGGGGATGTTCAGCGTGGTCATCGCCTGCGTGCTGGGCTTTCTCGTGCTGTACGCGAACGGGTTCCTCATCCGCCGACGCAAGCAGGAGTTCGGCACCTACCTCATGCTGGGCATGAACCCGTCCAGCGTGTCGGTCATCGTGCTTCTGGAGACGGTGGCGGTGGGCCTCGTTTCGCTGGGCGTGGGCCTGGCCTTGGGCTTCGCGTTGTCGCAAGGGCTGTCGTTCGTCACGGCGGGGCTGTTCAACATCCAGATGGAACAGTACCGATTCGTGTTCTCGACCAACGCCTTCCTGCTGACGCTGGGGTACTTCGTGCTCATCTTCGCCGTGACGGGGCTGTTCAACACGCTGTCCATCCGGCGCTACAAGCTCATCGACCTCTTGTCGGCCCGCTCGAAGAACGCGCGCTTCCGCGTGCGCAACCCCTGGATCAGCCTCGTCGGCTTCCTCGCGGCCGTCGCCGTGATCGCGTGGTCGTACGTTGCGCTCGTCGACAACGGCCTCATGCAGTTCGACGAAGGGTTCTGGCGGGCCACGGCGCTCATGGTGGCGGGCACGTTTTTGTTCTTCTGGTCGCTCGCGGGCTTCGCGCTTGCGGCGATCGAGCGCACGCGCGGCATCTACTTCAAGGGCCTTGCCA
>URXY01000002.1 GCA_900552015.1 uncultured Eubacteriales bacterium | reverse complement strand
GCCTATTTGACTGTGAAAAACAGACGAGTTGGTTAGCATCTTTTATTTTTGATATATCTATTCCAGAAAACTCTGTCAATGTAAAAGCAAATGCAAAGCATGAATAAAATAAGGCAATCACTGCTGCGACCTTAAACTCTTTTTTGGTAAACATGGTATTTATCTGTACGCAGATTGATGAAAAAATCATTGGCTGCCTCCTAAATAATAACTGTCGGTGTGGTAATTTTAGTTATTTAATACTTGATGTGTTATTGGTGAACAGGTGTGAAATCAATGTACGTTCCAGTAACCGGAGATTTTGCAATCGATCCAAGGAATGTGCCCCTTGCAGTACAAGCTAACACTTTTGCTAGCTGCCTGAAAAGAGGAGGGAATGGGAACATCGTACCAACTGCCCGAGGTTACAAGCGTGGAAGTTCCGCTGCTGGTTGCTTTTGCGTACACCTGGGAGTACAGGCTCGTCTCATTCCCATCAGCGTCATACATTTTGGTGATTTTTAACTCACCATTTTCTGTTGCGCTGTCTTTGGTGGCCGAGCCGATGTAGCTCCAGCTGTTACTGTCCACAGACTTTTTAAGGTTGGAAAAATTGAATTCTTCTGCGAAACAGACGGAGGACAGTGCAACCATAAGAGCAAGCACCAGACCAAAGGAGAGAAAACGCTTTTCAATTTTTGCCATAAATCTTGACCTCCTCTTACTAAACTACCACACCGACAGTATTCCAAAAGTGCTTTTATAAAGCAACTTTTGTATCATGAGTTTTTATGGTGAATGCGGTTTATGAATACATAGTTTCACTACAGCCTTAAAGCAATACCGCGTCCACCAAGAAATGGAGTGATTGTGATTCTATTTGCAAGTACCTTCGATTGAAACTTGTGGCTTTGAGACACCATTTATTTTCACATCAACGGTTAACTCATAGGTTTTGCCTTTTGAAACAGTAGCTGAATTAGAGAAAAGAAGGTATCCAGTCCCGGAGTCAGTCCAACGCGCAATACGTGTGGAGCCATTCCAAAGTTGGATAACGGCACTTATCTGATCAGTTGATCTATCAGCAGAAACAGAAACACGACAATTGGCAGTTGTACCATCGAAGGAGATTGCAGGTAAAATTGTCATAACACGGGGAGACGCTGCATAAGCTGAAAGTGACAATAGCATGGCGAGCAATAGTATAAGTGGAATAATTCGTTTTTTCAAAGAAATGACCCCTTTCATTCGTTTTATCTCTTAGACGAATGAAAGGGGTCATTTTGGACAGTTGTTTACATATTTATTTTTTTACTTGTACGCTTTCCGCCAATCGAAGCATAATGTCTTGGGGTAAAGTGGATGTAATACAAAAAAATGTATTCCCATCTTCTGATTGCCAAACCAAGCCATTGGATTTATCGGGATCACTGGAAAGATAAAACTCAGCATCAATATTTCCAACACGAACGATTTGAACATCGGAAGTATCACTTTCGAGAAATAGACTTATTGAATCATCGCCTTGTGAATAGGTGAATTGAATTATTTCTCCGGACTCGTTTTGATATATAACTACTGCGTTTCCTTTTGACTCCATTCTGTTACTCTCGAAAAATCCATCCGGTACTTGCGTTAATTCATATTGTTTTGACTTATCATTCTGTGTGGTGTCTCCAGCAAAGCGATATTCAATAAAGGTCTCATATTGTTCACGCACCCATGCAAAAAAAGCAGCTCGCACTTCTGCATCCACTGTCAGCCATATACTGCTGGTGAGAATTGCCACAAGCACAAAGCTGGCTACATATTTAGGAAACTTGTAGATTATAGGATGTTTTGCTTTGCGAAAGGCGCGACGCATCTTTCTTTGAAATGATGGGGAAAATTCATGCTTACAGGCTGCTGGAGCAGGGAGAGAGTCCCTGATCGCCTGCTCTGCTTCAGCCGCCGCTTTTTTCAGCATTTCCTCGCTTATCACAGGATTCCCGCCTCCTCACATAGTTTTTTCAATTTGTTTTTGGCTCGTTGATTCAGTTTGATTGCGGCCGGCAACGACAGCCCCAACATCTTTGCAATTTCTCTGACAGAGTACCCCTGATGATGCAACAAAATCATTTCTCGATACCTGGCAGGCAACTTCAAGATACATTTTGTCAAATCGTTGTCCCCTTCATAATGAGCATTTGTGCCTTGAATTTCCTCGATCAGTTCGACAGAAGGGTGTTTTTGTAACCGTCTATACTGATCTATTGCTTGGTGTTCAACTATTGTAACGACATAGCTATGCGTTTTTGGGCACACAGGAGCATCAATTTTTTTAATGTTTTCTGCTATTTTTACGAAAGCCTGATGCACAGCATCCTCTGCATCCTGCTCGTTATGTAAAATTTCGTAGGCCACATGGAACATCAGGCCACAATACTCCAGATAGATCTGTTCGAACAGCGACTTCTCCTCTGGAGTTTCCAGCATTTGCAAATAAATCAACATAATGCGAACCCCTAGTTAGTATTCTTTTTATTGTACCATGAAGTCTGAACCTTCAACAAGCAAAATAGATTCGATTTACATAATGTTTCTGTTTGAAAAAATTGGAGCAATACCGGGAAAGATAAACGGCAGGAGCCATTTGGCGCCTGCCGTCATTTTTCTTGATTCAGCCGTGCAATAAGGCCAAGCAAAATTATCAAGTCATCATCTGATAATGTCCTGATACCATCCAGCGCCTTTCTGACAAGCTGTGGGGTGTTTTCAGTATCGTCAAAAAATTGCAGGGGCGTTATTTCAAAATATTCGCAGATATTTAAGAATTGCTTCATGGAAGGCAATGCCCGGCCGGAGGAAATAGCCTGGATGTAGCCACGGTTTTGTCCCAGTTCCAAGCTCAACTGGTATTCAGAAATGCCTTTTTTCAACCGCAGCTCCGTGATCCGATTGCGGATAAATTCTTCGTCCATAAGTTCACCTCTCTGATTGTTAGCATATCAGAAAGGCTCCCTGGTTATTGAACATTATTTGTGCTATAATTTGGCTTGCATCCTTGCTTTATACTTATTAAATGAGTTGTTTTTGTTTTTTATGTGTAATCCTATATTGGAACAGGAGGAAACCGCATGAATAGATGCGTTTGTGCCATTACTGGACACCGGCCGAGCCGGTTCAAGTTCAAGTATTAGTGAAGATTATAGTCTTTGTAAGAAGATCAAGGCCAATATGCTGGAGGTGTTCTGAAAGCTACATGATGAAAGGGAAGTCCAGCGCTTTTATGTTGGCGGCGCCATGAGTGTTGATATGTGGGCGGCTGAACAAATCCTTCGTCTGAAGGAACAGCCTGGATACGAAGATATTGAATTGGTTGTGGCCCTGCCGTTTGTCGGCCATGATGCTAAGTGGGATCAGCGCAGCAAGCGCCGGATGGAGTTTATCCTGCAACATTGCAGCAAAAAAGAGGTCATTGGAAACGAAGATTGCCGTGAGAGCTATGTCAAGAGAAATTGCTACATGGTAGATCAGGCCAACTACCTGGTGGCAGTTTATGACGATGTGCGGAATCTGCGGTCCGGTACAATGCAGTGTGTCAGATATGCGCGGAAGAACGATGTTCCGGTAGTTCTGATTCACCCAGACACAGCCAATATAACCTATCCGATGGAATCCATCAAGAGCGCCGGGTGTGACCTTACCAATAACAATATTAGCTGGAAGAAAAGATAGAAGTGTCCAAAACTCAAGTATAATTTCGTTATAAGGATTGAAAGAAAAAACGAGGAAATTTTACATTTCCCGATGTAGTTCTGATGATTTCTCCAAGATAAGCTCTTACTGTGACAGTCTACCCATCCTCTGGGAAAAAGTGAGGTGAGGCCGATGAGGGGCTGCAAAAACAGTATCATACATAAGGCGGTCTTTATCTTATGGATAAGGACCGCCTTATGTATGATATCGACAAATTCCGAGGGAAACCGTCAAGGTTCTCCAAATTTAGAACTTATAATTAAAAACTATCAGCAAAGGCGGCAGCGTAGAACTGCCACATTGATGGAAGAAAGGGGATGATGCCAGCCGCCTGTGTGCCGTCCGCATAAGCGGACAGGGAGCAGCGTGCTACGCTGTCCTTTACCGATACCCATGAGGCAAATCTCTCTATGCCCAGGACGCGCTCCTCTGGGCAGTGCAAAACGGCATTCTCAACGACTATGGAGACGGGCGCGTTGGCCCGAAAGCCAACGCCGAGCGCGCGCAGGTCGCCGCCATGATGGCGCGGTTTATCCAGAACGCACAGTAAACGAACCATCTTCCCATCAAAGCGGCTTTCACAAGGACGAATCGGAGGGCACTTATGATTGGATATTGGATGAATTCGCTTGTCCCCCTCTCCGCCTCCGCGCACGGCTGGATCTGCCAGAAAACTATGAGCAGATAAAAACCCTCTGACTTGGTGTTCGTGAGGGCATCTGCGTTGCCCGCAAGGGCAGCCGGCTTCTTCTAAACCATGGCAGGATAGCGGGGCGCGCAGTCCTGTGGCCGCCCCGCCGCCTTGCCATGTGCAAGTACAATCGCATAGAAAATGAGAGCATCGCTGTTGGTATGTCGTACCGCGGCGATGCTCTTTTTCATAGCCATGTCATTCCCCGCTGCCGTGGTCCGCCTCCGGCTTCTGAAATTTGGAACTTTCAAATTTTTCAGAAAATGGAGGAAATAAGATGCGCTTTAATCAAGTGGAGTTTGGCCGTCGCCTGAAAGCGCTGCGAAAGGAGCGCGGCATGACGCAGGAGGAATTAGCTGCGGCTTTAAGCATTACTCCGAATCACCTTGGCAAGATCGAACTGGGTAAAAGAGGAATTTCTTTCGATGTGCTTTTAGGGGTATCTGAGGTGTTAGATATTTCCCTTGATGTTCTTATCAAGGGAAAGCGGCATATTTCGCCACAGGCATTACAGTTGATCGGTCAAATGCGAATTGCACTTGACCAGTTAGAGGGGAATGAGAGAAACCCGGACTGACAGTCCAGTTTTTTCACAAAAAGGCGGACTACAACGCCGTAACAATTTCATTTGCTTTGCGTTACAATATTCTCAAGGGCAAGGCAATTACCTTTCGTGGCTAAGAGCCTTTCCCGGCTGATTCACAGCCTGCCTCTGCGCCCATAAAGCGCAGAATTGCACCTTGAAAATTTCACAGGCAACCGGATAACGAACGAAACGGAGCAGAGCCCGGCAGATGGCGCGCCATGATCTTGTCTGAGCAAGCTGCACATCCTGTGCTTCCACGCAGGCGTGAAGGTGCAGTCATTACACTGCTCATCCTCACCCGGCAAAGTCTTTTGACTTTGCTGGGTGGTCCCTTGACGAGGGAGCGATTCAGCCAGTCTGCACCTGCGTGTGGCAGCGCAGACGGCAATGACCTCCGTTTCCGACAATGATACTCCCGCGTTGAACGCCCTCAAAGCATTGCGCGGCGCACCCATCAGCATGGGCCGGGGTGAAATTCCCGTGGGCTGCTGCCAGCGGCCATCCGGTTTGCCACTATTTATAGCGTGATAATAACAACTTATAACTTTTACTATTTTGGGAGGTATCCCCATGACAGATAAAATCGGCTTAACGATTGAAGAAGCCGCAGACTATACAGGCATTGGCAGAAACACCATGCGGAAGCTCGTGGAATGGGAGAAGATTCCCGTACTGCGGATCGGACGCAGATACATCATCCGCATAGATGTCATTCATAAGTTCATGGAAGCCAACCAGGGTGCAGATCTTCTGGTGCGGGAACAGGTCCGTGCGGTCAGATGAAGGACAGGACAGTGCGGAGCTTTTTATTTGCCGGTTCATGTGAGGTCTGCTATAATAGCAGACAACACATCATAACAGCTCCGTTTGCCGCTATGAGAGGAGAAGCACTATGGCAAAAGGTTCTGTAAGAAAAAAGGGAAAGAAGTGGTACTATCGGTTCTATGTAGAGGATGCCAGCGGCAACAGCGTTCAGAGGGAGTTTCCCGGTTCTGAGAGCAAGAGCGAAACGGAAGCCATGCTCCGCAAGGCCATGGCGGATTATGAGGAAAAGCAATTCGTAGCAAAATCCGAAAATCTAACCCTTGCAGGGCTGCTGGACAAGTGGATTGAGGAGGAACTGAAGCCCGGTTCTCTGAGCAACGGCACGGTGGCCGCCTACATCGATACAGCCAGACGCATCAAGAAGCACCCCATCGCCGACCGTAAGCTGAAGAAGATCACACCGGATCATCTGCAAAGTTATCTGGACCTGCTGAGCCTTGGCGGTGAATGGCCGGACGGCACGGTAAGGAAAGCGCTGAGCAGCGGCTCCATGCGGCAATACTCCGCTGTGCTGCAAGGTGCGTTCCGCTTCGCGGTGTTCCCGAAGCAGTACCTCTCCTTCAATCCCATGCAGTACATCGTGTACCGCAAGAGGACGGAGGACTACGACCTGTTTTCGGAGGACGGTGCGGAGGAGGATATTCCCATTATCCCGACGATCTCCTACAAACAGTTTCTTGAATTGAATGAGATGCTGTCTAAAAAGAAAAATCCGGCCCTTCTGCCCATCCAGATCGCATACTACACCGGACTTCGCATTGGCGAGGCTTGCAGCCTGACCTGGCAGGACATTGATTTGAAGGAGCAGCGGCTGACGGTGAGACGCAGCATCCGCTACAACTCGGCGCGGCACAGGACGGAGATTGGCACCACGAAGCGCAAAAAGATCCGCTCAGTGGATTTCTGCAACACACTGGCGGAGATTTTGAAAGAGGCAAAGAAAACGCAGATGCTTGACCGCCTTGCCTGTGGACCGCTATACAGCCAGAATTACTACTTGACCATTGAAGAAAAGAACCGCACCTACTATGAGGTTTACAGCCTGCCGGTTTCGGAGCATCCTCCAGAGGGTTATCAGGCGATCAGCCTTGTCTGTGTGCGGCAGGATGGCAGGTATGAGTCTCCGGCAACGGTTTCCAATGTGTGTCAGGTAGCAAAGAAAAGAGTGGACGGCATGGAGAGTTTTCATTTCCATCAGCTTCGCCACACCTTCACCAGCAATCTGCTGTCCTACGGCGCAGCGCCGAAGGACGTGCAGGAGCTTCTTGGCCATTCGGATGTGACGACCACAATGAATATTTACGCACACGCAAGCAGAGAGGCTAAGCGCGATGCCGCGAAACTGCTGGACAAGGTGCAATAAGACTTTCCCTTGTTCTTTTCCGGCAAGGGAAAAAACAAGGGAAATTGAGAGCAGAGAAACATCCAAACGCCTTGAAAAACAAGCAATTTTAGCACTTTTGAGAAAAATGATTTACAAATTACGATTTGTCAACCGTGTGTCGACCGTAGCAAAGAAGTAATAGCTCTGCAGAGAAAAGTGAAATAAAAAAGAAAACAACAAATGCAGAAACCTTTCGAAAGTAGAACAAAAACAAAACAAAACTATTGGTTTTTGACGAATGAAACGACGTATCTCAATGGGCAACAACCCCATGGTCGGCGCGACTGTCGCCGTGGCCGTCGCCGTCGCGGAGAGCCTGAAGTAAGGCATTCGGTGCCGGAACATGAAACAAAAAGGACGCATTCCAAGGAATGCGTCCTTTTGCTGTCTTGAAAAAAAGGGAGAAAGGCGGATAGCCTTTCTCCCTTTTTTGCTTCTTATCGGCAATATTTTTCAATATAAGCGTTCTGGCATTTGACGATGATCTTGATGGCTTCCTCGCGGCCGAGGACGTCGCTGACGACGGTCTCCTTGCCCTCAAGACTCTTGTAGACGCGGAAGAAGTGACGGATCTCGCTGGCCACATGGTTCGGCAGCTCCGAGATGTCCTGATAGGTGTTGTAGGTCGGGTCCTGGAAGGGAATGGCGATGATCTTTTCGTCAAGGCTGCCGCTGTCCTCCATCGAAATGACGCCGATGGGGTAGCACTCCACAAGGCTCAGCGGGCGGATGCACTCCGAGCAGAGCACGAGCACGTCCAGCGGGTCGCCGTCATCCGCCCAGGTGCGGGGGATGAAGCCGTAGTTCGCGGGATAGTGAGTGGAGGTGTAGAGGATGCGGTCGAGGCGCAGCGCGCCGGTCTCCTTGTCCATTTCGTACTTGTTTTTCGAGCCCTTTTCGATCTCGATGACGGCGAAAAAGTCCTCGGGGCGCACACGCGCCGGTGCAATGTCATGCCAAAGATTCATAAAATGTTCTCCCTTCTTTGCGTATGGTGAATGGGGAAACGCGCAGAAGATCGCTTCTGCGCGTTTTTTGCGTTTTTTTGATCACTTGTTGCTGAGTGCCTCGTCGATGCTCTTCGCGCCGAGCTTGCCGGCGCCCATGGCGAGGATGACGGTGGCAGCGCCCGTGACGGCGTCGCCGCCGGCGTAGACGTTCTGATGAGAGGTGAGACCGGCCTCGTTCACGACGATGCCGCCCTTGCGGTTGACCTCAAGACCCGGGGTGGTGTTCTTGATGAGCGGGTTCGGCGTGGTGCCAAGCGACATGATGACGCAGTCGACCGGCAGATCGTGTTCGCTGCCGACCTTTTCGATCGGGCGGCGGCGGCCGGAGGCGTCAGGCTCACCGAGCTCCATCTCCACGCAGGTCATGGAGGAGACATAGCCCTTGTCATCGCCGTTGATCTTGACGGGGTTGTTGAGCGTCTTGAAGACGATGCCCTCTTCGATGGCGTGCTCGACCTCTTCGTGACGGGCGGGCAGTTCCTCCATGCCGCGGCGGTAGACGACATACACGTCTGCGCCGAGACGCTTGGAGCAGCGGGCGGCATCCATGGCGACGTTGCCGCCGCCGACGACGGCGACCTTCTTGCCTTCAAGCGGCATGATGGGCGTGTCAGAGCCTTCCTTGTAGGCCTTCATCAGGTTGATACGGGTCAGGAACTCGTTGGCGGAGTAAACGCCGCAGAGGTTCTCGCCGGGGATGTGCATGAACATCGGCAGGCCTGCGCCGGAGCCGATGAACACGGCCTCAAAGCCGTACTGGCTCATCAGCTCGTCGATGGACACGACGCGGCCGATGACCATGTTCGTCTCGACCTTGACGCCGAGGGCCTTCAGGCCGTCGACTTCCTTCTGCACGATGGCCTTGGGAAGACGGAACTCGGGGATGCCGTACACCAGCACGCCGCCGGCAAGGTGGAGCGCTTCAAAGACGGTGACGTCATAGCCCTTCTTGGCAAGGTCGCCCGCGCAGGTGAGGCCGCTGGGGCCGGAGCCGATGACCGCGACCTTGTGACCGTTGGAAACGGGCTTCGCGGGGGCTTCCTGCACGTTTGCATTGTGCCAGTCGGCCACGAAGCGCTCCAGACGGCCGATGCCGACCGGCTCGCCCTTGATGCCGCGGATGCACTTGGATTCGCACTGCGTCTCCTGCGGGCAGACACGGCCGCAGACGGCGGGGAGGGAGGAGGTCTCGTGGATGACCTGATAGGCACCCTCGTAGTCCTTCTCGGTGATCTTCTTGATGAATTCGGGGATATTGACCTGCACCGGGCAGCCGGAAACGCAGGGATGGTTCTTGCAGTTTAAGCAGCGGGCCGCTTCGTCCAGCGCCTGCTCTTCGGTGTAGCCGAGGGCGACCTCAAGGAAGTTTTTGTTGCGGACGTTGGGGTCCTGAGAGGGCATCTCGTTCTTTTTCAGACTCATGTTAGGCATCTTACTGGACCTCCTTCTTGAACAGGTTGCAGACTTCTTCGTGCTTATGGCGCTCCCAGTCGAAATACATCTTGCCGCGCTTGAGACTCTCGTCCCAGTCGACCTTGTGGCCGTCGAAGTCGGGGCCGTCGACGCAGGCGAACTTCGTCTCGCCGCCGACCGTCAGGCGGCAGCCGCCGCACATACCGGTGCCGTCGACCATGATGGGGCTCATGGAGACGGTGGTGGGGATGCCGTAGGGCTCGGTGGTCTTGGACACGAATTTCATCATGATGGCGGGGCCGATGGCGAAGATCTCGTCATACTGGTTACCCTCTTCGATGAGCTGCTTGAGCGCGTCGGTAACGAGGCCCTTCTCGCCATAGGAGCCGTCGTCGGTCATGAGCTTTAAGACGCTGGAAGCGGCCTTGAACTTGTCCTCGAGGATGACGAGGTCTTTGTTCTTGAAGCCGACGACCGCGTGCACCTCTGCGCCGCAGTCATGGAACTTCTTGAGCACGGGATAGGCGATGGCACAGCCCACGCCGCCGCCGACCACGCAGACCTTATTCTTGCCTTCGGTCTCGGTCGGGCGGCCCAGGGGGCCGACAAAGTCCTGAATGTACTCGCCCTGCTGCTTGTGGCTGAGCTTTTCGGTCGTTGCGCCGATTGTCTGCACGATGATCGTCACAGTGCCCTTTTCGCGGTCGTAGTCATGGATGGTGATGGGGATGCGCTCACCGTTCTCGTCGACACGCAGAATGATGAACTGGCCGGGCTCAGCCTTTTTCGCCACCATCGGCGCCTCAATCTCGTAGAGGATCACAGTGGGCTTGAGCGCTTCTTTTTTCACGATGCGATACATGAATGATTCTCCTTTTTGTGTGAGATCCAACGCCGTGCCGGATGTCGGCACGGCGGGCTCCCGGAACTCAATGCCGGGAATGTTGGGGATACTATATCATGAAAGTTTCCTTGCGTCAACGAATGCCGATTTTCTGACGATGCAGGAAAACTTGCATTTTGGAGGAACGCCTGCAAAATTCTAAAGCAGCGTCACGCGATGGTTTTCTGTGTGGATGATATTTTCCTCGCGCAGCTTTTTCAGTTCGCGCATCATGGCGCTGCGGTCGGCGCTGATGTATTCGGCGAGCGCGCTGAGCGAAAAGGGGAGCGGAAAGCTCATGCTGCCGGTCTGCTCTGCCTGCTGGTGGAAAAAGCACAGCAGCTTTTCGCGGATGGAGCGGCAGGAGAGCACCTCGACCCGCTGACTCAGGTGCAGGGATTTTTTCGAGAGAAGCTGAAAGAGGTTCGTCACGACCTGACTGTGGCAGGCGCAGGCGTTTTCGCACCGCTTGGTGATCTGATCGTAACGCATAAAGAGGATGCGGCAGTCCTCGCGGCAGGCGATGACGGCACTGCCGTCACAAAAGCCGGTAAAGGCCAGCTCCTCGCCGAAAACGCTGCCTTCATCCATCGTTTCGAGCACTGTACGGCTGCCGTCGGGGTGCAGGCGGATGAGCTCGGCGCTGCCCGTGAGCAGCACGCCGATCATATCCTGCTGCTCGCCGCAGGTGAGGATGGTCTGCCCCGCGCCGAAACGACGCTCGTAGGCGCCGAAGCATTCGAGCATATTCCGGCAGGACTGTTCATCCACGCCCGCAAAAAGAGCCGAATCCCGGCAGTCCATCCGTCTTCCCTCCCGCGCGGCCGCGCCGCTTTACCGGTGCAGCACAACTATTGACCATTCCCTTATGATATACCATGCGCTGAAAAATGTAAATGATAAGTTCACAAAAAGTTCAATAAAAAAGCATCCGCAGCAGGCCTCTGGGGCCGTTACTGTGCGGATGCCTGTTCGCCCGCCTTACGCGCGTAATCGTAAAAGACTTGCGCGATGGGGGAGAGGATGCTGTTTTTGTGCTTGACGATATAGAGCCGGCGGCGGAACGTCGAATCGGGGAAAGGGAAAGCGAGGATCTTGCCGAACTGCATATAATCCTGCGCGGCGCTCTCGGCGATGAGGCCGACGCCGAGCCCCTCGCTCACCATCTGCTTGACGCTCTCGGTCGAGCGTATCTCGACCGCCGTGCGCAGCGCGGCGATGTCGATGCCGTACTGGCTCAGAAGCTCCTTGCCCGCCTGATAGGTGCCGCTGCCCTTTTCGCGGCTGATGAACGTCTCCTCCCGAATTTGCCCGATGGGGAAGGGACTGCCCGCATAGGCACGGTATTTTTCCGTGTTGGGTGTGATGAGTACCATCGGGTCGCTCGCAAAGTCCTGATACACGCACTTGTGGCTTGCGATCATCGTGCCGCAGAAGCCGATCTCCACGCTGCGCGTGGCCACGAGCTCGACGACCTTGGGACTGTCCTCCATCTGGATGTTGAAGGTGATGTCCGGGTAACGCTCGCGGAAATCCTGCAAAAGGTGAGGCAGATAATACTGGCTCGGCACCGTGGAGGCCGCGATGGAAATAGTGCCCTTCATCTCCTGCGAAAAGTTGCGCAGCGCGATAGCCGCGTTTTCACGCACCTGCAAAATTTCCTTTGCGTATTTGTAAAGGAGCTTGCCGGCATCGGAGGGATAGGTCTCCTTCGTCGTGCGGACGATGAGCTTGATATTCAATTTTCGCTCCAGCGCGGAGACGTGCGAGCTGATGGTCGGCTGCGTCAGGTGGAGCAGCTCCGCGGCGCGGGAAAAGCTGCAATTTTCCACCACGTAGACGAACGCTTCGAGCTCTTTGATATCCATATCAATGTCCATGCGGTCCCTCGGTCAGTCGGACGGCGCGGCCGTCCCTTTTATTAAATGTATCTTGCTGATTATACATGAATCTCTGCGGTTTGTCCAGTGAGCGGACGGACGATTTTGCAGTCATTGATTCGTTTTTTTAATGACAAAATATATGCTGTGCAGGGAAAATTGCGGTTACCGCATCTGCGCGAGCGCCTCTGTCAGCGCGATGGAGAGCTGGTCGGGGCAGGACGTATCCTTGAAGCCGCAGCGGATGCCGCGTATCCGCGCGATCGCGTCCTCAGCCTTCATGCCCTCGACGAGACGGGAGATGCCCTGAAGATTGCCGTTGCAGCCGCCGATGACCTCGACGCTCTTGATGGTGTAGTCGTCGTTCAGCTCGATGTGCATCTCCTTGGAACAGACGCCCTTGGTGCGGTAGTTATAGATCATTTCGATATCTCCTTATCCTAATATCCATTATTGCCATGAATGACTATAGCATATCGTTTCCTTTTTCGCAAGTGCGGCGCGAAAAAAGAGCGGAAAGGGATAAAACGTGATTCGGGGTGGTATTTCGCGAACAGCCGTGCTATAATTACCCTATTAGAGTATTGTCATTGCGAAATTATGTTAACAATAAGGAGCTGTTTATCATGTCTGTATTGACTGCCGTTCTTCTCGGCCTGGTGCAGGGCATTGCGGAGTTTCTGCCCATTTCCTCCTCCGGCCATCTCGCCATCGCCGAGCACCTGCTGAGCGTCCAGGGCGCGAGCAACGTGCCCGACTTTTTTGACGTGCTGCTGCACCTTGGCACGCTCGTTGCAGTATTCATCGCTTATTGGGACGATATCCGCGATATGATCGTAGAGTTTTTTGCCGGGATCGGCGACCTTGCCCACCACTCGACGCCCAACCCCGTGCCGCCTGCGCGCCGCCTTATCCTGCTCATCATCGTGGGCACGCTGCCGCTTTTCGTCATGGTGCCGTTTCGCCATTTTTTCACTGGCCTGAGTGATAACATGTACTTTATCGGCGGCGCACTGATTGTCACGGGCATTCTGCTCTTTGCGAGCGACCGTGTGCGCCATGGCCGCAAGACGGAAAAGACCGCCACGCTGCTCGACGCGCTGCTTGTCGGTATCGGTCAGGCCGTCGCGCTCTGCCCAGGCATCTCGCGCTCGGGCATGACGATCACGGCGGGCTGCTTCACGGGCTTTGAGCGCAAGTTTGCCGTGCGCTTTGCATTCCTGCTCTCCATCCCCGCGGTGTTGGGGGCGAACATCCTGACACTCAAAGACGCGATCGACGCGGGCATCGACTTCTCCAGCGTGCCCGTGTACCTCGTCGGTGTCGTCGTCGCGGCGGTGTCGGGCTATGCGAGCATCCGCCTGCTGCGCTATGTTGCCGACAAGGGCCGTTTCGGCGCGTTTGCCTATTACTGCTGGGCCGCCGGCGTGCTGACGCTGGTGCTCACGATCCTGCACTAATTTTTGATTCTGAGGTAGATCATGGCACAACAGAAGAAAAAAACCACCACAACGAAAAAGAAAACGACGGGTTCGTCGCGCTCCTCGTCTTCCGGCAAGCGCACGGCGAAGAAGAATCAAAAGCGCCCCATCCGCCGCGAGGTCGCGGGCGCGATCCTGCTGGTGCTGGCGCTGTGCCTGGGCTTTAGCTATTTCCAGTCGGGCGCGTGGCTGCTCGATCAGCCGGCGAAGCTGTGCCGGTCGCTCTTTGGCTGGGGCTATTACCTCGTCGCGCCCGCACTGCTGCTGGGGAGCTACATTCTGCTCTTCCACCGTGGGCGGAACGTCGCGTCCTGTCTTGTCGGCACGGCGCTGCTGCCGGTCGTGTTCGGCGCGATCATGCACATCGCCCTTTGCAAAGAGAAGTATGTCAACATGGATGGCATCTTGAAGCTTCTGTGGACGAGCGGCAACGCGCTCGAGTCCGGCGGCGCGGTGTCTGCATCGCTTGCGATCATGCTGGTGCTGCTGGTGAAAAAAGTGCTCGCGATGATCCTGCTCGTCGTGCTCTTTGTTGCCTTTTTGATGATGGCGTTCCGCTTGACGCCTGCCGCCGTGATCGAGGCCGTGCGTTCGCACGAGCGCGTGCCCTATGAGCCAGTGGAGGAAGAGGACCTTCCGCCGCAGCGCACCCATGTGCCGCGCCGCAGTGCGCCGGTCCATACGCCGGACGCCGCCATCGATATCCCGCTCGACGGCGAGGAGCGCGTCGTGAAGAAAAATGCCTCGGGCGGCTTCTTCCGCAAGAAGTCCGACAACATCAAGAGTCCCGACGAGCTGTTGGCGGGCGGAAACGCTGCGGAGACGAAGTCCGCCGCGTCCATTTCTTCCGCCGCTGTGCCGTCTGCTCCTGCCAAGCCTGTGACGGCGGAGGCCGACGACCTCGATCTGCCGCCGTTTGATACGGTGCCGGGCGCTCCCGTGAGCGCGCCCGCGCCCGTGATGCCCACGCCGGTCGCTGCATCGGCGGCAAGTGTGCAGAACGCGTCCATCGCCGCAGCGGCGGCCGCGGCTCCTGCCGTGCTGACCGATAAGCAGGAGGAGAAGCTCCGCCGCGCCGAGGTCGACGCGGCGCGTGAGGAGGTCACGCGCGAGATCGAGGGCGGCGGCGCCCAGCCTCAGCCGCCCGCATATCAGTATCCGCCCATCACGCTCTTAAAAGAGGGCAGCGTGACGAACGCCGCCGAGGCGGGCGCGGAACTGCGCAACAACTCCCGCCGCCTCGCCCAGACGCTCACGAGCTTCGGCGTGGATGCTCAGCCGGGCGACGTGGTGCGCGGCCCGTCGGTCACGCGCTATGAGTTCACGCTCAGCCAGGGCGTAAAGCTCTCGAAGATCACCAACTTGCAGGATGATATCGCCCTCGCGCTCGGCGCGAGCGGCGTGCGCATCGCCCCCATCCCCGATAAGATATCCGTCGTCGGCATCGAGGTGCCGAACAAGCTCGTTTCGCCCGTCGCCATCCGCACGGTGCTCGAGTCGCGCGAGTTCACGCAGCATCCATCCACCACGGCCTTCGCTGTCGGCAAGGACATCAGCGGCCGGAACATCATCGGCAATATCTCGAAGCTGCCGCACGTGCTCATCGCCGGTACGACGGGCTCCGGTAAGTCCGTCTGCACAAACTCGCTCATCGTTTCGATGCTTTATAAGTCGACGCCCGAGGAGGTGCGCTTCATCATGGTCGACCCGAAGATGGTCGAGCTTGCGCCCTACAACGGCA
This sequence comes from uncultured Eubacteriales bacterium, assembly GCA_900552015.1. Lineage (GTDB taxonomy): Bacteria > Bacillota > Clostridia > Oscillospirales > Oscillospiraceae > Hominicoprocola. The sequence continues at coordinate 69,394 of URXY01000002.1, read as the reverse complement.
TCCCGCACCTGCTCATTCCCGTCGTGACCGACCCGAAAAAGGCCGCGGGCGCGCTGCAATGGGCCGTGTACGAGATGATGAAGCGCTACAAGATGTTCTCCGAGCACGGCGTCAAGGACCTCGCCTCGTACAATAAGATCGCGGCGACGGACGAAGCGCTCAAAAAGATGCCGAGCGTCGTTGTCGTCATCGACGAGCTGGCTGACCTGATGCTCGTTGCGGCGAAGGAGGTCGAAGAATCCATCTGCCGTGTGGCACAGATGGGCCGCGCTGCGGGGATGCACTTAGTCATCGCCACGCAGCGTCCGTCCGCGGACGTCATCACGGGCCTGATGAAGGCCAACATCCCGAGCCGCATCGCCTTTGCGGTCGCCTCGGCGATGGAATCGCGCATCATTCTCGATACCGCGGGCGCGGAAAAGCTCGTCGGTCGCGGCGATATGCTCTATGCCCCGCTCGGCGAGGGCAAGCCCAAGCGCGTGCAGGGCTGCTTCATCTCGAGCGAGGAGATCGAGCGCGTCGTGAGCTTCGTCAAGGAAAACGGCGAGACGGATTACGATGAATCCGTCATCGACAAGATCAACGCCGCCGTTGCCGAGAAGGAAAAGGGCAACGCCAAGAGCGGCGGAAATGCCCCGAGCGAGCAGAGCGCCGCCGACGAGGGCGACGAGATGCTGCCCGCCGCGATCGACGTGGTGATGGAGACGGGGCAGGCCTCTGTTTCGATGCTCCAGCGCCGCTTAAAGCTCGGCTATTCGCGCGCCGCGCGCATCGTCGACGAGATGGAAACGCGCGGCATCGTCGGACCCTTTGAAGGCTCGAAGCCCCGCCAGATCCTCATCACGAAGGAGCAGTGGCTCGCGCTCAAGATGAAGGGCGCCTACGGCCTCACCCCGCCCGAGGAGGGGGAGCTGCCGCCACCGGAGGATGAAGCGTAAAAACTATAAGAGCGCCGCAGGCAAAATGCCTGCGGCGCTCTTTTTCTTTCTTTGTGACCCCGCGTTTCCCGCGCGCATAGACTGGCGGGGAAGAGAAAATGGGGGAGGCGATGGATATGGCTTATTCCGACCGCGATCTGCTCGCGCGGCTCATCGAGTGTGAGGCGGGCGGCGAGGGCGAGAACGGGATGAAAGCGGTGGCGAGCGTCGTGATGAACCGCGTGCGCTCGACGGGTGGGGAATACGCGCGCGTGGGGCAGGGCAGCATCCGCAAGATCATCTTCCAGCCGGGGCAGTTCGTCTGCGCGAGCGAGGTGGAGCACGGCAGCTACAACCCGCAGAACATCTACAATATGCGCCCGACGGACATTCACTATGAGATCGCCGACTGGGCCATCGCGGGCAACCGGCTTTCGGGCCTTGGCGACGCGCTGTGGTTCTTCAACCCGTTCTCGCCGTCCTGCCGCGCGAACTTTCCCTCGAACGTGGGAACATTCGTCATGCGCATCGGGGACCACTGCTTTTATGCCCCCACCGCGGCGTACTACAGCACATAAAGCGCCTTTGGCGCAGCGCATCAAAATGGAAAGGGAGAGGAAACTATGACGCAGATGGGGAAAAACGTACCCTGCCTTTACGAGCAGATGACGGCCGTGCCCGCAGCGGCGGGCGCGCAGCAGCAAAAGGGCGGCGAGATGAGCCTCGGCTATGAGGAAATGCTGACAGGCCCGACGGGCGCGGCGGTGATCGTGCCGGCGGGCGGCGCGAACGGACACTTCCGCCCCTCACCCGACAAGATCGAAGAGGTGCAGACCGTCGACAAGATGGGCTACAATTCGTGGAAGGGAATGCTTGCGCGCAACATCGGCCGGCAGGTCATCGTCAGCTTTCTCGTCGGCTCGCAGAATACGGTCGTGGCCGCCGGGACGCTGCAGGAGGTCGGCAGTGACTATATCACGATCTATCATCCGGGTCGCAGCGCCTACATCACAGCCGACCTCTACTCCGTCCGCTTTGTGGAGTTTCCACAGAACGGGGCTGCCGTCACGGCGCACTGAAAAGGGCATAAAAAAGGGACGCGAAAAGCGTCCCTTTTTGCGTTTATCAGCGCCTTCTGCGGCCGCGGTATCCGCCGGAGGCTGCGCCATGGCGGCGGCGTCCGTAGCGACGGCGGCGGGAGAACATCGTCGTGTAGACGATAAGCCCGACGATGAGCAGCACCAGCACGACGAGCAGGACCTTGACGAGCGGCTTTGCGAAAAAGTCTGCGACCTTGCGCTGTGCCGTCAGGAACCACGAGGCCGATACATCGTTCAGCGCTAAGAGGTCCGTCTCGGCGTAGACCTTACCATTGTAGGAGAGCGTCAGCTTGCCGAGCACGTCGCCCGCGGAAACGGGCGCGTCGACCGTGTCGTTCGTGAGCGTCACGGTGCGCTCCAAGTCCTCTGGCTGGACATTATCGGGCAGCAGGCAGGAGATATCCTCCGCCGCGTGGGTCGAAACGTAGCTCGCCTCGCTCGAGAGCGCGACGGGCACCTCCTGAATGAGGTCGGCGGAGGACAGAATATCGCGCCGGGCAAAATTATCAAAGCCCCAGTCGAACATACGGGACGTTTCCGAGAAGCTGCGCGTCTGGATAGTCACGCCGTCCTCGAGCGTCACGCGCTCCGCGCCCAGCACTACGCTGATCATATGGCGGCTGCCGCGCACGGCCGAGGAAATGAGACAGTAGCCCGCCTCGGGCGTGGAGCCGGTCTTGATGCCCTGCGCATCGCGGTAAACATAGCCGCGGGCGCGCCAGTTGGAGATGAGAAAGTTCGTCGAGTGCAGCTCGCGCGGCTTTTCGGTCATGTTCGTGGCGGGCACGGTGTAGCTCTTGGAGTTGCAGATCTCCATGAATTTGTCATGCTTCAGCGCCTCGCGCGTGATGAGGTAGAGGTCCCATGCGGTCGTGTAGTGCTGGGAGTTGTGAAGACCCGTGGCGTTGGCAAAGTGAGTGTGTTCGCAGCCAAGCTCCGCCGCGCGCTCGTTCATGCGCGCGACAAAGGCGTCGACCGAGCCGTAGAGTGTTTCGCCCAAAATGTTGCACGCCTCGTTCGCCGAGACGATGAGCATACAGTTGAGCAGCTGCTCGACCGTCATCGTCTCACCGGGGACGATGTTCGCCGTGCTGCCGTCGCTCGACAGCCCCTCGAACGCCGATTCCGTCGCAGTAACGGAGTCGGTCAGCGCGATCTTGCCCTCGTCGATGGCTTCAAACACCAGCAGCGCGACCATCACCTTGGTGAGCGACGCGGGGTAGTTCTCCTGGAGAGCGTTTTTCTCATATAAAATTTCTCCCGTGTCGGCCTCGATGAGAAGACCGGCCTTCGCGTCAAGGTCGAAGTCCTCATACGCATCGGCACTGAATGCGCCGAAGAGCGGGAGCAGCAGAACAAAGGACAAAAAAAGTGACAGCAGGCGGCGTTTTTTCATGGAAATATACCTCGATATATGATACAATAAAATATGGAACAGTCATTGTCGGGCACGCCGTTCGGCGCGGTTCGACATCAGTATAGCAAAAAAGGCAGGCGAGCGCAACCGTGGAAAAGGAAGAAAAGAAAACCAAAGTCAGCGGCGTCTACCTTGTGCTCGCCGCGCTGACGGTGCTGTTCGCCGTTTCGCTCGTTTTTCTGCACAAAACGGCCTACGAGGGTGCCTCGCACGGGAATTACACCGTGACGACGCAGGATAAGACCGACGAGATCACCGCGCCCACGCGCGTGCTCGTGAACGTCAACACCGCCGATGCAGAGGAGCTGGAAACACTCACGGGCATCGGCCCTGCGCTCGCGCAGGCGATCGTCGACTATCGCGCCGAGCACGGCGATTTTACGGCGGCGGAGGACCTTTTGAACGTCAAGGGCATCGGAGAAGCGAAGCTCGAGGGCTTCCGCGCGGAGATCACATTCACGGAGGAGGATGGCAATGAAAATTCTGGTCGTTGACGACGAGCAGCTTCTCGTCAAAGGCATGAAATTCAATCTGGAAAACGAGGGCTACACGGTCGAGACCGCCTACGACGGCGCGACCGCCATCGACATGGCGAAAAGCGGCGGGTTTGACCTCATCATCCTCGATCTGATGATGCCGCAGGTGGACGGGCTGACGGCCTGCATGCGCATCCGCGAATTTTCCAATGTGCCCATCATCATGCTGACCGCCCGCAGCGAGGACGCCGACAAGATCATCGGTCTTGAGTCCGGCGCAGACGACTATATCACAAAGCCGTTCAACATCTTAGAGCTCAAAGCGCGCATCCGCGCGCTGCTGCGCCGCGCGAACGCCGCTCCGCAGCAAAAGGCGCAGAGCACGCTCCTGACCGTCGGCGGCGTGACGATCGACCCTGAGCAGCGCGTTGCGCTCAAGGACGGGAAGGTCGTCGAGCTTACGGCGAAGGAGTATGACCTCATCGAACTCTTCGTCAAAAATCCGCGGCGCGTCTACTCGCGCGAAAATCTGATGGACCTCGTCTGGGGCTACACCTACGCAGGCGACTACCGCACGGTGGACGTGCATATCCGAAGGCTGCGCGAAAAGCTCGAGGACGACCCCGCCGCACCGCAGCACATCTTGACGAAGTGGGGCATCGGCTACTACTTCAAGGACTGAGCGCGCAGCGCAAAAAGCACGAAGGGAGGCGCCGCCATGCGCAGAGGCGCGAGCCTGCAGCGAAAATTCAGCTTCAGCTACATCGCTATCATTCTGGCGGTGCTGATCCTGATGAATACCTACCCGCTCATCGCGTCGGAGAACCTGACGTTCCGCTCCAAGCAGAGCTCGCTGCAAAGCAGCGTTTCGGTGATGGTGACGGCGCTCTCGGGCCTTGAGGAGCTGAGCGAGGAAAACGTCGCAGAGGCGATGACGCTCGTTGAGCAGACGGGCATTTCCCGCATCCTTGTGACTGATGCGTCCGGCCGCGTGCTCTACGACACACGCGAGACCGACGGGGCCATTGGCCGCTACGCCTTTTATACCGAGGTCGTGCAGGCCCTGCGCGGCGAGGATGTCGCCTTCGTCGAATTTTCGGGCGGTGCTTTCAAAAGCCGCGCCGCCTCGCCCATCGTTTATCACAGCCAGACCATCGGCGCGGTCTACGCCTACGAATATGACACCGAACAGGCGGCGCTGCTGCTGTCGATGCAGCGCAATCTTCTGACCATTTCCGTGGTCGTGACGGTCTTCGCCGTGGGGCTGAGCCTGCTGCTCTCACGCGTGCTGACACGGCGCTTCGGCGTTCTGACCGAGGCGGTGCAGAAGATGCGAGAGGGCTCTTACAGCCATCACGCCGAGGTCGGCGGCAACGACGAGATATATGATCTTGCCGTGGAGTTCAACGCCATGGCCGACCGCCTCCAGACGACTGAGGAGGCGCGCCGCCGCTTCGTCTCCGACGCGAGCCACGAGCTCAAAACGCCGCTGGCGGGCATCCGCCTGCTCTCCGATTCCATCTTGCAGACGGAGAACATGGACGCGCAGACCGTGCGCGAGTTCGTCGGCGATATCGAGCAGGAGTCCGAAAGGCTCGCGCGCATCACGGAAAATCTGCTGCGCCTGACACGCCTTGACAGCGGCGCGCTGCCCGAGGCACAGATGGTCGATATCGCGACGGTCATCGCGCGCGTGGTGCGTATGCTGCGCCTTGTGGCCGAGGAAAAGCAGGTCGACCTCTCCTATGAGATACGCCGCGAGGGAAAGACGCTCGCGAGCGAGGACGAGCTCAACGAGATCATCTACAACCTGACGGAAAATGCCATCAAATATAACCGCCCCGGCGGCTTCGTCCGCGTGGCGCTGGCGGGGGATGAGGAGGCGTGTCTTCTCACCGTCAGCGACAACGGCATCGGCATCCCGGAGGAGGATATGCCCCGTATTTTCGACCGCTTTTACCGCGTGGACAAGATGCGCTCGCGCGCGGCGGGAGGCACGGGCCTCGGCCTTTCCATCGCCGCCGACACGGCTCGCCGTCGCGGCGGCAGCATCGAGGTCGGCGCGCGCGAAGGCGGTGGCACGGTATTTACCGTGCGCCTGCCGCGCTGCGGGGAAGGAGGGGAGAGAGCATGAAAAAGCTTCCGCTTTTCATTCTTGCGCTCCTTGCGGCGCTGGTGGCCTTTGCCTCATGCGCGAAAAGCGCGCAGGAGGATGAGGAGAGCGGCTACGCGCTCTATTTTCTCTCCGACCTTGACGCTTCGGGCGGGGGCGACGCCATCGCCGCGTCTTCGGTGCGCTTCACGCCCGACGAGACGATGAGCACCGAGGACTGCGTCCGCGCGCTGATGGAGCTGCTGCTCGCAGGACCGGACGAGGCGGCGCTGCATTCGCCTATCCCCGAGGGAACGGCGCTCCGCTCGCTCAAGGTCTCGGGCCGCCGTGCGGGGATCGACCTGAGTGCGCAGTATGCGCGCCTCTCTGGTATCGACCTGTCGCTCGCGGATTATTGCATCACGCTCACGCTCTCGCAGCTACCAAACGTGAACGCGGTGAGCATCACGGCCAACGGCAGCGAGCTGCCATACCGCAAGACGCAGGTGCTGCTCTCGGCGGACACGCTGCTGTCCTCCCGCGAGAGCGGCCTGCGGCCCATCACGGTGCAGCTCTACTTCCTCGACAGTGAGACCGGCGAGCTGCGCGCCGAGCAGCAGACGCTCGCTCTCTACGAAGGACAGACGCGTGTGAACGCGCTGCTCGAAGCGCTCGCGCAGGGACCGGAGGACGATTCGCTCCTCTCGCTCCTGCCGGAGGATTTCTCGGTCGTCTCCTCGCGCATCGAAAACGGTGTGTGCTATCTGAGCATTCCGGCGAATGTTTCGCTGCCTGAAGATGAGGGTACGCGAGCTCTGCTTTTTGGATCGCTCGAAAAGTCTATCCTTTCGCTCAGCGGTGTGGACGAGGTGCAGATCCTCATCGAGGGAGAGAGCGGCGTGGGGCCTGCAGCGGCCATGGACGCGCCGGAACCGTAAATAAAAAACTCCGCAGGAGCCTCCTGTGGAGTTTTTTGTTACCCTGGAGAAGGCCGCGCGAGCATCGCCGCGCCGATCACGCCCGCGCGGTAGCCGAGCATGCAGAGCTCGATGCGCGTGTGCGAGACGGCATAGCGCGAGCCGAACGAGAGCTCGCGCACCCTTTCGCGCAGCGGCAGGAGCAGCGCGTCGCCCTGATTGGCCACGCCGCCGGAGAGGGCCAGCACCTCGGGAAAGAAGATGTTGACAAGATTCGTGAGCCCACAGGTCAGGTGCTCGATGTAGTTCTCCACGACCTGCGCGCCCGTCTCGTCGCCGCGCTCTTTGGCGAGAAACGCCGTGCGGCCGTCGACGCCGCCCGATTCCGCGGCGATCGCGTGCAGCAGGCTCTCGGGATGCGCGGCCATGGCGCGCTTTGTGTCGCGGATCAGCGCCGTGGCGGAGGAGTAGGCCTCGAAGCATCCGCGGCTGCCGCAGGTGCACTCCTCGCCGTTTTCCGCGATGACCATGTGGCCGATCTCGCTCGCCGCGCCCGTGTAGCCTGTCAGGAGCCTGCCGCCGAGCACTACGCCGCCGCCCACGCCTGTGCCGAGCGTAACGACGATGGTGCTCTCCGCCCCTTTGCCGCAGCCGAAGAGCGCCTCGCCCAGCGCGGCGGCGTTTGCGTCGTTGCCGAGGTGGATAGGGAGCGTCGTGTGCGCGCGCAGAGCGCTGCGCAGGTCGAAATTCACAAAGTTCAGGTTCGCCGCAAAGCGGACGATGCCGCTCGCGTCGTCCACCGTACCGGGGCAGCCGACGCCCGCGCCGCCGACGGCGTCCTCACCGTCAGAGAGCTGCGCGATGACCTGACCGATGCGCCCCGCGACCGCCTCAGGGCCGAGGTCGACGCGCGTCGGGATGGAATGCTCCTTTAAGATCTCGCCCTCCGCGCTCACGAGCGCGCCCTTGATATTCGTGCCGCCGAGGTCGATGCCGATATAGTTCATAAAAACGCCCCTCCCGGGTGAAATGTGGCATCATTGTATGCCGCGGCGGCGGAAAATGCAAGAGCCCGCGCGGGGAAGAAAAAGTTTCTTAAGAAATCCATAAGTGCGAAACTTTTTGGGAAATTCTTCGTCTAAGGAAGTGTACGGAACGAAAAGAGCTCCGCACAGTCAAGATGGAAAGAAGACGATGAAAGGAGAAACAAAATGAAACGCCGGGGACCGATGAGCGCCCTCGCGCTCGCCGCCGCGCTGCTGCTCGCAGGCTGCGGAGAGACGAACGAACAGACTGACATGGCGGAAGTGCACCCCATCACCTACGAGCACATCTGCGAAAGAAATAATATCCCCGCGTTGCTCGAGCGGCACGAGGTGGTGACCGTTGTGCGTGAGAGCACAGACAGTAGCGACGGCGGTCAGGACGTCAAGACCACCGACCAGTACACGCGCGATGAAGAAGGACGCTTGCAGAGCTGGAGCCACGGCTGGTATTGCTGCGACCATTATGAGGACGATCGTTATGAAATGAACGTCCGCTCGGACGAGGTCCCAAACGGGATGAGCCTCTTTGCAGCAGGGAGAGACGAGGACGGTGTTATGGGGCGCATCGACGTGACGGTGTTTGCCTCAGACGAATGGTACGAAAAGAGCACCGTTCAGGAGCCGTTCCTGCCTGTGGCCGGCGACGGCATCAGCGTGGAGGCCGGAGAGCCGTATGAGCAGAACGGTCAGCTCGTGATGGAAGTCAAGCATTACTTCACCGGCGATGACAGTGACTACTCGCTGCGATGGCTCTATATTGATCCGACCTCCGACGACCTTATGGCGATCAAATTGGAGCGGCACAGAAAAGACTTGCAGGGAAAAGACACCTGCTTTGCCACGGGAACGTATACATACCGCTATGACCTCTCTTACGAGCCGGAGAAGGACCTTTACGCGCAGATGCTGTCGGACGACAGTCCCAAGCGCGAGGCGACGATCGTGTGGGACCCCGGCACCGAGCGGGAGCGCGAGCAGAGAGTTACTGTGCCGCGGAGCTCGATTCTTTACCTGAGCGGCAGCGAGGAGCTGCGCTCCTACTATGACGCCGCCATGACGGAGCAGTATCAGAGCTTCGAGGTCGAATGGCCGGAGGGCGACAGCACGACCGTCTACGTCAAAAGCGGAGATGTCGAGTGATGCGGCGGTATCCCCAAAAAATAGTGATGGAAAACAGACCCATGATGCAGGAAAATCCCGCATCCTAAATCCAAAGGAGGAGACTAAGATGAAAAACTGGAAGAAAGCAAGCATTGGCGCGCTTTGCGTCGTGAGCCTGCTCGCGGGCTGCGGCACGCAGGGCGGCAAGGACGATGGGAACGGCGGCAAGGACGACACGCCGATGGACGTGACGCTCGAAACGCTGCGCGAGGTCAACGATCCGTGCGTACTGCTTGCAAAGTACGACGCCGTGACCGTGAACATTCAGGGCACCGACCGGGATGGCGAGATGACCTACACCGCAAGATTGCAGTACACGGACGGGGGCGGGGAAGCGTTTCTCATGTCCTCACACTACAGCTATACCGCCAACAGCGGCCCGGGCGAGGATGAGTTGTGGAGCCAGGGAAACGACAGCCTGTACGCCACGCGCATGGCGAGCAACGACACCGCGAGCCTGAACCTCTATCCCATTCCGGGCGAGGGGACGGAGTATCTCCGTGAAATGCTGCCGCAGTGCACTGACCCCGCCGCCAAGAATGCCGAGGAAACGCTTGACGAGCGCAGCGAGCAGGACGGTGCGGTGCTGCTCTCGACCACCACGCGCTTTGACGATCAGGACGACTACTACTATACCACCCTCTACTATGCAGATCCCGAGACGGGCGAGCTGCTCGCCATGTCCGTGACCGACTACATTGAGGACGGCGAGGGCGGCGCGACGGAGATGGGTACGACGCTCTACAACTGGAGCTACGATGAGCCCTACGAGCCGGATCGCGAGATTTTGAACGAGGTCGTGCGCGCGACGGACGATGCGAACGAGAACTCCTGCCTGCTGACGGTCTGCTTCCCGAAAAAGAGTGCGGGAGATTGGTCGGCGAAGGAATACAATGTGGAGAAGGGAACGTATGTCACCATCTGCTGCAGCATGGGCTGCACGCTCTATGCGGACGCGGCGCTGACGCAGCCCATCGACGACACCGTGTCCATCGACACGAGCGGCGAAGAGATGACGGTCTACGTCCTGCCCGACGTGCCGCTGGACTAAAACGGCATGAACTAAAAAACGGCGGACTTCAAAAAGTCCGCCGTTTTTTGCACATTTTCGGAAACTTTTTTCGCTTTTCTTCGTCTAAAGAAAGCAGAAGGATCTTGCGGCGAAGATTAAACAAATCTTAAAAAAATTGTAACCAAATCGCGCCCGATTGTAACGACTTTCCCGCGCGATGGGCTTATAATAAAAGGCAGCTTAAAATGAGGAGAATTTGCGATGGAAACTGATCAGAAGCCCGTCATATCGGTGCGCAAGCTCCGAAAGGTGTACATGATGGGACAGGAGCACGTGGTCGCGCTGCACAACATCGATCTGGATATCGCGCGCGGCGAGGTGTGCTGCATTTTCGGTACCTCCGGCAGCGGTAAATCGACGCTGCTCAACCAGCTTGCGGGCCTTGAAAAGCCCACGCGCGGCGTGGTGCGCATCGGCGGCGTGCCGATCTCGCGGCTGAACGAAAACCAGCTTGCCGCCTTCCGCCAGAAGCACATCGGCTTCGTTTTCCAGTCCTACAACCTGCTGCCGGAGCTGACGGCGGCGGAAAATGTCGCCATGCCCCTGATGTTCAAGGGCATCGACCCGGATGTGCGGCTGCTGGAGGCGAAGAAAATGCTCTGCCGCGTGGGACTGAAGGACCGCATGGACCACTTTCCAAACCAGATGTCCGGCGGACAGCAGCAGCGCGTGGGTATCGCGCGCGCATTCGTCACGCACCCCGAGGTCGTCTTCGCCGACGAGCCGACCGGCAACCTCGACTCGAAGACGACGAAAGAGGTCATGCACATGATCCGCGGCTTTGCCCACCGCTTCCACCAGACAATCGTGCTCGTCTCCCATGACCCGGAGATGACCGAGTATGCCGACCGTATCGTCACACTCATCGACGGCAACATCGTCAGCGACGTCAAAAATCAGGTCAAGGCGGAGATCGACGCCGCCCCCTATATCGAATAACGGAGGAAATCGAACATGAAACGCATCACAAGATCCCTGCTCTCCCTGTGCCTTGCCCTGGTGCTGTGCGCGGCGCTCCTGCCCGCGGGACTCGCGGCAAGGGCCGATGATAAGACGAGCTACCTTGTCACCGGTTACAATGCGGGCGCCTACAGCATTGAAACAAACCAGACGGTCAATATTGCCGTCAGCCTGTCCCGTATCGGCGGCAGCGGCACGGTCTCCCGCGTTGTGCGCGGCGTCGACTCGTTCCGCGGCGGATATGCGGAGAATATCGTGCCCGGCGATAACGGAACGGCATCGTTCATTCTCTACAACCTCTCCTATTCCGGCACGGGCAACAGCCTGAGCTTTACGGTTTATTATCAGGAAAACGGCGTGGAAACAACGAATCAGACCTTCAATCTGACGGTCAGCGAATGCGTGCCCTACACCGAGCCGGAAAAGCCCACTCCCGTTGAAATTCCCGAGCCGCACGCGATTTTCAGCTCTGACGCGGCGAGCGGCAGCATCGCCGCCGGCGAGGGCAAGGTCATCTCGATCTACATCCAGAATGTCGGCAGCACGACCATGCGTTCCCCGATGGTGACGGTCACGCCCTCGGATGGCCTGATGATCACGGATTCGCAGAGCGCCTATACGCTCAACGACATCCGCCCGAACCAGTCGGGCGTGGTGATGGTCTCGGTCAAGGCGGTGGATAAGATCGCGAGCGCGAGCCAGTCGCTCTCGGCAAAGCTCGATTTCTATTACGACAATGGCACGAATGCGACCGCGTCCGGCAGTGCGTCCGGCAGCGTCAACGTACCCGCCAAGGTCACCGAGGACAAAAAGGACGAGGAGACCATCGCGAGCCCCACGCCTATCGTCATCCTGTCGAAGTACAACTACGGCGGCTCGTCCGTTGCGGCGGGCTCGAGCACGAACCTGAGCTTCTCCTTCACCAACACCAGCAAGAAGCTCAAAATCGAAAACGTCATGCTCACCGTCACCGGCGGCACGGACCTCATGCTCAACGGCTCGACCAACACCTTCTATTTTGATTCCGTCGCCGCGGGCGGCAGCAAGAGCGTCACCGTGCCGATGAAGGCGGCGCAGCTCATCAGCGCCAGCGCGCAGGAGGTGCAGATCGCCGTCACCTACGAGTATGTCGATCAGAATGCCCGTAAATCCGGCAGCGCGTCCCTCTCGCTGAGCGTGCCGCTCTATCAGCCCGACCGCTTTGAGCTCAGCGAGCCCAAGACCTCCTACACCGGCTACGTCGGCGAGGAGACGAGCCTGACGATCGACTATGTCAACAAGGGCAAGAGCGCCATCAACAACGTTGAGGCGACCATCTCCGGCGATATCGACACGCCGACGGCCTATCAGCGCGTCGGCACGATCGACGGCGGCAAGAACGGTACCATCGCTTTTGCCGTGACCCCGCAGCTGGAGGGCGAGAATCAGGTCAAGATCGTCATCACCTACGAGGACTCCAACGGCAACACGAAAGAGCGCGTCTTTGAGGCGAGCGTCGAGGCCATGGCCTATGAGCCGACCGATCCCGGCATGGATGACCCCGGCATGATCGACCCAGAGCCGGCGAACACCTTCCCGTGGAAGTACGTCGTCATCGCGGTAGTCGCCGCGCTCATCGTCCTTTTGGTCGTGCTGCGCATCCGCAAGAAGAAGGCCAAGCAGAAGGCCGAGCAGGCCCTCTGGGACAAGTGGGACGAAGAGGAGATCGCCGAAGAGAAGAAGGAGGCAGCGGACGCCGCGGCGAAGGAGCCTGCGGCCACAGGTGCTGAGGAGCAGAACAAATGAGATTCGCAGACATCCTGAAAATGTGCTTCGACAGCCTGTCGCGGCGCAAGGGGCGCACGATCCTGACGGTGCTGGGCGTGTTCATCGGCTGCACGTCCATCATCGTGATGGTCTCCATCGGCGCGGGTATGCAGGAGTCCTACGATCAGATGCTCAAGAACATGGGCGACCTCTCCATCATCGAGGTCTACCGCGGCTACAACCAGAATACCGGCACACAGACGGAAAGCAAGCTTGATGAGAAGGCGGTGGAGAGCTTCCACGAGATCGCGGGCGTGCAGGCCGTCATGCCCAAGGCAAGTCTCGACAATTACAACATTTCGTTTAAGGCGGGCATCAACGACCGCTACAGCGCCGACTGGGGCAACTTTGCCGGCATTGACGTGAGCGCCCTTGAGGACATGGGTTATGAGCTGGTCGCGGGCCGCTACCCAGAAAGCAGCGACGAGGTGGTCGTGGGCCAGTACTTTGCCTATAACTTTACCGATACGCTCATGCCTGACGGCAGAAATTATGTCGACCGATACACCTGGGACGAAAACGGCAATATCGACACGGAAAACGTCCCCGACCCGTTCTTTGACCCGCTCAAGACGGACGTGAAGATGCTCCTGACCTCCTGGGACGACTCCGGCAATGAGACGACGCCCTACAGCGTCGATCTCAAGGTCGTGGGCATTCTGAAAGAGGATCAGGGCAAGGGCTACGAGACGAGCGCGGGCGTGATGATGGACATCAACGCGCTCAAGTCGCTCCTATACGACCTGACGGGGAAGAACGACACGAAGTTCGAGTATTCGTCCATCAATGTCAAGGCCGAGAGCCTTGACGCCGTGGCGGATGTGGAACAGGCCATCAAGGACTTAGGCTACAGCACCTATTCCATGCAGAGCATGCGCGATGAGCTCAACAAGCAGACCCGCCAGATCGAGCTGATGCTCGGTGGCCTTGGCGCGATCTCGCTTCTGGTCGCGGCCATCGGCATTACCAATACGATGATCATGTCCATCTCCGAGCGCACGAAGGAGATCGGCATCATGAAGGCGCTTGGCTGCTATGTGCGCGATATCCGCGCGATGTTTTTGATGGAGGCGGGCAGCATCGGCCTTCTCGGCGGCGTGCTGGGACTCCTTTTCAGCTTCATCATTTCCGTCGGCATCAATCTATTCTCCTTCGGCGCGTTCAGCGGCGGGGGAGTGACGTGGGAGCTCATCAAGCAGGCGCTCATCGGTGGAGAGAACGTGACGCGCGTTTCCGTCATCAAGCCCGAGCTCATCATCTTTGCGCTGGTGTTTTCGGTGCTGGTCGGACTGGTGTCCGGCTATCAGCCCGCGAACAAGGCGGTCAAGATATCCGCGCTCGAAGCCATTCGAAACGAGTAAAAAGCAGACGAAAAGCGGCGTTCCCTCGCGGAGCGCCGCTTTCTTTGTAAAATCAGCCGTGCGGAGGCGGCTTTGCTTGACCGCAGTGCAGCGTTGTGGTATCATATATCAGTCAAATTATCTCAAAACAGGAGGCGATCGCCTTGGCGACGGTCAAACGCAGATCGACGGTCCCCTATTATGCGGCGGCGGGGACGTGGGTCATCTATGCGCTGCTTTTCCCGCTCTATCGCGTGCCGCATTTCATTCTGGTAGCAGCGGCGTCGGCAGTGGTATTTTTCATTATGAACGCCGTGTGCGGCACGGTCGAGGTCACGGTCCCAGACCCGCCGAAAAAGGAAGAGAGCACCGGCAACCCCGAGCTCGACAAGATGATCAAGGACGGCAATCTTGCCATCTCCGAGATGAAGCGGCTCAACACGTCCATCAAGGATGAGAAGATCTCCGCCGACATCGACCGGCTCGAGGACTTGAGCGCGAAAATTTTCGCGCAGGTCAAATCCGACCCGTCGAAGCTGCCGCAGATCCGCAAGTTCATGGACTACTATCTGCCAACGACCCTTAAGCTTTTAAACGCCTATGACCGCATGGGCGCGCAGGGCGTGAGCGGCGAGAACATCGACGCGACCATGCAGCGTGTGGAGAGCATGATGAGTACCATCGTCGCCGCCTTTGAAAAGCAGCTCGATATGCTCTTTGGCAGCGAGGCAATGGATATTTCCACCGATATCACGGTGCTTGAAAACATGATGAAGCAAGAGGGCCTGAGCAGCGACGGCGGTACGGCTGCCGCCACGCAGGACGATATCAAGCTCGAGCTGTAAAGGAGAAAGGCGATGCGAAAGAAAGTGATGGCGTTCAACGCCAAAGTCAATGCGTGGATATTGAAACGGCTGAAAGGCGTGTGGCTCGACCCGATCTTCTGTGCGATCTTTGCCATCATGTGTGTGGCAAGCATCATCGGCGCGCTGCATCTGCACAGGGATACGCTTTACTATTCCGCGCTGATCTGGGCGTTGGCCACGCTGCTGTGCCTGCGCCGCATCCAGCGCATCAAAAAGCACGAAAAAGAACAAACTCAAAGCCAAAATACGGAGGAGAAATGATATGAGCGACAACATGATGCCCGAGCTGACCCTGAACCCCACCGAAGCGGCGCAGGAGGCCGTCCCCGAGCTGACGCTCACCTCGGACGCGCCCGCGCCCGAGCAGGAGAAGAAAAAAGAGGTCGAGCCCGTCAAGGTCGACGAGAGCATGCTCACCGAGCAGGAGAGAGCTGCTGTCGACGAGTTTGTGAAGAAGATCGACATTACGGATACGAACCTTGTGCTCAACTATGGCGTGGCCGCACAGAAGAGCGTGGCGACGTTCTCTGAAAACGCCCTCTCCTCCGTGCGCAACAAGGACTTGGGCGAGGTGGGCGAGACGCTCTCGAACCTCGTTGTCGAGGTCAAGGGCTTCGGCCAGGAGGAAGAGAAGAAGGGCCTCGCCGGCCTGTTCCGCAAGCAGAAGGACAAGCTCGAGCTGATGCGCGCGCAGTACGGCAAGGCCGAGACGAGCGTGAACCGCATCGTATCCGAGCTTGAAAAGCATCAGGTCACGCTGATGAAGGATATCGCGATGCTCGACCAGATGTATGAGCTGAACCTCAA
This sequence comes from uncultured Eubacteriales bacterium, assembly GCA_900552015.1. Lineage (GTDB taxonomy): Bacteria > Bacillota > Clostridia > Oscillospirales > Oscillospiraceae > Hominicoprocola. The sequence goes on along the minus strand of URXY01000002.1, from coordinate 53,417 downwards.
GTACTATAAGGAGCTCACGATGTACATCATCGCGGGCAAGAAGCGCCTTGCCGAGGTCCGCTCCGGCGAGCTGGAGGAGCTGCGCAAGAAGGCGGAGGCGAGCGGCCTTGCCGAGGATGCGCAGGCCTACAACGACTACGCGCAGAAGTGCGACCGCTTTGAAAAGAAGCTGCACGACCTGGAGCTCACGCGCATGGTGTCGCTCCAGATGGGCCCGCAGACGAGACTTCTCCAGAACAACGACACGCTGATGGTCGAAAAGATCCAGTCCTCGCTCGTCAACACCATCCCCCTCTGGAAGAGCCAGATGGTGCTCGCGCTCGGCATGGAGCACAGCCGTCAGGCCACGGCCGCACAGAGCGCGGTGGCGCAGACGACGAACGAACTGCTCAAGAAGAACGCCGACATGCTCAAGATGGGCACCATCGCCACGGCCAAGGAGGCCGAGCGCAGCATCGTCGATATCGAGACGCTGCAGCACACCAACGAGCAGCTCATCACTACGCTCGACGAGGTCGTGAACATCCAGCGCGAGGGCGCGCAGAAGCGCAAGGAAGCGGAAGCGGAGCTCGGGCGCATTGAAGGCGAGCTGAAGCAGAAGCTCATGGAGCTGAGAAGCTGAGACGCTCCGGATAGGAGAAGCATATGAAATTCTTTCAAAAACGCGGCGTCGCCATCGTCGTGCTGATTCTGGCGATCGTCGCATCCAGTGCGTGGGGACTGCACAAGACGCCCGCCGTCTCTACGCCGGAGGGCGGGGAAAAGCTCGATCCCTCGCTTTCCACGGCGGCCTTTACGCAGTATGTGCGCGATGATGCCGGTGTTCTTTCCGATAAGACTGAGGAGGCCGTCGGCCTCTACAACGCCAACTGGGACAAGATGTTTGGCAGCATCATGGCCGTCGTTACGACGGATTCAGAAAGCGACATGGAGAATGCGGCGTATGACTGCGCCATGGAGATGCAGCTTGGCGAGAACGATGCCGTTTTGCTCATCGCAAAGCAGCAGCAGGACTACTACCTGCTCGCAAGCGGCGATTTCTATGATCTGCTCAGCTCGCTCTCACAGAGCTTCGTTGCCTCCTGCATGGAAGACAGCGTGCAGAAGGGCGATTATGACGCCGCGGTGCGCTCGCTTTGCGCCGCGCTCCATGTGGAGCTGAGCCAGCAGTATCAGCAGAGCGAGGCGGCGCTGGACGAGGCGGCCAACGGTGTGATGTTCATCATGATCCTCATCATATTCTTTGTCCTCTGGATCATGCTTGACGGCATGCGTTATTGCCGCTATCGCCGCCGCTACATGATGCCCGGCATGGGCGTGCCGACGGTGATGTATCACCCCATCTTCTGGGGACGCCGTCCCCCGCGCGGCCCGCGTCCGCCCCGTTCGGGAGGGCCTCGTCCTCCGCAGGGCGGACCCAGACCGCCGCGCAGCGGCGGCTCCTCCGGTGGTGATCGCCGCCCGCCCCAGCAGCCGAGACGGCCCTCGGGCGGTTCCGGTAATTCCTTCGGCGGATTCGGCAGCAGCGGCCGCGGCGGCAGCTTTGGCAGCGGAAACTTCGGTGGCTTCGGCGGCAGCCGGGGCGGTGGCTTTGGCGGCGGCAGCCGCGGCGGCGGTTTCGGCGGCAGCCGTGGAGGTGGCTTTGGCGGAGGCCGGAGCGGCGGTTTCGGCGGCGGCCGCGGAGGCGGCTTCGGCGGCAGACGCTGAGGCCATCCTGAATGACCAGCAGATAGAAAAAGTACCGTTTGCCATTCGGCAAACGGTACTTTTTGTTGCTTCCGCTCATGGTGCGGCCTGATATCCGGCGAGGTCTTTCACCACTTCACCGGCGAGGATGAGCCCGGCCACCGCGGGGACGAACGCATTGCTTCCGGGGACCTGACGGCGCTGCGTGCATTTGCGTGCCGTGCCGGGTGGGCAGATGCAGTGTGCGCGGCAGCTAATGGACATATCTTCGATGGGCGTCAGCGCAGGCTCTTTGGAATAGACGACCTTCAGCGACTTGATGCCGCGTTTTTTGAGCTCGTGGCGCATGACGCGCGCGAGCGGACAGACGGAGGTCTTGCAGATATCCGTCACCTCAAAGGCGGTGGGGTCCATCTTGTACTGCCCCACGGTCTTGCGCGTGGCGAATATCTGGCGGTTCAGATTCGTCAGGCAGACCCGGTCGTCATCGATGAGGTCGAGCGTGCCGACGCCGCTGCGCGCGAGCGCCTCTACCGCGTGACCGCCCACGCCGCCGATGCCGAATACCGCGACCCGCGCACAGAATAGCCGCGCCATTCCCTCCTGTCCCAAAAGGAGTTGTGTCCTTGAAAATTGATCCAACATACGCTGACGACCCTCTGAATGAATAACATAGCACAATGATAGGAATATTAGCACGAACATGCGCGCCTGTCAACTTGCTCTTATCAGGAGAAAAGAAAATGGCCCTTCGGCCCGGGCGACCTCCTGCTTTTTGGCCCGGGCGACAGCCACGCCTGTACCCAAAGCGACGGCAGCACGCTCGACTACCGTGCGCTGAACATCAGTCGGGAGACGACGAATGTCCTGATGGAGGAGATCGCGGGCGAGCACACACCGCTCCGCTTTTTACAGAATGTCCTGCATGATGAAGAGGAGGCCTGCTGCCTGCGCGCGCTGCACGAGCAGGTGATGCAGGTCTCGAGCGGGTTCGGTAAGGAAGAAGCACTGCTTTTACTGCTAGCCTTGCTGTCGGAACGCTGTGGACAGATCGCTGCATGCAGCATTCCGAGCTGCACGGATGAAGTCAAAGCGGTCTGTGCCTTCATGGAGCGGCATTACGCCGAACACATCTCGCTGGAACAGCTTTGTCGCTGTGTGGGACTGAGCAAGTCGACCCTCCTGCGCGCCTTTGCCAGAGAAAAGGGGATGATGCCCTACCGGTATCTGGAAAATATCCGCGTCGGAAGGGCGAAAGAACTGCTCGAACGGGGCGTGCCGCCGTGCAAAGCAGCGCTGCGCACGGGATATTCCGACCAGAGCCATCTCACCAACTACCTCAGCCGCTTTCTTGGCCTGCCGCCGGGCATTTACCGGGAAATGTTCCGCAGCGGGGAAGAGGGCACGCGCAGACCGTAGTGCTATTTGCAGAAAAGAGGAAAAGCATGGATATCACGAATAAAAAATGTGTCATGGTCATCGATGAACAATTGCCGCACGGCGTTATTGCGAACACGGCGGCCATCCTCGGTATCACGCTGGGAAGACAACTGCCCGAGGTCGTCGGCGCAGATGTAGTCGACAAAAGCGGCGGGGAGCACCTCGGCATCATCGAGTTTCCCGTACCCATCTTAAAGGGCTCGCCGGAGAGTCTGCGTGCGCTGCGGGCAAGGCTATGCGAACGGGAATTTGCGGACATCACCGCGGCGGACTTTTCTGACCTTGCGCAAGGCTGCAAGACCTACGCGGAATTTGTCGAGAAGATGGCGGATACGCCCGAGGAGGACCTGCAATACCTCGGCATTGCCCTGTGCGGTGCGAAGAAACAGGTCAACAAGCTCACGGGCAGTCTGCCGCTCCTGCGGTGAACGACGGCTGTAAGGAAAGGTTTGGGGTCGTCACTGGACCTATGCCGGAAAAATGAAAAAGAGGGCCGTCTGTGAGCGAGATGGTCCTCTTTTTTGCGGAAGACGGGAAAAGGATAAAGACCGTACCGTTACAGCGGCCTGTCATACATGTGCCGCCATGTATCCCGAACAGCGAAATAGATCGTCACCAGCAGGAGCGGCGCAAAGGCGAGGTTCAGGAGAAAATTCACCTCGAACCGGACCTGCTCGGGGAGCAGGCTTTGGATGGATACGACACCCAATGCCGCCAGCAGGTGATAAAGGAACAGCAGAAGTGACAGGGCGTACACCGTCAGCCGGAATTTCTGATGCCTGATCTCCTGCCATGTGAAGCGGACAGCGTTGTAGTCGAGCAGCATTACGAGCAGGGGCATGGCTGCACCAAGAAGGGGAGAGAGTGCCGGGTCATTTGTTGTAAAGCTGCAAAGTGTGATCGCACCGATGGCGAGCGACAAAAGCACATTAATCGCGCTCTGCACCGCGCCGCGCCGGTCCTTTTGTGGGCGAGTCATGCCCAGCGATCGATACTCTGCATCGGAATAGTCCCGGCGATGCAGACCGCGTTGCGTCCTTTCCTGCTTCCGCAGCGCCACGATCTCATACACGAACAGAAGGAAGGTAACGGCGAAGAGAAAACTGTAGATCATCCGCTGCGTCAAAAGTGACAGGCCAAAAAAGACGACGGCGTTGCCCGCGAATATGATGGCCGAGGAGGGGCGTGGCTTCAAGGGGTCGGATGGCGGGGAGAGTCTTGAACGCATACGCTTCGCTCCTTTCTGCATATCGTGAATGAATTTACGGCGCGCTCTTGCTGCGGAAATGGGATGAAGTCCTGTGCTTGAAGGAAATGGCCCGGATCTCAAATTGTTCTTTTTGATTTATTATACAATATCTGCTCGCGTTTGTAAACGGAAACCTCAAAAACCGTCTGGCATCTTACTTTTCGTCAGATTTACTAAATAACTTTCAGCTTTTTCTGCTGGACAAGTGCAATGGAACGTAGTATCCTATAAAAAATAACCGAGGAAGATGGACGAAACATCCTGCAAACTGGTCAAACACAACAAAATAAGGAGGAATACGCATGGCATACCGGGAAAGCTACGCAGGCAAGATCAACCGCAAGCTGAACAAGAAGCTCCACGTTGTCGAGGTGGCCTCGGGGAGGCAGAAGGCTGACCTCGTGCTCAAGAACGCGACGTATGTAAATGTATTCTGCAATGAACTCAGTCACGGCGACATTGCCGTGGCCGAGGGGCTGATCGCGGGCATGGGCGAGCATTACGAGGGCGCGCTCGAGGTCGACATGGGCGGCAAGCTCGTGCTGCCCGGCTTTGTCGATGCACACATCCACCTGGAAAGCTCGCTCGTTTCCCCGAAGGAATTTGCCAACGCGGTCGTACCGCACGGCACCACGACCGTCATCACCGACCCGCACGAGATCGCGAACGTCATGGGCACCGACGGCATCGAGTATATGTTACAGGCAACAGAGGACCTGCCTGTCGACGTGCGCTTCATGCTCCCCTCCTGCGTGCCTGCGACGCCGCTCGACGAATCCGGTGCGGTGCTCGACTACCGCGCGATCGACTCGTTCTACGAGCACAACCGTGTTGAAGGCCTTGCTGAGATGATGAACTATGTTGGTGTGGCGAACGGTGACGAACAGGTGCTTGAAAAGATCGTCGCCGCGCAGGCGCACCACAAGAAGATCGATGGCCACGCGCCCGGCCTCACGGGCAACGACCTGAACGCCTATATCGCAGCCGGCGTCTATTCCGACCACGAATGCAGCACCGTTGAGGATGCCATCGCCAAGCTCGAGCGCGGGCAGTACATCATGATCCGCGAAGGCACGGCGGCGCGCAACCTCGACGCGCTCCTCCCGCTGCTCACGCCGCAGTATTACACCTACTGTATGTTCTGCACAGACGACAAGCACCCGAATGACCTACTCGAAAAGGGTCACATCGACTACATCGTGCGCAGGGCGATCAAAGCGGGCGTCGACCCGATCATCGCCGTCAAATGCGCGAGCCACCACGCCGCGCGCTACTTCCTGCTCAACAACCGCGGCGCGATCGCGCCGGGCTTCCTCGCCGACTTTGTCGTCATCGACAACTTCGATGACTTCAACATCCTCGAGGTCTACAAAAAGGGCAAGCTGATGTTCGACGGAAAGAACGTCACGCCGTTTGAAGCGCCCGAGATCGATCCGCACCTCGTCAAGCGCTCGCATGAGACGTTCCACGTTGCGCACCTTGAGGCGAAGGACTTTATCGAGTCCCGCCCGCGCGCCGTGCTCGGCATGATCCCCGGCGAGATCGTCACGACCGACGCGGGCTACGCCGAGAAGATCAGCGTCGAGGACGACATCTTAAAGATCGCCGTCATCGAGCGCCACAAGAACACGCACCACATCGGCATCGGCTACATCAAGGGCTACGGCCTCAAGTCCGGCGCGGTGGCAACGTCCATCTCGCATGACAGCCACAACATCATCGTCGTCGGTGCGAACGAAGAGGATATGGCTGCGGCGGTCAACCGCGTCGTCGAGCTCGGCGGCGGCATCGTCGTGATGGACGGCGGTAAGGTGCTCGGTGAGGTCCAGCTCCAGATCGCGGGCATCATGAGCGAAGCGCCGCTCATCGAGGTCAACGAAGCGCTGGAGAATGCCAAGGAGCAGGCCTTTGCCCTCGGCGTCTCGCGCGGGGTCGACCCCTTCATGACGCTTTCGTTCATGGCGCTGACCGTCATCCCGACGCTGCGCCTCACAACGCGCGGTGTGTTCGACGTCATCCACCAGCGCTACGTGTGATATCTGCGTGAAAAAGGCTCCGGCGCAGCGCGCCGGAGCCTTTTGAAAAGTTTTGCTTGCAAATAAGCTGTCTATCGCATATAATATCTCTTGTTCTATTTCCCCCGCCGGTGTGATGGAATTGGTAGACGTAGCGGACTCAAAATCCGCCGCTGGCGACAGCGTACCGGTTCGAGTCCGGTCACCGGCACCACGTCGGAGCAAAGTTTGCTTTGCTCCGACACTTTTTTGTTTTCGTGGAATGAAGATCGTCATTCATCTGAGACCCTATTCCTCCTCTTCAAAGCGAAAATGCTCTGCCGGTGTGCAATTTGTGATGCAGGAGATGGAAACGGGGATGTTTTTCCATCAACGCAAAGAGAAAGGAGCCGTCTGCCATGCAGACGGCTCCTTTTTGGTACTGATGCGTTTTTACTTCACGCTGCCGTCGGCGTTGAAGACGGGCAGCTTTTCAAGGAACAGGATGTCCTTGCGGTTGGCTGCGCCGCCCTCGGCGAGGACGGCCATGCGGCCCGTGACGGTGCCGCCCGCCTTTTCGACGAGCGCTTCCATCGCCTTGAGCGAGCCGCCCGTGGAGATGACATCGTCGACGAGCAGGATATTTTTGCCGCGGATGAGGTCTGCGTCATCGGAGCCAAGGAAGAGCTTCTGCTGGGCGACGGTGGTGATGGACTTATCCTCTACGGAAATGGGATCGGGCATATAGACCTTGGGGCCCTTGCGCGCGATGAAATACTTCTTCGCGCCGCTCTGGCGCGCCATCTCGTGGATGAGAGGGATGGACTTGGCCTCAGCGGTGAAGAGGTAGTCGTAGTCGATGCCCTCGGCGAGCTTCAAAAGCTCTTCTGCGCAGCGCACGGTCAGCTCCGCGTCGCCGAACATGATGAAAGCACCGATATAAAGATCGTCCGTTACCTTGCAGATGGGAAAGTCGCGGTCAAGACCCGCGACATGCATCGGATAAGTCGCCATAAAAGGAAGCTCCCTTCGCGTTTTACATCTTTTTCTGCCGTTTCGCGCGGCAAACAGGATTTAGTATATCTTTTTTGCGCGGATCGTCAAGCGGTCAGACCTCGGTGTCGCCCTCGGGCAGGATGATCGCGCAGGCAATATAGGCGAGCACGCCGGTACCGGCGGCCAGAGCGAGGACCGCCCAGAGCACGCGCACGATCGACGGGTCAATGTTGAAGTAGTCTGCGATGCCTGCGCAGACGCCGCAGATCATCTTGTTGTTGCGGGACTTGTAAAGACGCTTTCTTTCGTCCATGATCGTTCTCCTTATCCGGCTGCGAGAGCAGCCACGGTGGGTTTGTAAACAACTATTATAGTATATCACGTTTTTGCACGTTGTAAAGTGCGGTTTTTCCGTGTTTTGGGCAGGAAAAGGGGAGTGCGCAGAGGAAAATGCGCGATATTTTGCGCTTTTGCCGCTTTTTTGCCGGCAAGGGGCAAATTCCCCCTTGCAAGTTCCTTTTTTCTGTGATATAAGTACCACTTAGACAAATGCTGTGAAAGGGAAAATAGCGTGTTTGTTCCGCGTAGAGAGGACCGGTCGGCGGCTGGGAGCCGGTCTGCGGGATGTCGCTTGGTTCGCCCCCGAGCAGCCGCGAGGAAATGCGCGGCCGGTCAGCCCCCGTTACGGGCAACGAGCGCGCGCCTTTGGGCGCGAATCAGGGTGGTACCGCGGAAGAAAGTCTTTCGTCCCGAGAGTGTCGGGAGGAAAGACTATTTTTTTGCCCCTGCCGCCGATTTTTGAAATTCTGCAAATTTTTACCTGAAAAGGAGAAATGATATGAAACAACAACTGGAAGCGATCCGCAAGGCGGCGCTCGATGCGATCTCCGACGCCGGCAAGGCGGAGGACCTCGAAGCGCTGCGCGTCCGTTACCTTGGCAAAAAGGGGGAGCTGACCGCCGTTTTGAAGCAGATGGGCAAGCTCAGCGCCGAAGAGCGCCCCGTGATCGGGCAGCTCGCCAACGAAGTGCGCGCCAAGCTGGAAGCGGGCATTGAAGAAAAGGCGGGCGAGCTTGCCGACAAGGCCATGGAGCTCAAGCTCAAGTCCGAGGCCGTGGACGTGACCATCCCCGGCAAGCAGGAAAAGATCGGCGTGAAGCACCCGATGTATCAGGTGCTCGACGAGATCAAGGACATCTTCGTCGGCATGGGCTTTGAAATTCTCGAAGACCGCGAGGTCGAGCTTGCTGAGTACAATTTCACGAAGCTCAACGTCGAGGAGGGCCATCCCGCCCGCGAGTGGAGCGACACGTTCTACTTCACCGAGGACAGCTCGATTCTTCTGCGCACGCAGACCTCTCCGATGCAGATCCACGCGATGGAGACGCGCGAGCTGCCCATCCGCATTCTCGCCCCCGGCCGCGTGTACCGCAAGGACGAGGTCGACGCCACGCACTCGCCCATGTTCCACCAGATCGAGGGCATGGCCATCGACAAGGGCATTACGATGGCGGACCTCAAGGGCACGCTCAACGAGGTCGTGCGCCAGCTCTACGGCGAGCACACGGTCACGCGCTTCCGCCCCCATCACTTCCCGTTCACCGAGCCGAGCTGCGAAATGGACATTCAGTGCCACAAGTGCCACGGCGCAGGCTGCCCCACCTGCAAGGGCGAGGGCTGGATCGAGGTGCTCGGCGCCGGCATGATCCACCCGAAGGTCCTCGAGGGCTGCGGCATCGACTCCACGGTCTATTCCGGCTGGGCATTCGGCATGGGCCTTGAGCGTCTGGCGCTCGGCCACTTCAAGATCAGCGACCTGCGTTTGATCTTTGAGAACGATGTGAGATTTTTGGAGCAGTTTTAAGAAAGGAGAGCGAAGAAATGATTTTAAGCAGAAATTGGCTCAACGAGTTCGTTGACCTCAAGGATATCACCGATAAGCAATTCAACGACGATATGACGCTCTCTGGCTCGAAGGTCGAGACGATCGAGCGTCCCGACGAAAACCTCAAGAACGTGGTCGTGGGCAAGGTGCTCGAGATGAAGCGCCACGAGAACTCCGACCATATGTGGGTGCTGAAGATCGACGTCGGCCAGGCGGAGCCCGTGCAGATCGTCACGGGCGCGTGGAATGTCCACATCGGCGACTATGTACCCGCTGCGCTTTCCGGCGCGCATCTGCCCGGCGGCATCAAGATCGAAAAGGGCGAGCTGCGCGGCGTTGAGTCCGACGGTATGCTCTGCTCGCTCAAGGAACTCGGCATGACGGCGGAGCACGACTTCCCCTATGCTGTCATCACGCCAGCGGCCATCCTGAACGACTATCATCCCATCGACAAGGATAAGCCCTCCATCCCCGCCGATATCAAGCCCGGCGACAAGGTCTACGGCCCTGTTGTTGCCGCCAGGGTGCTTGAATGTGCCCCGCTGGGCGACGGCACGTTCCATACCTGCCTCGACCTCGGCAATGCGACCGCTGTGCCCGATACGCGCTGCTCCAACCTCCACGAAGGAGACCTTGTCGCCTACAACACCAAGAGCGACGCCATCTGCACGCTCGAGGACCTGCACGCCGAGCAGAAGGAATTCCCCCACTGTATCGCCGACGGCATCTTCATCCTGCGCGAAGAGGACGCCGAGCCGGGTCTCAACGTGGCGCACATCCTCGGCTTTGACGATTCCATCGTCGAGTTTGAGATCACGCCGAACCGCCCCGACTGCCTTTCCGTCATCGGCCTTGCGCGCGAGGCGAGCGCGACGTTCAAGCGCCCCCTTAAGCTGCACACGCCCGAGCCGCACGGCTGCGGCGGCAGCATCGCGGAGATCGTCGACATCGACATCGAGGACGGCGACCTCTGCCCGCGCTACACCGCGCGCATGGTGAAAAACGTCAAGATCGCGCCGTCTCCGCGCTGGATGCGCGAGAGACTGCGCAACAGCGGCGTGCGCCCCATCAACAACATCGTCGATATCACGAACTATGTGATGCTCGAATACGGCCAGCCGATGCACGCCTTTGACTTTAGCTGCGTCGAGGGCGGCCACATCATCGTGCGCACCGCGCGCGAGGGCGAGACGATCCAGACGCTCGACGGCAACGAGCGCAAGCTGACGCCGAATATGCTCTGCATCTGCGACGAGCACAAGCCCGTCTGCGTCGCGGGCGTCATGGGCGGCGCGAACAGCGAGATCGTCGGCGACACGGCGATGGTGCTCTTTGAGTCCGCCAACTTCAACGGTGTTTCCGTGCGCCGCACGGCCAGCGCCCTCGGCATGCGCACCGACGCCTCCTCCCGCTATGAAAAGGGCCTCGACATGATGAACACCATCAAGGCCGTCGAGCGCGCCTGCGAGCTCGTGGAGCTGCTCGGCTGCGGCGAGGTCGTCGACGGCGTGATGAACGTGGTCGCCAAGGAAAAGGCCCCCACGGTCGTTAAGCTCGAACCCGACAAGATCAACGCCCTGCTCGGCACGGAACTCAGCGAAGACCTGATGCGCGAAATTCTTGTCTCCCTCGGCTTTATCTTGAATGGCGACGACATCTACGTGCCGTCCTGGCGCGGCGACGTCGAGCATTACAGCGACATTGCCGAAGAGGTCGCGCGCTTCTACGGCTACAATAAGATTCCCTGCACGCTCATGCGCGGCGAGACCACGCGCGGCGGCTTCAGTGAGCAGCAGCGCTTCGACCGCGCCATCGGCGGCGCTGTGCGCGCGCTGGGCTACGATGAGATCATCACCTATTCCTTCATCAGCCCGACCTATTACGACAAGATCCGTATGCCGAAGGATTCTCCGCTGCGCAAGAGCCTGAAGATTTTGAATCCCTTGGGTGAGGATACCTCCATCATGCGCACGACCATCCTGCCGAGCATGCTCGAGATCATCGCGCGCAACTACAGTTACCGCAACAAGGCGGCACGTCTCTACGAGCTCGGCAAAATTTACCTGCCGCGTGAGGACGGCCTTGCCGACGAGCCGAAGTACCTCTCTCTCGGCGCTTACGGCGACGGCGTGGACTTCTTCTCCTTCAAGGGCGGCATCGAGACGCTGCTGCGCGAGCTGCGCATCGCGGATGTGAAATTCGAGGCCTGCACGGACAACGCCTCCTACCATCCCGGCCGCTGTGCTTGCGTCTACGCGGGCGAGACGCTCCTCGGCGTCTTCGGCCAGATCCACCCGCTCGTTGCCACGAACTACGGCGTTGACAGCGAGATCTACACCGCCGAGCTGAGCTTTGAGGCCATGTACGAGATGCGCGGCGGCATCCCCGTCTACCAGCCGCTGCCGAAGTTCCCCGCCGTCACGCGCGACATCGCCGTCGTGTGCGACGAGGCCGTCACGGTCGGCGCGCTCGAAGAGAGCATCCGCCGCGGCGCGAAGGGCCTTCTCAAGGATGTGTCGCTGTTCGATATTTACCGCGGCCCCGGCGTGGCCAGCGGCAAGAAGAGCGTTGCATTCAACCTCGTCCTGCGCGCGGATGACCGCAGCCTGACCGGCGAAGAGGCGGACGAGGATGTTCAGTCCATCCTCGCGGCCCTCAAGACGGACCACAACGCGGTGCTTCGCTAAGACTTTTATAAGGAAAGATTACGTTTCTGTTACAGTTGACAGCGCTCCCTTTACTTTTTGCAAAGGGAGCGCTATACTGTCTCCATTGGAAGCGGAAGGAGGGACCCATCCCATGGAAGAATTTACCCGCAAGTTTAATGTGGCGCAGGAGAAGGACGCTGAGATCCGCCACATCCTGACGACCGTTTACGCCGCGCTGGAGGATAAGGGCTACAACCCCATCAATCAGATCGTTGGCTACATCCTCTCGGAGGATCCCACCTATATCACCAACCACAACAACGCCCGCACGCTGATCCGCAAGCTGGATCGCGACGAACTGCTGCAAACGCTCGTGCGCAGCTACCTCGGCAAGTAAGCGAAAACCGTCAAAATAACGACCCTCGGAGACCGTGCACGCGGCCTCCGAGGGTTTGTTGCATTTTTTCGCCCCACTTTTATTGACAAGGGGGGCAAAAAATGCTATACTGCAAAAAGTTACAAAACGGTTACAAAGTTACAAATTGGTTACAAGGACAGGAGTGAGTCAGATGGCAGAAGCTACGGAAGGTCTCGTTTACCGCGGACACCCGCTGCGCCGTGTGGATAACCTCATCTACTACGGCTCGATGGCGGATAAATATATCGTGATGATGCAGGTGCTCGACACGACCCCGCTCAAAGATATCACGCTTGCAAAGCGCGTTTCCATTCAGTTACAGTTGACCGACGCGACCCTTCGTTCGCGCGACCGCGTGGTGCGCTCCACGGAAAAGGGGAGCCTCGGCGAGGCGATGGAGTTTGCTTCCATCTGGCTCGAGCGTGCGCTGAGCGGCAAAATGTGATCGCTGCGTAAAAAACCTGATTTTTTTCACGAAAGGATGACTCAGCTATGAGAAACCATTCACGATGCTTATCGTTCCTGCTTTCGGGCATTCTCTCCGTCAGCCTGCTCGCGCCGCTCTCTTCGGCGCAGGCCGCTTACGACGGTTCGATCCGCAACCTCGTTGACCGCGTGACCGTGCTGACGGAATCCGTTCAGACCGAGAGCGCGAACGAAGAAGAGCTCGCCAAGCTCGATGAAATGCAGGCAGAGCTTGAAGATAAGGCGGATGCCAAGGAAGACGTGAGCGAGACGGAGACTGTGACCATGGTCGTCACGGGCGGCACGATCAACGTGCGCACCGGCCCCGGCACAAATTACGACAAGATCACGCAGGTCGTCAGCGGCAAGCAGGTCACCGTTATCGGCGAATCGAACGGCTGGTATCAGGTCGCCTTCGGTTCCACGACCGGTTGGCTGCTCGGTGAATATCTGCGCGATCCTGCCGACCTCGACGGCACAGTGGGCGCAAAGGTCGTCTCCATGGCGATGCCCTTCCTCGGCACGCGCTACCGCTCCGGCGGCGCGTCCCCCAGCGGCTTCGACTGCTCGGGCTTTACGATGTATCTCTACGCCAAGCTCGGCTATTCTCTGCCGCACTCGGCGACCGCCCAGTATAAGAACTGCGGTTACGCTGTTGCCAAGTCTGACTTGCAGCCCGGCGACCTCGTATTCTTCTCGGATTCTTCCCATGCCATCGGCCATGTTGGCATCTACATCGGCAACGGCCAGATCATCCACGCGCGCTACAGCGTCGGCAAGGTCATGATCGACAGCCTTTCCGCGAGCTACTATGCTTCTCGCTATGTCGGCGCGAAGCGCATCGCGTGACGGACGAGCCTTTCGCTACATAAAAAACGGAACGGTGAAAACCGTTCCGTTTTTCTTTTTATTCTTCGGCAGGGGTTTCCTCGGTCTTCTCCGCTTCTGCGGCGCGGATGGCCTCGGCTTCGGCCTTTGCCTCGGCGAGGACCTTTTTTTCGCTCTTCGTCTTGAGCTGCTTTTCGTCAAATTGCGCCCAGAGATCAGGGCGGCGGAGCATCGTGCGCTTGTAGCTCTCCTTTTTGCGCCATTTGGCCACGTTTTCGTGGTGGCCGGAGAGCAGTACGTCCGGCACGCGGCGGCCATGCCACTCGTCGGGACGGGAATACTGCGGATACTCCAGAAGTCCCGCCCAGTGGGATTCCTCGGTGAAACATTCCTCCTCGGGAAGCACCCCGGGTACCATGCGGCAGATAGCGTCCGTCACGGCCATGGCGGGGATCTCGCCGCCCGTGACGACGAAGTCACCCATCGAAAGCTCCTCGTCCACGCACTCGTCGATGAAGCGCTGGTCAATGCCTTCATAGTGGCCGCAGACGAGAATGAGATGGTCATAGCTGTCCTTCAGCTCGCGCGCCACCGCCTGCGTGAAGGTGCGCCCGCAGGGGGAGAGGTAGATCGTATGCCCGCGGCTGCCAGCCTCCTCGCAAACGTGCGTCCAGCAGCGGTACAGGGGGTCTGCCTGCATCACCGCGCCGCGCCCGCCGCCGTAGGGGTAGTCGTCCACCTGCATCTGCTTGTTGGTCGTGTAGTCGCGGATCTGGTGGGTCTTGATCGTGATGTACCCGCGCTCCTGCGCGCGCCCGAGGATGCTGACGTTCATCATCGCGTCGATCGAGGCGGGGAAAAGCGTTAAAATATCAATCCTCATCGGTTTCCAGCCCCTCTATCATGTGCACGCTGATCTCGCGCGCCTCTTCGTCAACGTTGGTGATAAAAATATCCTTGACCGCCGGGATGAGATAGGTCTTCTCCTCGCCCTTGACCTTATAGAGCTTGTGGGCGGGGTAGGAGAGCACGTCCACCACCGTGCCGATGTAGGTGTGGGGGAAGTAGTTGTACACCGTCATGCCGATGATCTCGGCATCGAAGTGCTCGCCCGGCTTGAGCTGCACCTCCGCGCGGCGGATGGAGAGCACCTTGCGCTTGAGCGCGGCTGCTGCGTCCATGTCGTCGATCTCGGGGAGCTTCATGAGAACCATATCGCCCTGCACGCGCTTGCTCGTGGGGCGGAAGGGCTCGCCGTCCATGTAGAACGTGCGGAAGCCGCTCAGCTGCCCTGCGCTCACGTCCCAGGGCTGGACCTTGACCTCGCCGCGCACGCCGTGCGTGTTGACGATCTGGCCGACTTCAATATATTCCGGGCGCGCGCTGGGCTGCGGCGCGGGCTTTTTGGAAAAAAGACCCATGTGTCATTCTCCTTTGCATACTCGTTGTATTGTACCAGTATAGCGGAATCGGGGAGGGATGGCAAGAATAAAAAATGTTCCCGGGAACTTCCCGGGAACATTTTTTTCGTTCAGTCTACGATGTCAACAGACACCTTTACGCCGGTGCGCTGAGCATAGGAACGGACGACCGTGCGGATCTCCTTGGCAATACGACCCTGACGGCCAATGACCTTGCCCATATCGTCAGGTGCGACGCGCAGCTCCAACGTAAGCTCGTCTGCGCCCTGCTTTTCCGTGACGGTGACGTCATCGGGATGCTCAACAAGGCTGCGGGCGATGTAGAGCAGCAAGTCTTTCATTTCTTGCACCCCGTGCTCTTACAGCGCGTTGACTTTCTTCAGCAGCTCGCGGACCGTGTCGGTGGGCTGAGCGCCGGTCTTGATCCACTCCTGAGCACGCTCGGCGTCGATCTTGATCTCAGCGGGGGAGACGCAGGGGTTGTAGGTGCCGATCTCTTCGATGAAGCGGCCATCGCGGGGATAGCGGGAATCGGCAACGACAACACGATAGAAGGGAGCCTTCTTAGCGCCCATTCTGCGCAGACGAATTTTGACCATGGTGAAATACCTCCAAAAAATAAATGTGTTTTTGTATGTATGATGAAATGCTTGTGCACTCGATCAACTTATTTGAAACGTTTCTTGCGTCCGAAGCCGCGCATCCGGCCTCCGCCGCCCATACCGCCCATGCCCTTGGGCATCTTGCCGCGGTTCATTTGCTTGATCATGTCCTGCATGAGCTCGAACTGCTTGAGAAGGCGGTTGACGTCCACGACCTCAAGTCCGCAGCCGGCGGCGATGCGGCGCTTGCGGCTCGCGCCGAGCACAGCGGGATTCTCGCGCTCGTAGGGCGTCATCGAGAGGATGATCGCCTCGGTGTGGGCCATCATCTTCGGGTCGATCTCCGCGCCGGCGAGCTGCTTGCCGAGCTGGCCTGGCATCATGCCTGCGATCTGCTCGAGGCTGCCCATGTTCTTGAGCTGCATGAGCTGGTCATAATAATCGGTGAGCGTGAAGCGGTTCTTCTTGAGCTTTTCCTCGAGCTTCTTGGCCTTTTCCTGGTCAATGCTCTGCTCGGCACGCTCGATGAAGGACAGCACATCGCCCATGCCGAGGATGCGCTGGGCCATGCGGTCGGGGTGGAAGGGCTCGATCATGTCGAGCTTTTCGCCCGTGCCGATGAACTTGATGGGCTTGCCGGTGGCCGCGCGGATGGAAAGCGCCGCGCCGCCGCGGGCGTCGCCGTCGAGCTTTGTGAGCACGACGCCGTCGATGCCGAGCGCCTCGTCAAAGGCGGTGGCGGCATTCACCGCGTCCTGACCGGTCATCGCGTCGACAACGAGCAGGATCTCGGTCGGCTTGACGGCGGCTTTGACGCGCTTGAGCTCGTCCATCAGCGCCTCGTCGATGTGCAGGCGGCCTGCGGTATCGAGGAAGACGATGTCGTTGCCGTGGTCGCCGGCATACTTGAGCGCTTCCTGCGCGATGGTCACAGGATCGATCTGCCCCATTTCGAAAACGGGGATGTTCAGCTGCTTGCCGACGACCTGCAGCTGCGTGATGGCGGCAGGACGGTACACGTCGCACGCTGTGAGCAGCGGGCGGTGGCCCTGCTTGCGGAAATAGCCCGCGAGCTTGGCGACATTCGTCGTCTTACCGGCGCCCTGCAAGCCGACCATCATCACGACCGTCGGCGGTCTGGAGGCGAAGGTGAGCTTGGCGTTTGCGCCGCCCATCAGATTCGTCAGTTCTTCGTTGACGATCTTGATGACCTGCTGGGCGGGGGTCAGGCTGTCGAGCACTTCGACGCCGACGGCGCGCTCGGACA
Organism: uncultured Eubacteriales bacterium; assembly: GCA_900552015.1. Taxonomy (GTDB): domain Bacteria; phylum Bacillota; class Clostridia; order Oscillospirales; family Oscillospiraceae; genus Hominicoprocola. The sequence goes on along the minus strand of URXY01000002.1, from coordinate 36,518 downwards.
CGGTCTTGACAAAGTCCTTGACGACCTTGTAGCTCACGTCCGCTTCAAGGAGCGCCAGGCGCACCTCGCGCATTGCGAGCTTAATGTCCTCTTCGCTCAGGCGGCCCTTACCGCGCAGGTTCTTGAATGTGGCATTGAGTTTTTCGCTGAGTCCTTCAAAAGCCATGGAACTGTTACTCCTTGAGTGCCGCCGCCTCGGCCCGGATCACGCCGGTAAGCTCTTCGAGCTGGCGGTCTTCATACCGGCGGAAATTGATCTGGCTGATCTGCTCGGCCGCGTCGGCGATTTTTTCCGCGTGGGGCTTTAGCTGTATGAAGCGCTTGATCAGCCCCGTCTTGTCTTCGATCTCGGTCATGTAGTTCTCCGCGCGCACGATCACATCGCGCACGCCCTGACGGGAGATGCCGTAGTTCTCGGCGATCTCGGACAGCGACAGGTCCTCATTATAATAGAGATCGTAGAATTCCTTCTGGCGGTCGGTGAGAAGCTCCCCATAAAAGTCGAAGAGCATCGTCATACGAAAGGTCTGATTTTTCATGGGGTTCCTCCTTGATTCAGATTCTTCTGTAAAGTTCTAACGCTTTACAACACGAATCAGTTTACATGATTTTATCAGAATTGTCAAGGAAAAATCGCAAGAAAAACGTCACGCGGGCGGAAAAGTCCCGCCTTTTTACGCGCCGCGCCGCCTTTCGGGGAGAAAAGAGTGGAATTGTTCATGGTTTCGTGGTATCCTAAGGTCAAATTCTGAAAAAATGACCACAGGAGGAATCGGTGATGGAACCGGTCAGATGTGAGATCGCACCCGAGGTATGCCTCAACCATGTGCGGTCGGATAAATTCAAAACAGGTACACTGAGCTTGCAGCTCATCACGCCGCTTTCGGAGGAGACGGCGAGCTTCGGCGCGCTGCTGCCGAGCGTGCTGCGCCGCGGCACGATGGAGCATCCCGATATGCGCTCACTCTCCACGGCGCTCGACCTGCTCTACGGCTCGTCGATCGGCTGCACGGTGCGCAAAAAGGGGGAGAACCAGTGCATCGGCTTTGCCGCGAGCTTCATCGACGAGGCCTTCGTTCCCGGCGGGGAGAAGCTCCTTGAGCCGATGTGCGACCTTCTGGGTGAGCTGCTGCTCGACCCCGTGACGCGCAACGGCCGCTTCTTGAGCGACTATGTGGAAAGCGAGAAGCAGAACCTTATCGACGCCATCCGCGGCATCATCAACGACAAGCGCGACTATGCAGACCTCCGCCTTTTGCAGGAGATGTGCCGCGGCGAGCGCTACGGGGTGGACAAATTCGGTTCCATCGCGCGAGTCGAGAAGATCACCAACCAGACGCTCTTCCGCTATTATCAGGAGCTTTTGTCCACGGCGCACCTAGAGCTTTTCTACTGCGGCAGTGCCGAGCGAAAGCGCGTTGAGGGCGCGCTCGCCCGCGCGCTTGCCCCCTTGCAGCGCGCGGCGGTCGTTCCGCCCGCCGCCGCGGAGAAGAAGGATGCGCCGCTCTCGCCGCGCGAGATCACCGAGCGCATGGACGTGACGCAGGGCAAGCTCTCGATGGGCTGGCGCGTCGGCACGAACGACGCGAGCGCGATGATGCTCGCAAACCTCATCTTCGGCGGCTACAGCAACTCCAAGCTCTTTTTGAACGTGCGCGAGAAGCTCTCCCTCTGCTATTATGCCTCGTCTTCGTATCATCGCTCCAAGGGCATCGTCACGGTGTCGTCGGGCATCGAGCACGGGGATGTGGAAACTGCCAAGCGAGAGATCCTTGCCCAGCTTGCCGCCGTGCAGCGCGGCGAATTTGAGCGCTGGGAGGTCGAGGGCGCAAGGGCGTGCCTCATCGCCTCTCTTGAATCGCGCGGCGACAGCGCCGGGCGCATGGAGGAAAATGCCCTCGGTCAGGCGGCGACGGGCATCCGCGAGACGGCGGAGGAGCTCATCGCAGCGCTCAGAGACGTGACGAATGAGCGTATCGCCGAGGCGGCGCAGAGCATGACGCTCGATACGATCTATTTCCTCACAGGGGAGGATGGCGCAAATGGATAAAAAAGAAGTATTGTACCCTCGCATCGGCGAGACGGTCGTCGAGGCGACGCTGCCGAACGGCCTGAAGCTTTTCATCGTTCCCAAGCCGAAGCACCGCAAAAAGTATGCCTTTTTCGCCACACGCTACGGCGGCATGGATATGCAGTTCATCCAGAACGGCGAAAAGCGCACGACGCCCGCGGGCATTGCGCACTATTTAGAGCATAAGATGTTCGACACGGAGGACGGCAACGCCCTCCAGCGGCTCTCGCAGAACGGCGCGGAGCCGAACGCCTTTACCTCCAATGCCATGACGGGCTATTATTTTGACTGTACCGAGCATTTTGAAGAGAACCTGCGCATCCTGCTCTCCTTCGTCTCCGTGCCGTATTTTACGGAGGAGAGCGTGGAAAAGGAACGCGGCATCATCGGTCAGGAGATCCGCATGGTCGAGGATTCGCCCGAATGGCAGGTCTACGAAAGGCTCCTTGCCTGCCTGTACCGCTCGTCGCCCGCGCGCGTGCCCATTGCGGGTACGGTCGAGAGCATCGCGGAGATCACCGCGCAGACGCTCTACGACTGCCACCGCGCGTTCTACTGCCCGTCCAATATGGCACTGTGCGTCGTCGGCAATGTCGACGCGGACAAAGTCATCGCCCTTGCGGAAGAGGTCCTTCCGCGCGAGCGCGGCGAGGAGATCGCGCGCTGCTACGGCGAGGAAGAAGAGGATGCTGCCGCGCAGCACGAGACCACCGCGCAGATGGAGGTCGCGCTGCCGCAGTTCCTTGTGGGCTTCAAGTGCGCGGTGGACGAAAAGGACCTCATGCGCCAGTCGCTCATCGGCGAGATGGCCTGTGATGTGCTGCTCGGCGATTCCTCGCCGCTCTACCAGCGCCTTTACGACGAGGGGCTCATCAATTCGAGCTTCGGCGGCGGCTTTGACCAGCTTCCAGGCGTCGCTGTCCTATGCGCCGGCGGCGAGAGCGAGCAGCCGCAGAAGGTGAGTGATGCCATTTTGCAAGAGGCGCAGCGCCTTGCGCGCGAGGGCATCGATCCTGCGTTTTTCGAGCAGATCCGCCGTGCGAGCTTTGGCGCGACGCTGCGCGCGCTCAACTCGTTTGAAAATATCGCCGTCTCGCTCATCGACGGCTATTTCCGCCATTTCGACGCGCTCAAGTTCCCCGAGGCCTACGAGAGCATTGAAAAGACCGACGTTGAGCGCTTCCTGCGCGAGAATCTCACCGTCGAGCGCCGCGCCATCTCCATCATCGAACCGAAAAAAGAAGGTTGATCGTTCTATGAAATTTACCGACGTACCCATCAGCTTCCCGGGGCTTTTCGGCGACTGGAAGTTCACCGCGTCCTCCAAGGCGCTCGATATCGGAAACGGCATCTACTGGTATGGCATCATCATCGCCGCCGGTATGCTGCTGGGACTTTATTTCTGCATGAAGCAGGCGCCGAAGTACGGCCTGACCGAGGATAACGTCATCGACACTATCCTATGGGTCATCCCCATCTCCATCATCGGCGCGCGGCTCTACTACGTGCTCTTTTACCTCGACCTCTTCCGCAACAGCGACGGGTCGATCAACTGGGCCTCGACCTACCGCATCTGGGACGGCGGCCTTGCCATCTACGGCGGCGTCATCGCGGGCTTTTTGACGGCGTATATCTTCAGCCGCTGCAAAAAGTTCTCGTTCTGGGCGCTGGCGGACTGCTGTGTGCAGGGCCTGTTCATCGGGCAGGCCATCGGCCGCTGGGGCAACTTCATGAACCGCGAGGCCTTCGGCGGCCTTACGGACCTTCCCTGGCGGATGCGCCTGTGGGTCTCGTCCACGACCTATGTGGATGTGCACCCAACGTTCCTCTACGAAAGTCTCTGGAATCTGATCGGTTTGCTGCTGCTCTACTTTGTCGTTTCCCGCGCCCGCCGCTTCGACGGCGAGAACACCTGCTTCTACTTCCTTTGGTACGGTATTGGCCGCTTCTGGATCGAGGGCCTGCGGACCGACAGCCTGTATCTGTTCGACTGGACGATCTTCGGCGAGCGCATCCGCGTGTCGCAGGCGCTGTCTTTGGTGATGGTGCTCGTGAGCGCGGCGGTGCTCCTCTACCAGATCAAGATCAAAAAAGCCGACGGCTCGAAGCTCTATGTGAAGACGCACGCGCCGGTTCCCGCCGCCGAAGCCGCGGAAGGGGAGGCGGTCGCCGTCTCGGACGAACCTTCCGCGCTTCCGGAAGAGGACGCAGCGGAAGCGCAGCCGTCCGCCGATGAGCCCTCGAAGGACAGCGAGTGATGCGCTACCACATCGACAAGAGCGCCGCGCAGAGTGCCTATTTGCAGCTCTATCATCAACTGCGGCGCGATATTGTGGGCGGCGTTTACCCGCTGGGGACGAAGATGCCCAGCAAGCGGCTCATCGCGAGCGAAACGGGCGTGAGCGTCATCACGGTGGAGCACGCGCTGGCGATCCTGTGCGACGAGGGGTATTTGGAATCCCGCGAGCGCAGCGGCTTTTTTGTGAGCTTTGCCGCGGCGGACTGCTTTCCCGTTTCGGAAACGGAGACGGTGCGCCGTGTGGGCGCCTTCCACGGTGCACAGGATGAATTCCCGTTCCCCTCGCTTGCCAAAACGATGCGGCGCGTGCTCAGCGAGTACGGCGAGAGCATTCTTGTAAAGTCCCCGAACAACGGCTGCGCGGAATTGCGCGGGGCCATCGCGTCGTACCTCTCGCGCTCGCGCGGCATCAGCGTGCAGCCGGGGCAGATCGTCATCGGCTCGGGCGCGGAGTATCTCTACGGGCTCATCGTGCAGCTTTTGGGACGCGGCCGCGTCTTTGCGCTGGAAGACCCGTCCTACGACAAAATTCGCCGTGTGTATCAGGCCCACGGCGTTACGTGCGAGATGCTGCGCCTCGGCAGCGACGGCATCCGATCGGATGAGCTTGCCCGCGCAAAGGCAACGGTGCTGCACGTCACGCCGTTCCACAGCTTCCCGAGCCTGGTGACCGCAAGCGCGGGCAAGCGCCGCGAATACCTCCGCTGGGCAAAGGAGCGCGGCGGCTATATCGTCGAGGACGACTTCGACTCGGAATTCAGCGTGTCCACAAAGAGCGAGGATACGCTCTTTTCGCTTGAACCCGAACAGTCCGTCATTTACATGAATACCTTTTCCAAGACCATCGCCCCGTCGATGCGTGTGGGCTATATGGTCTTGCCGCCCGCGCTCGCCGAGCGCTTCCGCCGCGAGGTTGGCTTCTACTCCTGCACGGTACCGGTCTTCGAGCAGTATGTGCTCGCAGAGCTCATCGGCAGCGGCGACTTTGAGCGCCACATCAACCGCATCCGCCGCAAGCGCCGCCGCGCGCCCTGAAAATCGGGGGCGGAAAATTTTCAAAATCACTTGACGAGCCCTGTCGTATATGCTATAATCCCATTTGCATTTGAATGAATGTGCTGGTGTAGCTCAGTCGGTAGAGCAGCTGATTCGTAATCAGCAGGTCATGTGTTCGAGTCACACCACCAGCTCCAAAAAGCATCGAAAACTTCGGTTTTCGATGCTTTTTTGTTGCAAAAACGCTGAAAATGGTGTGGGCCAAAATGTGAGTCAACTGCCTGCCCCACACCGTGGCCCACATCGGCTGGCAGTCAGCGGCTTTGCCGCCTACTGCCAGCTCATGCCCCATGGGTACGCGGAAATGCACGGAAAGGGTGAAAGAGCACCGGAGAGGAAATTGCTTCCTTTCCGGTGCTCTGCTTGCCTGCGGGACTTATCGGATCTGTGCCATGAAGCTGCCCATTTTCTCTGCGGCCTTTTGCTGCATCTGCCGTGTGACGTGGGTGTAGGTTCGCAGGGTGAATCCCGCGTCGTAGTGACCCAGCATGCTGCTGACGGTTTTGACGTCCACCCCGTTTTGGAGTGCCAGGGTCGCGAACGTATGACGCAGGTCGTGGAACCTGATATGCTCCAGCCCCGCGTCCTTGAGGATCCGCTTGCGGAGTGTTACCACCGAGTCGGGGTGATACATTTCTCCTGTTCTGCCGGATGGGAACATCCACGGATCGTCGGGGTGTTTGGCGTGTTCCTGCTTCAGCAGCTCCACGGCATCCTGCGAGATAGACACCTCGCGGATGGAATTTCCGGTTTTAGGCTGGCTTAGAATGAGGTTCCCCTCTGTGTCCCAGCTAGCCTGCTTACTGACGGAGATGGTGCAGTTGGCTTCGTCGAGGTCGCTCCATTGGAGCGCCACCAGTTCACCTTTTCGCAATCCACTGACCAGTTCCAGATAAAACATGGGGAGCGCGCCGCGCTGCTCAGCGGCGTCAAGGTATGCGCTGATGTGGTCTGGATGAAGGATATTCATCTCCTGTTTTTCAATTTTAGGGATGATGCAGTTCTCCGTGGGATTGCTGAGAATGAGTTTTTCCTTCACCGCCCGGTCAAGGGCGTTGTGCAGCATCATATGGATGCCGCGCACAGTGGAATTGCTCAGTCCGGGTTTTTCCTTTTTTGTACCTTTCGCAACCTGCCATTGCTTTGCAGATCGTTGTAGAGCTTTTGCAGGTCACGGGTGGTGAGCTTATTCAGCGGGATATCCCCGATAGCAGGGATGATATGCTGTTCGATGTTCCGGTGGTAGTAGTTCATGGTGGATGGGCGAATGTGTGGTTTGGCATACAATTCAAACCACGTCCGCAGCCAAGCGACAACCGTGTATTCATCGGCGCGGCCGACGTCCAATGACTGGCTCTCCTCAATGGCTTTCTTTAGCTTCGCCTTGCATTCCGCCTGCGTCTTACCAAGTACATTTTTGATGATGCGCTTTCCGGTTTCGGGGTGATAGCCTGCGGTGTAGCGACCCTCCCAGCGTCCATCAGACCGCTTGCGGATGTTGCCCTCGCCGTTGGCGCGTTTCTTTGCCATGAGCATCGCTCCTTTCTTTGGTAGCCACAACACATATCACACCTTGCGCCGGAAAGCTACTGATTCTTCCAAAGAAATCGAATTTTTTTTAAAAATGCTTTTATTGATTCCAGCAGCGCAAAATGTACACAAGTTTTGAACTGCCTTTAGCGTTTGTTAGGTCAACGGAGTGCCATTGTAAATCATTTGAAAATGTGTTATCTTCTTCGCAGAAGTGTCCATACAGAATTCTACATTTTTCACGCAAAGGGGCTTTTTATGAGTAAGGTCAAATCTTGGTGCCGCGCCAATGCCATGCTGGTCATTTCATTACTGGCCGCAGTTGTAACGGCATTTTTTGTTCCGCCTGATAGGGACTACTTAGGTTATTATGACCTCAAGACGCTTGCTTGCCTGTTTTGTGTGCTGGCAGTGGTGGGTGCTTTGCGGGATATGCATATCTTTTCCGCTCTTTCCCAGCGGATGGTACATACCTTTTCCACTGTCCGGGGCGTGTGTACGGCGCTGGTGGTTATCACCATGTTCGGCTCTATGCTCCTGACCAATGATACCGCCTTGCTGACCTTTCTGCCGCTTGGCTGGTTTGTGCTTTCCTCTACCGGTCAGGAAAAGCACGCCGCGCTTCTGTTCATTCTGCAAAACTGCGCTGCCAATCTCTGCGGAATGATCACGCCCTTCGGCAATCCGCAGAATCTCTATCTTTTCAGCTATTACGACCTTTCCGCAAAGATGTTTTTTTCCGCAATGCTGCCGCCATTCATCCTGTCTACTGTTCTCATTCTCCTGTGCTGCTTAGTGTTTCCAAAAGAACAGCTTTCCGTGCCGGAAGCACAGGTCACGGTAGACTCATGCCGAGCCGTTATCTATGGTGGACTATTCTGTTTAGCCGTTGCCATGGTGCTGCGGCTGGTACCCTATGTCCTTGGTTTGACGGTCATTGTTCTGGCACTCTGGCTGTTGGACCGGCATACGCTGAAAACTGTAGATTGGGGATTGTTGGCCACTTTCGCCGCGTTCTTCACCTTTTCCGGCAACCTTGCCCGGATGGAACCTATCCAGGCACTGTTTGCCCGCCTTTTGTCCCACGGAACCATGCTGGTCTCCGCGCTTACCTGCCAGATCATCAGTAATGTCCCTGCCGCCATTTTACTCAGCCGCTTCACGCAGGATGCCTGCGGGCTTCTGGTCGGCGTCAATGTTGGCGGCGCAGGGACGCTGGTGGCGTCTCTTGCAAGCCTCATTACGTTTCGGGAATATACGCGCCGCGTTCCTAATGGTGGAAAACAGTTCCTTTTTCTTTTTTCTGGGATCAGCTTTGCATTTCTGGTGATTCTTCTGGCTGCCATGTTCGTTGTGATGGGATAAGCCGTTTCCAACAGAATGCGCTTTTGAAAAAGCCTTATCAACTTCAGCAGTACAAAGCATACACATGATTTGTGTTACCTTTTGCATTTGCAGGATCAACGGATCTGCATCGTATATCCCTGCTGCTGTTCCAACTCATGATCGTCCGGCTTGTGACCGAGGGCGACGCGCTTTTGCCGCAGCTGCGCCAGCCGCTTGCGGTCGATTTGGATGCCACCGACCGTTGGCATAGCAGGGGCGTTGTCCCGGAAAATATTGCCCATGTGGTAGAGCAGCCGTGTGGCCACCAGCATGACCGAAGGCGGACGCTGTTCTCCACGGTCGATTCGATCCATGAACATTCCTGCATATGCCATACAGCCGAAAATAATTGAAAATTCATCAAAAGCAGTTCCGGGCATTAGAACGGCAATGGATTGAGCAAATACATCTATGATGGATGATTTAATCGTACTCCAGTCATAAATAGGATTTTCCCAAATAGCACCCATTGTGATAACAAAACCAGTCATACTACAGATAATGAACGTATCCAAAAATACAGATAAAGCTTGAACAAATCCCTGTTCACAAGGGTGCTTGGTGTCTGCAGAAGCAGCGGCCATACTGGTAGTTCCCATGCCAGCCTCATTGGAGAGAAGGCCTCGCTTAATACCTTGAATCAAAGCAACACCAAACATACCGCCAAAAATTGCATCTGGGGTAAAAGCGCCTTTGAAAACAGCAACAAAGAAATCGGGAATTCTGTTAAAGTTTACAGCGATTAAAAACAGTACCATCAACGTATAACCAATTGCCATGACAGGTACCATTTTATCAGTAAATCTGGTTACACGCTTAATACCACCAAATACAATGAAAGCAAGGGAAATAACGATAACCAAAGCAAGAACGTAGTAGACAACGGAGGTGCGGCTTGCAACGTGACCAGTAACTGTAGAATCACTGTGCCAACTGCCGTGAAAACATGAAATGTGTGTACGGGCATACTGAGTAAACGATAGAACAAAAATGCAATTGCAATGCTGATACCAATGCGCGCAGGTCATCGAACTCCTGCCGGTCGAACTGTTTTTGGAGCGCTTTCATGTAGTCCTGCATTGCGCCACCTCCTTTTGGCAGCCACAACACATACCACACCTTGCGCCGGAAAGCTACTGATTCTTTTAAAGAAGACAAAATATTTTCGAGATAAAAGTGGGAACGGTCTTATTGTTTTCAGCAGCGAAGAATATGCGCAGCAAGGTGAACGATTCTGGTTGAGTCTGTGTCTCTAAATTCAGCCGGTCAGTGGTATATTAACCGCACACAGGGCCAAGGGAGGTTCAGTGTCACGCCGCAGCGCGGGAACATGCATGCGTTGTCGATGTCCTTGTTGGGGCGGGCTTTGATATACGGCTCCTCGGCGAACAACGTGATTGGCAAAACGAGGATATAAAACGAGGGACCGGTTGACAGCCATGCGGTCATCTCATCTTGGAGGATGGGCAGTCAGTCGTGTATACCCTCATACTCACTGATGGTACGGAGATTGAGTTGATGCGCGTTCAACTGTCCAAGTAATTCCGTGTATGACAACAAATGCAATAACCGGTCCGTCTCTTAACAGTTTCTTTGCTTGACGGTACTGGGAGCGTCTGGTACAATACCATCAATTTGAAACGAAGGAGGACGCGTGCCCGTATGGATACCGACGGCAGTGACTATCACAGTAGCCACCTGATCTGTCATCTGTTTGTGAAAGCATATCTGCGCTGCTAAGAAGCGGGGCGGACGTGCTTTTTTACGCTTATTTGGAAGTTTTGACGATTCAGACAGACGACAGAAAAGGAGCTTTTATCTTGTCAACGACAACTTGTATCATTACTATGGCGGTGTGTTTGCTGTTTTCCGCCTACTTTTCCGCTACAGAGACCGCGTTTTCCTCTGCCAGCACTACGCGGCTCAAGACCCTTGCTGAGAAGGGCAATGCCAATGCTGCGCTTGCGTGCCGGCTTTTGGAGCAGTATGACCGGCTGCTCTCTACCATCTTGATCGGCAACAACATCGTTAATATTGCGACGGCCTCCATCGGCACGGTGCTCTTTGTGCGCCATTACGGCGACGCGGGCGCGACGATCTCCACTGTGGTCGTCACGGTGGTGGTGCTGATCTTCGGCGAAATTTCGCCCAAAAGCATCGCTAAGGACTGCGCGGAGCGCTTTGCCATGTTCTCAGCACCCATCCTGCGGGTACTCATCTGGGTGCTGCTGCCGCTCAATCTGCTCTTCTCCCTCTGGAAAAAACTGTTGGCGAAGGCGTTCCGCCTGAACAGCGAGAGCAAAATGTCGCAGGAGGAGCTGCTGATGCTCGTCGACGAGGTCCAGCAGGGCGGCAGCATCGACAAAAGCGAGGGCGAGCTGCTGCGCAACGCCATCGAATTTTCCGAGCAGCAGGCAAAGGACATCCTGATCCATCGCGTGGACCTCGCGGCGCTGCCGGTCACGGCGAGCCGGGAGGAGGCTGCCGCGCTGTTCACCGATACCAAGTATTCCCGCCTGCTGGTCTACCAGGATTCCATCGACCATATCCTCGGCACCGTCCACCGCAAGGACTTTTACGTTGGCTGCGGCGTGACCGACAAGCCGATCGCCGAGCTGCTTTCACCTGCCATCTTTGTACCGGAGAATGAGCCGATCAGCCTGCTGCTCAAAAAGATGCAGCAGGGCAAGACGCACGTTGCCGTTGTGGTGGACGAATATGGCGGCACCTGCGGCATTGTCACGATGGAGGATATCCTCGAAGAGCTGGTGGGCGAGATCTGGGACGAGCATGAGCAGGAGGATATCCCCATCCGCGAGATGGCGGAGCACACCTATCTTGTGGATGCGGGGATGGACTTTGACGATTTTGCCGATTTCTTCCACCTCAAGACTGACTCGGAGATGGTGTCGGTCAGCGGCTGGGTGATGGAGCGCTGCGGCGGTGTGCCGGAGAGCGGCGACCGCTTTACTTACGATGATCTTGATGTGCTTGTTGTCAAAGTAGATCATCACCGCATCGAGGAGCTGCGCGTCACACAGCGGCCGCACGCCGGTGAAAAGGTGGAGACTGCGCTGATTGGAGAGATGGCCCATGAATAAACAACTCAAGCAGCAGATGCTTCTGATTTTTTTCGGCGTGGCGCTTTTTGCCGCGCTGACTAACCTGAATGAAGTGGCGGACTTTTTCCGCGTTTTGGCAGGGATCCTGTCGCCGGTGGTCTCGGGTCTCCTGCTTGCGTTCGTGCTGAGTGTTCCGATGCTCGGTATTGCGCGGCGGCTCACGGCCCGTTTCCCGAAGATGAAGGAAAAAACGGTCGACGCCCTGAGCCTGACACTGACGATGCTCTGTGTCGCGGTGCTGGTATTCCTGCTGTGCGTGCTGGCGATCCCGCAACTGGCCGCATCGGTCCGGAGCATCGCTGGACTCGTAAAGGAAAACTGGCCCGACTGGGTGGCGCTGCTGAGCAGCTACGGCGTCGACACCACGGAGCTGACCAAACTTGCGTCCTCGTTCGACTGGAAGACGGCAGTGGAAAAGCTCTTCACCGGCGCGGGGGCCGTGATCGGGTCGGTCGTCGATCTGGCAAGCTCAACGGTATCTGTCACAGTAAACGCCGTGTTCGCGATCGTGATCATGTTCTATGTGCTGTTGGGGCGGCGGGAGCTCGGCAGGCAGAGCCGCGGCTTTCTGTACGCCTATTGCAGGGAAAGGACGGCGGACCGTATCTGCCGCATCGCAAAGCTGACGCACGACACCTATGCAAAGTTTTTCTCCGGTCAGTGCATCGAGGTGCTGATCCTCGGCACGTTGATCTTTCTCGCGTTTTCCGTCTTCCGCATCCCCTACGCAGCGCTGACGGCTGTGCTGACAGCGGCATTCGCGTTCATCCCGTATATCGGCGCGTTTGCATCCTGCCTGATCGGCGTACTGCTCACGCTGCTGGCCGCGCCGGAGAAGGCGATACTGTGCTTCCTTGTTTACCAGACGGTGCAGTTCGTTGAAAACCAGTTCATCTACCCGCATGTGGTCGGCGGTAGCGTGGGGCTTTCTCCGCTGTGGACACTGCTGGCCGCACTGCTCGGCGGAAAGTTGTTCGGTATCATCGGTATCGTGTTTTTTATCCCGCTGGCCGCGGTGATCTCGCAGCTTCTGCAAGGCGATATCGAGCACCGACTCGCCGCACGGGAGAAGATGAAATCTGAGAAGTGAAGGAAAGATAGATGGAAACCAACCGGTTTCCATCTATCTTTCCTATCCGCATACCAACGCGTTCAGGTCGTCGAACTCCTGCCGGTCGAATGACCCTACTCAATTCGAACAAGTTGATGAGACTTGCGGATTGAGTAGGGTCATTTTGTACCTCGAAGGCCTTGGTATGACAGTGTTTTTGAAGACATTATACCAAAGCGAATATGAGACGCTCAAATTCAAACCTTTTCAAATCGAGGTAGAAAACGAAAAGATAAGGTGGTTCGAACACAGATGTCTCAGCTGTCGTTCTTGCTGAAGTTTTCTTCCATCTGGCATGGTGTTAGATTTTTCAATGTTCGATGCGGTCGTTTGGTATTGTATCGCTCATTCAAAATGGTATCTTTTTCATCAACACAGTCCATGAAATATCCTGAAATTTCGACAGTTTCAGGATATTTCATTATTGAAATGATTGCTAACGACCTATCCCGACGGCAAGCGGGACAGCAGGATAAATTGAAAAGCTGCCTTGGGCGGCTTTTCAAAAGGGCTTGAGTTAGACAACACTAACTGCTTGCGCGGTATCAGCGACAGCCTGCCTCCGGATGCAGAGGTGAGGGCTGTATTCGCAGATAGACTCGGACGCGAGGGATGATATCGATCATGCGGTGCTGCGGCACCGCTTTTTTCATAGGTGGAGCAAAAAGTGCAGGCCGGTTGCATTCTGTACGGCGGAATGCTATAGTTGACCTGCGACAGTTAACACAGGGAGGGCATTGATATGCAGGAGACCACCATCCGCATTTTCCACACCGGTGAAGTGTGCGTTGCGTCGGCACTGCTGTTCGGCGGTGAACACTGCAGTGCGCTCAAAGCCTCAGGCATATTCGCAAAAAGTCCGAGCGGCTGTGGCTGCCTGTTTCGGCCTATCTTATCGAAGGGGAGCACGGCAAGGTGCTTTTCGACTGCGGCTGGCACCGTGAGATGAGCCCGCGCGGCGTTTTTGACCGCCGTGCGCAGATAGGTTCGCTCGGTTCACTGCCGCTGTACCTCACAAATCAGGGCCTTGTCGGAAGAGGTGAGGCCATCGACGAACAGCTTGCCGCGCTCGGCATCGCACCGGAGGACCTTGACCTTGTGCTGCTCTCGCATCTCGACTGCGATCATGCGAATGGTCTCAGTCTGGTCGCAGGTGCGAAGAAGCTGCTCGTTTCCGAGGAGGAGCTGCGCTTTGCAGAAAACGGTTCTCCCGTGAACCGTATCCGTTACTGCGCGAAGTGGTGGCGGGGAACGAAGCTTGCAGCTTTTCGATGGAACGGGAGCGACGGCCCTGCGGGCAAGTCTTATGACGTCTTCGGAGACGGCAGCCTTGTCATGGTCAATATCCCCGGCCACGCAAAAGGACAGTGCGCGCTGAAGGTCACAGGGCGTGACGGGCGTTTCGTCCTGCTCTATGCCGACGGCGGGTATGCAAAAAAGTCGTGGGAAGACCTCGTCCTTTCCGGCATTGCCGACGACAGGACCGAACAGAAAAGGTCGCTCCGGTGGATACGCGAGCAGAGTCTCGATAAAAACTGCGTCGCTTCGCTTGCAAACCACGACCCCGCAGTACGGCCGCATACCATCGTGCTGTGATGCAGGGGGCATTCATTTAAAAAATAGCAGGGAGAAGACGAGATATGTATTTTGCCTACGGGGAGACGGAGCTCTCTTATTTGAAAAAGAAGGATAAGCGCCTCGGGGCGATCATCGACCGCGTCGGCAGAGTCGAGCGCGTGGTGGATACGGACCTCTTTTCCTCTGTCGTCCACCATATCGTCGGCCAGCAGATCACGACCAAGGCGCAGGAGACTATCTGGCGGCGGCTGCGCGAGACGCTTGGCGAGGTGAACGCCGAGACGGTCCTCGCTGCGGGCGTGCCCGCGCTTAAGTCGCTCGGCATGACCTTTCGCAAGGCGGAGTATATCACAGACTTGGCCGAAAAGGTCCGGAGCGGCGCGTTTGACCTTGATGCCGTCTGGCATATGAACGATGAGGATGCTATCCGCGCGCTCTCGTCGCTCAAGGGCATCGGCGTGTGGACGGCGGAGATGATCCTGCTCTTCTGCATGCAGCGGCCCGATATTCTGAGTTATGACGATCTCGCCATCCGGCGCGGACTGCGCATGGTCTACCGCCACCGTGAGATCGACCGTGAACGCTTTGCACGCTACCGCCGCCGCTTTCACCCCTACGGCAGCGTGGCGAGCCTGTACCTCTGGGCGGTGTCCGGCGGCGCGATACCGGAGCTCACCGACCCCGCACCGCAGAAGAAAGTGAAGGGATAAAACGATGACCTGTTTACAGACCTATACGGCTCCGCTCGGGGAGCTCCTGCTCGCAGCCGATGAGGTGGGCCTGACCGGCGCGTGGTTTGAGGGACAGAAGTATTTTGCCCGCACGCTTCCCAAAGACTGTACCGAACGCGAGACGCCGGTGTTGGCTGAAGCCAAACGCTGGCTCGACTGTTATTTTAGCGGAGAAGCGCCGGACTTTCTGCCGCCGCTCCATCCGCAGGGCTCGGAATTTCAAAAAGCTGTGTGGGACCGGCTCCTGCGCATTCCCTATGGCGAGACCACGACCTACGGTGAGATCGCTGCGGCCCTTGCCGCGCAGCAGGGAAGAGCACATCTGTCCGCACAGGCCGTGGGCGGTGCAGTGGGGCATAACCCCATTTCCGTCATCGTGCCGTGCCACCGCGTCGTCGGTGCGAGCGGCAGCCTGACCGGCTACGCCGGTGGTATCGAGCGCAAGGTGAAGCTCTTGACGCTTGAAGGAGCGGATATGAGTCGCCTTTTCGTCCCGAAAAAAGGGACCGCGCTGTGAAAAAACCATAATGACCGCGCTATGTGGGCTTTTTCCCTGCATGGCGCGGTTAACATTTTATCCTGAACTCGATCTTTTCCCTCTCTTTTTTATGTCCTTTGCGCGGGAAAAACCACAGCCAAACGGAGAAAAAATGATATTAACGCGAACTTTACAGTGAAAATGAAGGATTTATTGCACTTCTCTCATAGAAATGAAAGAATTTGCCCATTTCCTTGTCTATTCTAACGGTTGAAAAAAGAAAAAAAGAAGATAGAATAGAGCCTCGCGAAATGAGTTAGGAATTTTATGAGAGAGTATGTGGAGGGAGTATCATGTCGTATCACTTTTTGCTGGATCTTGCGCTGATCCTGCTGAGCACGAAGCTTCTGGGCCTTGTCGCGCAGAAGTTCCAGATGCCGCAGGTCGTGGGCGCGCTCATTGCGGGCCTTCTGCTCAGCCCCGCGGGCCTTGGCCTTCTTTCGGAAACGGAGTTTACCAAGCAGCTCAGCGAGCTCGGCGTCATCGTGCTGATGTTCTCTGCCGGTATGGGGACGGACATCAACGAGCTCAAGCACAGCGGCAAGGCGGGCTTCATGGTCGCGGTCCTCGGCGTGGTCGTGCCGTTTCTCATGGGTACGGCGCTTGCCTGGGGCGCGGACGAGCTCGGCCTCATCGAGAGCACCGGCTTCATTGAGAACATCTTTATCGGCACCATCCTGACGGCAACCTCCGTGAGCATCACGGTCGAGACCCTCAAGGAGATGAAAAAGCTCGAGACCAAGGTCGGCAACACGATTTTGGCCGCCGCGCTCATCGACGATGTGCTCGGCCTGATCGCCCTGACGCTCGTTTGCAGCCTCGCTGGCGGCGACGAGAGCATCGGCATGGTGCTCCTGAAAATCGTTGGCTTCTTTGTTTTCGCCTTTGTGGTCGGCTTTGGCGCGAACCGCATTTTTTGCTGGATGCTCAAGCGCCAGCACGGTTGGGCCAGCCACCGCAACTCCGTGTTCGCCTTTGTCCTGTGCCTTGTGATGGCCTACTGCGCGGAGGAGTTTTTCGGCGTGGCTGATATCACGGGCGCTTACGCTGCTGGCCTTGCCGTCGCGTGCACGCCCAAGGGCACCTACATTCAGACGAAGTACAACCCCCTCGGGTATCTTCTCCTCACGCCGGTCTTCTTTGCGAGTATCGGCATCAACGTGCAGATCACGGGCCTGACGGGCGGCATGGTCGTCTTTGCCGTTCTGCTGCTGCTCGTCTCGATCGTCTCAAAGCTGCTCGGCTGCGGCCTTGGCGCCAAGGCGTGCCAGTTCACCACGCGCGAGAGCATCCAGGTCGGCGTGGGCATGGCCTGCCGCGGCGAAGTCGCGCTGATCGTCGCCAACCGCGGCCTTTCGATGGGTGTGCTGTCGCCCGCGATGATGACGCCGGTCGTCATCACGGTCGTCTGCGGCACGATCTTAACGCCGATTTTGCTCAAGCTGTCCTTCCGCGGCCATCAGGAGACCGAACTGGTGCAGAACAACATCGCCGACCGCATGGCCAAGCACCGGCAGCTCGATATCATCACGCAGCAGCTTTTGCAGCAGGACGAGCAGATGATGAAAAAGAACTGAATCACAAAAATTCAAAAGAAAAGAGCCTTCACCGCACGGTGAAGGCTCTTTTGTCACAGCTTTTAGGAGGCCGCTTTTTCACGCGCGGCACAGTCGCGCAGGATGCGGCACAGGGTGCGCACATCCTCGTCTTTTGTCGCCCAGCTCGTGGCGAAGCGGATGATAGTGTGCATTTCGTCGTAGACCTCCCACTGCGAGAAGTCCACATATTCACGCAGTTTTTCCATCTGCTCGCGGTCAACGAGGCAGAAAGTCTGGTTCGTGGGTGACGCAAAGCAGAGCTGGTAACCGTTTGCGCGCAGTGCAGTGCGGATATCCTCCGCCGCGCGGAGGGCCGCTTCGCCGATGCGCTGATAGAGCCCGTCGGTGAAGAGCGTGTCGAATTGGAGACCAAGCAGCCGCCCCTTGGCGAGCAGCGCGCCGTGCTGCTTGATGATGGTGAAAAAGTGTGGAATGAGCCCCGGCTGGGGAATGACGACCGCCTCGCCGAGCAGCGCGCCGCATTTCGTGCCGCCGATGTAGAAGATATCGCACAGCTCGGCCATGTCTTTGAGCGTCACATCGTTTTCGGGGCAGGCGAGCGCGTAGGCAAGGCGCGCGCCGTCTACGTAGAGCGGCAGGTGCTTTTCGCGGCAGAGGGCGCTGATGGCAGAGAGCTCCTCGCGGGAGTAGAGCGTGCCGTACTCCGTCGGCTGGGAGAGGTAGACCATGCCCGGCATGACCGTGTGGTCATGGTTCACGTCCTCTTCGTAAACGCGCAACAGCGATGCGATCTGTTCGGCGCTGATCTTGCCGTTCCTGTGCGGCAGCGTCAGCACTTTGTGGCCGCCGAATTCGATGGCGCCGGCCTCGTGCACGCTGATGTGGCCCGTGTCCGCCGCGACGACGCCCTGATAGGAGTGCAGCAGTGCGTCGATAACGGTCGCGTTCGTCTGCGTACCGCCGACAAGGAAATGGACCTCGGCGTTCGGTGCGCCGCAGGCCGCGCGAATTTTCTCACGCGCCGACTCGCAGTAGTCGTCCGCGCCGTAGCCCGGCATTTGGGCAAAATTCGTCTCGATAAGACGCTGTAAAATGGTTGGATGTGCTCCCTCCATATAGTCGCAGGAAAAGGAAATACGCTGTTCCATGGTTCTTTTTCTCTCCTTACCAAAAACAGGATTGACGGTTTCTACAGCGTATTGTATGATAAGAACATCCATGACGCAAGCGGTGATTTGAAATGAAAACTATGATATTATATCATGGATAGGAGGCGGAAATGGAAGCAGTCAAATGTGAAGCGTTTCTGGCTGCGGCCGAGCAGGGGAGCCTGACGGCTGCGGCGGAGCTTTTGGGCTACACGCAGTCGGGTATCACGCGCATGATCGGCACACTCGAAGAGGAACTCGGCTTTCCGCTGTTCCTCCGCAGCAAAAAGGGCGTGCAGCTCACGGAGAACGGCAAGCTCATGCTGCCGCTCCTGCGCGAGATCGTGCGCGCACACCGCAACGCCGAGCAGTTCGGCGCGGAGATCGGCGGCGTGGTCAGAGGGGCTCTCACCATCGGCTGCTACTACAGCATTTCTGCGCTCTGGATGCCGAAGATACTGACCGCCTTCCGTGCCCGCTATCCGGGCGTGACCATGCGGATGCAGGAGGGCGGCAACCTGGAAATGGCCCGCTGGCTGAGCGAACGGTCCGTCGACTGCTGCTTCGGTGCAAAGCCAAACACAGACGTATACGACTGGCTGCCCGTTTTTCGCGACGAGTTGGTCGCGTGGCTGCCGCGCGAGCACGAGCTGACAAAGGCGGATTCCTTTCCGCTTATGCGCCTGCAGGACGAGCCGTTCATCCACACCTCGCCCAATCACGACACCGATCAGGACCGCCTGCTCGCGGCCTACGACCTGCATCCGGACACCTGCTTTACGACGCGCGACGGCTTCACGACCTACAACATGGTCGAAGCGGGGCTCGGCATCAGCTTTAACCAGCGGCTCATCTCGCGCAAATGGAGCGGCACGGTGGCTGAGGTCCCCTTCGACCCGCCGCAGTTCGTCACGCTCGGCATTTCGGTCCCGTCACTCCGGGAGGCTTCGCCCGCAGCGAAGAAGTTCATCGCCTGCGCCGTCGAGACCGTCACGGGCGGGGAAAAGTCCCTTTAACACAGAAAAACGCTTCGCAGAGCTTCTGCGAAGCGTTTTTTGCCGAAAGCTTATTTGAGCTCGGCGGTGAATTCAATCGTTCCGCCGCTCACACTGGTGCCGATGGAGCCATGATGCCCCTCGGCGATCGAGCGCACGATGGAAAGACCGATGCCGAAGCCGCCGCCCGAGGAACGCGACGCATCCGCGCGGTAAAAGCGGTCGAAGAGCTTACCAGTGTCGATGCCCTCCATTGTCTCGCAGCCGTTCGACGTGCGCAGCACGACGCCCCGCCGCGCCTTTTCGAGCGACACAGTGATGGGGGAGCCCTCCGCGGCGTATTTCACCGCATTGTCGAGCAGAATGGACACGAGCTGGCGCACGGCGTACTCATCGCCGCGGTAGGTGAGGTCCGGCGCGATGGAGAGCATGAGCGCGTGACCCTTCGACTCGGCCAGCTCGCGGAACGACTCCGCCGTTTCACTCACGGCATCACTCACGGGAAAGTCCTCCATTTTAAGCGGCGAATCCTCCTCATCCATGCGCGAGAGGGTGACGAGCGAGTTGACAAGTGAAGTGAGCTTTTCCGTCTGCGCCATCGCCTTGTCGATCCACTTCTGCTTGCCGGTCTCCATTTCGAGGACCTTGAGGCTCGTGGCGATGACCGTGATGGGTGTTTTCAGCTCGTGGCTCGCGTCGGTGATGAACTGTTTTTGCTGCTCGGCGCTGCGCACCACGGGGTCGATGGCCCGGCGCGAGAGCAGCACGACGAGCAGAAAGACGAGCAGGATGCACGCTGCGTCCGCGATAAGCGACCAGACGAGCACTGTGCGCATCGCGCGCAGCTCCTGATAGCTGTCGAGGAAGATGGCGATGTTTTCTCCGTCATCCGTCTGCGCGGCGAAAAAACGGTAGTTTTTATAATAGCCGTAGCCCGCGCCGTGCGCAAGCGCGGCGGAGAGGTACTCCTGCGTGTCGTCCGCCGTAACAGAGGCGATACTGTCGAGATCTTCCTGTGTCAGCGTGCCGTCGGAGGTGTAGCGCAGGACGAAAAAACGCGTGGAAAACGGTGTTTCCGCGGTAAACGGTCCCTCGCGCCGCGCGACCTTGTCATTGGGCGGGGCCTGCGGCGTCTGCGAATCGTCCGAACCGTTGGGCGGGATATGGGTGTCGGCGGCATCATCGGGCGGCGACGGTGCGTTCGCATCCCCCTGTGGGGTAAAGCGCTCATTGGGGATGGCGCCGGCGTTTTCATAGATGAGCGTCAGCGTCTGCTTCAGGTCGAAATCGGTCGAGATATAGTTTGCCGTGTTCAGGATGACGGTCAGCAGCAGCATGACCGCCGTAACGGAGAGCATCGTGATGCGGATGAAGCGGCTGCGCAACTTTTTGATCATGCCTGCTCCTCCAGCGCGTAGCCGAGACCGCGGTTGGCCTGCAATGTGACGCGCGAGCCGATGGCACGCAGCTTTTTGCGCAGGTTCGAGGTGTTGACCCACACGACGTTGATCTCAGCCTCATTGTCCCAGCCCCATACGCGCTCCATGATGCGCTCGGCGGAAAAGACCTGACGCGGCGAGCGCAGGAAGAGCTCCATCACCTGGAATTCCCGCCCGCTGAGGCGCGCGCTCATCTCTCCACAGGTGAGCGCACCACTGTTCGGGTCGAGCGTGAGGTCAGCAAAGCGCAGAACGCTCGGCTGATACGCTTCGCTGCGCCGCAGGATGGCGCGCACGCGGCTTAAGAGCTCGTCGGGGGCGAAGGGCTTGGGGAGGTAGTCGTCCGCGCCCGCATTGAAGCCTGTGATGCGGTCGCTCTTCTGGCCCTTGGCCGTGAGCATCATGATGGGCGTTTTCACGCCCTCCTGCCGCAGCTTTTCAAGCACCTGGATGCCGTCCATCTTGGGCATCATCACATCTAAGATGACAGCGTCATACTCGCCCGTCGAGGCGTATTCATAGGCATCGAAGCCGTTGTGCACCGCGTCGACGCTGAAGTGGTTCTTTTCGAAAAACACCGTCAGCGCCTCGGCCAGATCCAATTCATCCTCAGCGATCAAAAGCCGCATGAAGTATCCCTCCGTTTGTGTTTGAGATCAGGAAAAGTATAAAGAAAAAACGCGAAAAAATCAATATCTCTTACAGTGTGTCCTTCATCGCTTCGCGCCCGCAGGTGATGTTCAGGTTCCCGTTGCGGCAGCGCAGATCGTCCAAAAATGCCTTGGGCACGGTCTCGCCGGGGAGCGTGATATGGTATTCGAGCTCGTAGAGCGAGCCCATGTTGCTCGTTTTGACGCGCGTAAGCGTGTGGGACAAGGTGTATTGCGCAAAAAGGTCGTCGAAAAGACCCTCGTAGTCAAGGTTTTCGGGAATGGTGATCTTCAGCACGCGTTCCGACGCCTTGGGAGAGCCGAAGTTCACCGCCGTGAGCAGCAGCATCACCGCAGCGAGTACGGCGAATGCGAGGACGGCGAGCCACACATAGCCCATGCCGGTCGCAAGACCGAGCGCCATCGCGAGAAATAGCGCGCCGATTTCCTTTGCCGTTCCTGGCGCGGAGCGGAAGCGCACGAGGCCAAACGCACCTGCGACCGCGATGCCCGCGCCGAGGTCACCGTTCACCAGCATGATGACGAGCTGCACCACGGCGGGCAGGATGGCGAGCGTGACGGCAAAGCTCTGCGTCGTGCGGGAGCGGTACATGGCGACAAGGGCTGTTCCCACGCCCAGCAGCAGCGAGACGGCGGTGCAGAGGGAAAATGAAGATACGGTCAGTTCTGTTCCGATGATCGAGTTAAGCACAGCAGGTGTCCTCCTTTAAAATGATGGGTTCAGGGCGCAGGATGCTGCCGCAGTAGCACGCGCCGTATTTGGAAAACGAGGTGGGGAAGGCCCCAGCCTCGGAGAGCAGACGGCTGAGCCACAGCGGACACACGCCGGGGATCTTGATCTCCATCAGCACATCGCCGCAGGGGAGCGGGATCGCGTCGCCGTAGTCGCCGATACGGAGGTCTACCTCCGTATCGCGCCAGCGCAGGTTCGTGTCAAAGGTGATGCGAAGCCCCGGGTCATCGACGCCCGCAAAGGCGAGACGGTCGTAACCAATGAAGACCTTCGGCACTGTGCGGTAAAACGACTGGAAATATTGGATCTCGCGACCGATCTGCCCATACTCATCGCCGTGCCCGCCGCTGAGAAGATCGTCGACTTCATTTGCAGGCATCGTGATGCGGCGCTTGTAGACGACGCCGTCGTATTTCTTTTTCAGCTCGACGAATACCCGGCCGTCTTCCTCCGGCACGCCGTAGCTGCGCACGCGCAGCTTTTCTTTATAAACGGGCTTATCGATCGACGAGCGGATGAGCCGCCAGTCGTCGGTATCATAATAAATGTTGCAGATGGTGTACTCGCCATACTCGTCTTTTTTCATGTAGGGCATCATCCACTCCATGAGAAATCGCTGCTGGCGAATGCTCAGGCAGTATTTCTTTTCATATCGTTCAAAACAGCTTTGGATCGCCATGGTGTCGAACCTCCTTTGTGCGATTAAGTATGAACGCGCAACCTAAAAGAAACCTAAAGGTAAAATGTTCGTTTTCTTTAGGTAACTTTTAGGCAAAGCGGGTATGCTGTCCCCATCCTCAAAGGAGCGGGCGCAGAGAGCGAAAAAAGCTCGCGCCCGCCCCGAGAGGGCTATGAAAGAGGAGATATTGTTATGAAAAAACTACTGCCTTTCCTGTGCGCGGCGGCGCTGGCGCTGTCACTCACGGCCTGCGCCGGTACGATGAATAATAGTATGGCGGACGCGGCAAGCGATGTGACCTTTACCTTTACCGACAGCGGCGTGACCGCCGCGGGCGAGACTAACACGGGCTACGAGATCGACGACACGGCGCTCACCATCACCGACAGCGGTACCTACACCGTCTCGGGCAGCTGCGCGGACGGCTCCATCAAGGTGAAAAAGGGCACGACCGGCGTGACGCTGGTGCTGAGCGATCTGACGCTCACGAGCGCGGACACCGCTGCCATCACCTGCGGCAAGTCGAGCGAGGTGACGATCCTCGTTTCCGCCGGCACGACGAATTCCCTGAGCGATACCGAGCAGAACAACGATGAGACGTATCCTGACAACACCGATGCCGAAAACGCCGTCATCAAGTGCAAGGATGGCTCGCGTGTCACCCTCTGCGGCACGGGTGCGCTGACCGTCACTGCGAATGGAAAGAACGGCATCAAGTCCGGCACGACGACGGATGAGGACGGCGAAGCGTCGCTGACCATCCGCGATTTGATATTGAATATCGACGCTCCCGTGAACGATGCCATCAACGCAGAGCAGCTTTTGAACATTGAGAGCGGCACACTGACCATCGACGCCGCGGATGACGCTGTGCACAGTGACCTTGAGCTCAACATCGGTGCGGATGGCACGGACGGTCCCACGATCGATATCACGAACTGCTGCGAGGGCCTTGAAGCGGCAGAGCTCAACATTTACTCCGGCGATATCGACATCACCGCCACGGACGACTGTCTGAATGCCGCAAACTCCGACCTGAGCGGCTACGATTTCACCATGACCATCGCGGGCGGTACCATCAACGCCTACACTTCGGGCGGCGACGGCTTCGACTCCAACGGCGACCTGACCATCACGGGCGGCACAGTGATCGTGTGGACGGACAACACGGCGGACAACGAGCCGCTGGATGCCGACGGCACCATCGCCGTCTCGGGTGGCACGGTGCTCGCCGCGGGCGGTAGCAGCGGCATGGGCATGAACCTGGAGGCCGCGCAGCCCTGCGTCATTTACGGCTCAACGGGCTTTGGCGGCATGCCGGGCAGTACGCAGAGCAGCCTGATCGCCGCGGACGAGAATTTCACGATTGAAGACGCCGACGGCAATGCTGTGTACAGCGGCACAGCCAGATGCGGTGCGAACTTCATCCTCTTCTCATCTGCCGATGTGGTGGCGGACAGTGCGTATACCCTCAAGGCGGGCGACAGCTCCACCGAAGGGACCGCGCAGAGCGGGACGGTTTCCACCGGCATGGGCATGGGCGGCGGCTTCCCCGGCGGCGGACAGAAGCCAGACGGTGAACCGCCCGAGAGCTTTGACGGTCAGATGCCAAACGGCGAGAAGTCAAAGCTTCCCGACGGGGAAGTGCCCGAAATGCCCGGCGGCGAGCGCCCTGACTTTTCTGACGGTGAACGCCCCGAACCGCCCGACGGGTCGCAAAGGCCTGAGGCTGGAAGCGCCCCCGCAGACAGCGGTGCTTCCGGTACGTACAATGTTGATACCACTCCCGCTGCCTGATGGCAGACCAAATAAAAAGCAGACAGCCCGCGCAGGCTGTCTGCTTTTTTGTTTGGCTTTTGTTATATTACGCCATCTCGAACGCGACGATGACGCCGCCGCGCTCGGCATAGTAGCTGCAAAGACCACGGCAGGGACGTATCTCAATGTCTGCTTCGGGAAAGTGCCCGCGCAGCGAAGCGGCGAGCGCCCCAGCCGCCTCCGGATTTTCGGCGTGGTGGATACGCACCTTGCCGCCGCGGTAGCCGGCGTTCAGAATGCTTTGCAGCATCGCAGCGCGGGTCTTATTTTCACCGCGGCATTTTTCAACGGGCTGTATCGTGCCCTCAAGACTTGCGGTGGCGAGGATCTGAATGCCGAGAATGCCGATGGCGCCCGCGGCGATCTTGCTGACGCGGCCGTTCTGCGCCAGATTGTGCAGCGACTTGAGGCTGAAGAAAATGCGCGTGGTGGCAAGATATTCCCGCCCCTTTTCGCAGATCACGTCGAAGGGGAGACCCTTCGCGTGCAGCTCTGCGAGTCTTTCGGCAAGAAGCTGCATCTCCGGCCCCGTGCTCAGCGTGTCAAAGACGTGAATTTTGACCTCGGGATGCGACTGGAGATACACGTCGCGCGCGGCCATGGCCGAGGCACAGGTGCCGGACAGGCTGCTTGTGATGGTAATGACGAAAATCTCATCCGCGCCCTCGAACGCCTTGAGCCAGCCGTCGAGGCTGGGGCAGGCCGTGCTGGATTTGCCGTTGTGGGCCGCGAGATAGTCGAGCAGCTCGTGAGTGTCGAGCGTTTCATCGTCCACGAAGTCGCGCTCGCCGGCGCGGATGGTCATGGGCACGCTCTGATAGGTTACGCCCTCCAGCATCGTGAGGTTGGCAGAGGAGTCGGCGATCAGTTTCATCATGGGGAAGCCTCCAAAAATAATAATCGGTTATTAAAAAACCTGTTGTCAGGTAAAAACATCTTCGACTACAATACAACGATTTTCAATAACTGTCAATCGGTTTTTGGAAAACTTATTGACATTTTTTTCACCAAAGTTTAAGATGATGAAAACGCAGTTTGAACGGAGGAGCAGCTATGGACGAAAATATGTGCAGCCATTTGGCAGAGTCTGTCCGCAGCTTTCACATCCCGCGGCTCGGGGAAATTCCCGACGTGGGGTTGTATCTCGAACAGGTGACACGTTATGTCAATCGATCCATCACGGGATGCGGGCTCAGTCCCATCACAGCCTCGATGGTCAGCAATTATGTTAAGCAGAAGATCATCCCGGGGCCGGAGAAAAAGGCCTACGGCGCGGAGAGCATTGCGTACCTCATCTTTGTCTCGTGCATCAAGAGCGTCGTCGCGATGGACGACATCCGCGCGCTGATCGGCATCCAGCACGAGACCTACGATCTGCCGACCGCTTATCACTACTTCTGCGAGGAATTTGAAAATCTCATCCGCTATGTCTTCGGCGCGAGCGACCATCTTGCAAGCGTCGGACAGGACGAGTCGGATGAAAAGGAACTGCTGCGCTCGGCACTTTTAAGCGTGACGCACAAGCTCTATCTCGACGCCTATCTGCGGCTGCTGAGGCAAGACGCGGAGCGCGCACAAAAGGAAACAGAGGAAGCATGATGACCGTTGAACAGTTTGTCATGGCCTACGGCGCGGAGCAGGACCGCCTGCGCGCCATTTTGCCGGAGGGCTTCACCTCGCTGCGCCCGGTGCTGCGCGTCAACGCGGAGATACGCGGCGACGAAACGGGTCATCTTGAATGCAACACCGCTGCAGAAAAGGACGGCAGCCGCGGCTGGGTCAACATCGGCCGCTGGGACGATGTTCCCTTTACGAAGGACGGCAAAAAGACGATCTTCACGCTCCCGGAGCTAACGATCTCGTTCACCGGCGTCGGCATCGAGGGCGACTGCCCTGCGGAAAAGGACAACGTAGGCTGCTATTACTTGAAAGACGGTACGTTTACGCTCGTGCCCGCGGAGAAGATCACAGCAAACAAGGAATTCTGCGACTGTGAATTTGCCTGGCACTTTTCAGGCGGCGCGCACGGCGTCAGCCTCGGCAAAACACTGCCCGCCATCCCCGAGGCGGAGACGGCGCACTATGAAAAGGCTGCCTTCACGGTCGAAAACGCCGCCGTCATCCCCTGCACGCAGGTGTTGGGGGCCTATCAGGTGACGTTCGAGCGCTGATTTTTGAAAAAGGGCTTGCATTTTTGCCCGCGCTTTGCTATACTGCGCAATCGGGAATGAGGTTCTCCCACGGCACTGCCGAAACCGCTTTTTTGAGCTGATGACTTCTGTGATTTTGAACGGTCACAGGGGGCATCAGCTTTTTTGTGTCCAAAGGGAGAAATTTATGCTAACTTCACTCGCGCTCATCTTTCTGATCGGCCTTGCGCTGGCCGCGCTCTGCCAGAAGCTGAAGCTGCCGCGCATCCTCGGGATGCTGCTCACGGGGGTCCTGCTGGGACCGTGCCTGCTCAATGTGTTGGACGGCTCGATCTTGTCGATCTCAGCCGACCTGCGCAAGCTCGCGCTCGTTATTATCCTGCTCAAGGCGGGACTGTCGCTCGATTTGGGCGACCTCAAAAAGGTCGGCCGTCCGGCGATCCTGATGTCGTGCATGCCCGCAACGTGCGAGATCATCGGCTATGTGCTGCTCGCGCCGTGCTTCCTCGGCGTCACGCGCGTGGAGGCGGCGGTCATGGGCGCGGTGCTCGCGGCGGTGTCGCCCGCGGTCGTCGTGCCGCGCATGGTGCAGCTGATGGAAAGCGGCCGCGGAACGGACAAGAGCATCCCGCAGATGATCCTGGCCGGCGCATCGTGCGACGATATCTTCGTCATTGTGCTGTTTACAACGTTTCTGCACACGGCGCAGGGCGGCAGCGCCAACGCCGCGGACTTTTTGAGCATCCCTGCGTCGATCGTGCTCGGCGTTGCGCTGGGTGCGCTTGTCGGGTGGTTGCTCAGCCGCTTTTTCGAGACTGCCTATGCCCGATCGCACTGCATCCGCAACAGCATGAAGGTCATCATCGTGCTGGGGGTCTCGCTGCTGCTCGTCGCGGCGGAGGGCTGGCTCGAGGGCATCGTGCCGGTGTCGGGTCTGCTCGCGGTCGTCAGCATGGCGTGCTTACTTAAGATGAAGTGCACGCCGTTCGTTGCCAAGCGGCTCTCTGAAAAATTCGGCAAGCTCTGGCTGGCGGCGGAGGTCATTTTGTTCGTCCTCGTCGGAGCGGCGGTCGATATCCGCTATATGGCGGGCGTGGGCCTTGCGGCGGTCGGCATGATCTTCTCGGCGCTCATTTTCCGCGCCGTGGGTGTGTGCCTTTGCCTTGTCAGAACGCCGCTCACGGCGAAAGAGAGGCTCTTCTGCGTGTTTGCCTATCTTCCCAAGGCGACGGTGCAGGCGGCCATCGGTTCGGTGCCGCTTGCGGCGGGGCTGCCCTGCGGCAGCATCGTGCTGTCAGTCGCGGTGCTCGGCATCGTCATCACCGCGCCGCTCGGGACGTTTTTGATGGACACGAGCGCGCCGAAGCTGCTGAGTAAAGCGGAGGAATAAAGAAAAGGACTTGGACGCTTCGGGTAATGTTCATAGGGACACAAGTTGACACCATATCTTGCAAGGGGGCGGACAGCGTTTGCTGTCCGCTTTCTTGCTTTTTCTCTGTTTTTATTATGCGGGAAGCTGGCGTAATACCTCGCTCAGGGGCAGCGCTATATGCGGCTGCTCCTCGCCCTGCTCCATCGCGCTGTCCACCGTGCCGATGTCGCGGTATACGATGCGGATGCTCTGGCTTGCGCTGCGGGAATATTTCTCTGCCCGCTCTCCCACCTCGATCCGCTGGATGAACAGCCGCAGCAGCTCCGGCGTCAGTTCGTCGATGGCGGTGTACTGCTTCGCCTTCTCAACGAACGTGTTCACGTTGGCGGAGGCGGCTTTCAGCTTTTCCAGCCGGGCCTCCTTTTCGGGGATCTGTTCCTCCAACGCTTTCTGTTCGACGGTGTAATCGCCCGCCAGCATCCGGTACTGCTCATCGGTCACCCGCCCCAGCACATTGTCCTCATAGAGCCGCTTGAACAGCTTGGACAGTTCCTCTCTGCGCCGCCGCATGGTATCCAGATCTTTTTGGATCGTGTTCATCTCACGCCGCAGCTCCAGCGTATTCTTGCTGCTGATGTAGGCGGCGAACTGCTTTTCCTTCATCCGCGCAAAGTGCGTCACCCGGCGTAAGTCCTCCAGCACAACGGCTTTCAGTTCAAACTCCCGGATGTGATGCGGCGTGCAAACGGTCTTGCCCTTTTTGCCGTAGGTGTAGCACTTGAAGTTGTACTCCGTCCGCTTCATCGTGCTGGCTCTGTGCAGCACCAGCGGCTTGCCGCAATCCGCGCAGAACACCAGTCCAGAGAAGATGTTCGGCTCGTCCATGTGCTTGGGGACACGCTTTTTGTGCTGACGCACCTCCTGCACGATGTCCCACTGCTCCTGCGTGACAAGGGCTTCGTGGGTGTTCTTCACCACGAACCGCTCACTTTCAGGGCGCTCCACACGCTGCTTGTTTTTGTAGGAGATCGTAGTGGTGCGAAGCCCAACCGAGTGTCCGAGGTAGACCTCATTGTTCAGAATGCTGGTGACGCTGTTGGAAGACCACAGGCAGGGTCTGGTGGTGTCCAGTCCCCGATGGCTTTTTCCAGTCTTGCGGTAGTAGGCGTTGGACGGGTTCACCACCTGCTCTTTAGTGAGGATGGTGGCGATTCGCTTGGGGCCGTTTCCAGCGGCGCAGAGGGAGAAGATGCGCTTCACCACAGGCGCGGTGTCCTCGTCCGGAACCAGCGTGTTGGCGTCACCATCACTTTTCCGATAGCCGTAGGGCGGTCTGCCGCCCAGCCGCTCTCCCTGCTCCGCTTTCATTTTCATGACCGCACGGACCTTGCGGCTGGTATCCTTGGCGTGAAGCTCGTTGGCCCAGTTGCGGATGGGGTTGAAGTCATTGCTGCTCTCCACTGTTGAATCCACGCCATCGTTGACAGCGATGAAGCGGACATTCTTCTGGGGAAAATATATCTCCATGTAATAGCCCACCTGAAGGTATTCTCGCCCCAAGCGGGAGGCGTCCTTTACGATGAGGTTCGCCACCTGTCCTGCTTCGATCATCTCCACGATCTTTTTCCATGAAGGCCGCTCGAAGTTCGTACCAGAGTAGCCGTCATCCGCAAGGAAGATGGTGTTCTCGAAGCCCTTTTCTTTTGCGTATTTCTCCAGCAGGGTGCGCTGGTGCTGAATGCTGTTGGACTCTCCGGCCCGCTCGTCCTCCTGACTGAGCCGCCCGTAGAGTACGGTGTATTGCTGATCTTCTTGACCTGCCATAGTTACCTCCTTTTCGTTGGGGCAGGCCGGTACGGTAACACGAAGTATACCGCACCGGCTCTCGCAAGTCTACCGGAATTTTACTGCTCATGCTGCTCCCGCCCTAACTTTGTGTCGATAAGCTGCAGGAGCTTGTCTGTGGGTGTTGCCGATGCGCCGCCGGGGAATACGGAGGTCACAAGGAAGCACTTCCCACCAACCAGCATCGCCCGTTGACGGGTGAGGTCATTGCCCTCCCACTTGGCTGTGCTGTCGCGGAACAGAGTTTCCACGCCGCCGTCCTCGGAGCGGCGCAGGATGACCTGCTCCGGCCGGTAGGCGCCGAGGATGCCCGTGTCACGATAAATTTCCCAATCCTGTTTCATCCTAATCCTCCCATCGTTTGCTGCTGTTTTTCTTGCACAGCCTGCTCGTCCAATTTTTCTTTCACCGCCATAGCCGCGCCCGCGGCGAAGCCGATCACCGCACCGAAGTTTTCGGCGGCGATCTTCGCCTCCATGCGCCGCCGCTTTTCCTCAGCGTCCTCATCCTCGTCCATCAATGTCCCCACAGCGGTCAACCCGGCCACGGCGGGCATCAGAGAAACAGGCTGCGGATCGCCGCCGCGCCATACCACCCTGCCAGTGCCGCCGTGCCAAGGATCAGCACCAGCATAATCCACTTGAGGGCCACCAGCAGGCTGAAATCCGGGAGCCAGTCGATCCACTTGGAGGAATACTTCTCGCTCAGGTTCCCAACCCGTTCCAGCAGCTTGTTCATCTCTGTCAGCGATCTCTGCATCTCCGCCAGAGACTGCTGCACCGGTGTCAGGTCGACGCGCGTTTTTAGCTCCGACAGGGTCTTCCGAATTTCCTCCAGCTCCCAGTTTATTCCGTCTGCCTGCTCCGTCAGCTTGTCCATCGCCTGCGGCAGATCGCACTGGATCACAATGGGCTGGATCGGCTGCGGTGCAGACGGCGGCGCGCAGTTCGGCTGATTCATCCGCTTCAATTCCTCCATCGATTTTCGCTGCTCGATGGAATTTTCTTTGGACGAGCTTTGCCCGTATTCTGAATTCATGTTCCATGGCCTCCTTGCAATACTTTTCCTCGTGTAATTTGCTGTCGCGGCACCTCATGCCGTCCGGTGTGGTGTAGGTGATGTACTTGCGGTTGTTTTCCCATCGCACCTGATAACCCTCGGACGCCATTAGGGAAACGAAAGCGTCCTTGTCGGCGGCGTATTTCATGCACTCGTCGATGGTGTTCATGAGCCGCAGCTTCCAGCTTTGACCCTTCAGAGCCGTGTGGTATTCCGCACCGCTCATGCCGCGGGCCTGCTGCGCGGTCGGCTCAAAGACCGGCAGCCCCATCTCCAGACAGATCGCGTCGTTGCGCCGCATCAGCTCCTGCAGCTGCTCCTTTGCCATGTGCAGCTTCTTGCCTGTCTCAAAGTTGACGGAGTTGATGACGCAGTGGGAGTGGATGTGTTCCCGGTCTACATGGGTGCAGACCAGCACCTCGCAGCCGTCGAAGTATTCCGCCAGCCGCCGCGCAGCTTCGTGGGCCTGCCGGGGATCAACGGCTTCGCCCTTCGGAAAGCTTTGTACCATGTGGTAGAACATCACGCCGCCGTCCTTGTGGTAGAGCAGTTTCGTGTTCAGGAAATCGTCGTAGACGCTTTGCACTTGGCAGTTGATGCCGCTGACGAGCGGCGCGCCCTCCCATGTGGTTTTCTTTTCCTGCATGACATAGAGCATCACGCCGCGCATGGCGGCGCGGGACTGCGTTCCCTTTTTGTAGTTCACGAAATGTACGATGGCGATACGGCTCACCGACCTTCCACTGCCGCGCGCAGCGCGGCGCTGACCTCGGATAGCTCACTGGCAGCTTTCTCCAGATTGATGATCTGCACCTTACCCATGTTGGCAAGGATGGTGAGGCGGTTGATGTTGCTGCCGATGCCCTTGAGCTGCCGGAGCAATTCCTTTTGCTCGTCAATGACAACGATCCGTTTGCCGAGGCAGCAGGCGGTGACATAGTCGCTCATGGACATATGGGCCTTCGCCGCCAGTGCCCTGATCTTCTCACGGTCAGCGGACGCCATGCGCGTGCTGAATTTGATATCTTTTTTCATGTTTTCCTCCAATCGTAGCTAAAAGTGGGTGCAGGGCTTCCGCCCGCCCGGGGCATTTGGCAGGGCAGCGGCTTCGCCGCAGACCAGACAAATGCGATGCTGGCCGTCGTCCGAGCGGACGACGAATCCCTCGTCCCGCCGCAAGCGGCAGGACTCGCTCTCTCTGTCGCTCGTCCTCTTCCCACCGAAACCGCTTCGCTGGGTTTTGGCGGGAGCCCTGTTGGGGGAGGTGATAAGACTCCCGGTTTACATTTTTCGGCGTTCCTGCATGGGGGTGGGATCACTACCCTCGGCGTGCGCTTCATGCTGCTGAAACGCTGGACGCGCAGAGGGCTTGGCGGCGTATTCGCCGTTTTTATGCCGTCTCGGAATTTGCCCCGTGCGGGCAGAATATCCTCTCGGCGGGTACACACGCCACCCCAGCCCTTAACCGCGCACACAGCGGCTCACACGCCGAAACACGGCGGGTTCTCAGAGTCGATGGTGACGATGTTTCCGGCAGCGGGATCATCGACACCATCGACCCTTTTCAGGCAGATCAGACGGTCGCCGTTGCTCTTGCGGAAGGACACCGTAATGCCGCTTCTCCTTAGAGCGTCAACACTTTTGCGGATTCGGTGGGAGAAGCTGTTGGGGGTCAGCCCCTCTGTATCGGCAGGGTCGATCTTTTCCAACAGCACCTTGGCAGGGGCGCTGATCTCCGGCTGCCGGCGCAGCAATTCAAAGAGAAGAAAAAGAATTCTCTCGTTGGGCTGCTTTTTCTGTTCGCAGTCATCTGACAGCAGTTTCCAGACATGATCCTCACCGTCGAACTCCAATGCCAGTTCCCGGTAGGGGATGTCCCGTCCGGTGCAGTAGAGCGTGGCTGTGTTCTCTCTGCGCTTGCTCTTGCGGAGGACGAAGTTGCTGTCGGTGGCACCGCTGAGTCCGGTGGTGCCGGAAATCATGTTCATGGGATCATCGTCATTCATCTTCCGCAGATGATGCACCAGCAGAATGGCAATGCGGTGCTTGTCCGCCAGCGCTTTCAGAACGCCGATGTCTCGGTAGTCGCTGGCATACGGGTTTGCGTCATTGCCCGCGGTGCGGATGCGCTGGAGCGTGTCGATGACGATGAGCCTGGTCTGCGGATGCTCCTTCAGGAATTGCTCGATCTGTTCCACCAGCCCGTTGTGGAGCTGCTGGGACATGACGGCGAAGTGCAGCGTGGGCGGTGCGTCCTCTGTGAGATCAAAGAGGCGGCTCTGGATACGCTGGAAGCTGTCCTCCAGACAGAGGTACAGCACCTCGCATGGCCGTGTGGCGAACGTCCAGAGCGGCTTGCCCTGCGCGGCGCAGAGACACAGCCACAGCGCCAGCCACGATTTGCCGATCTTCGGCGCGCCTGCCAGCAGGTGCAGTCCCTGTGGCAGCAGATCGTCGACCACGAAGGAGACCGGTTCGTAAGCGGTGCTTTGCAACGTGTCCGCGTCAATGGTTTGCAGTCGGTTGATTTGAGACATAAAAAAACCTCCAGATAAAAAGGTAAGGGCAGAGACCTCGCTTCAGTCGAGGCTCTAACCCTTTCACTTGATTATTCTGTATTTTTTGATAGAATGAGAATATTGCGGGACAGATGCAAAACGGATATGGGACAGGAGGGCAATGCTATGCCGCTGGGAGTACAGCAGAACAACGATTTCACGCAGTTCACAATGGATGTCTGGAATGACAAGATCTTTTATCAGGAGAAGGAGTTCCAGGCGGGATTCATGGCGATGTCCATTCTGAACATTCCCGAAGAAAAACTGCCGGAGCTGATACAGGCCGGCGGCGCACCGACCTTCCTGTTCCCTGTGGTGGTACAGGGCAGCGATGAGGAGGCTGCGGCGGTATTCCCGCAGCTGCGGGAACGGATATTGTATCTGACTGAACTGCTTTGGAAGTATCCACCCTTTTGCTACAATGACTACGAGAAGGAAATGCGCCGGATCAATATCCTGTTTGACGAAAGAAACCTCCTGCAAATACGGACGCCCGATTCGGAGTTCCAGACGGAGTTCCTGAGATTCTGCATCGGGATCATACGCATCCCAATCGCCATGTATCACTTCTATGCAGCGGGGCGGTTCTTTGAGCTGGATTATCTGCGGCGTCTGAAAAAACGGAACGAAACACATTTCGCCGTGGCCGCGCATGACTGCTTCAACAGCGAGCAGTTTTGGGATGAGATGCGGAGTTTACAGAGCTTGGATATGGAGCCGTTCACGGTTTACCCGGAGCTGTCCTCCACCTATGTGTTTGCCCGCAGTCCTAAAAACGAAAAAGAAATGGTGTTTGTGGAACGGGTATCTTTCCTGCGGCTCACAGATTTTTACACCTACGACCTTTTGAACGGGTTGCACCACGGCCACGCGCCCAGCCAGTGCCAAGGCTGCGGGAAATATTTTCTGACCACCAACGGTCACATCCCCAAATACTGCGACGGCGTCGCACCGCAGGACAATCGCTATACCTGTCGGCAGTATGGCGCGATGATGCACCAGAAGGAGCAGAACAAGCAGCACCCGGTCTACCGCCTGTTCAATACCCGAACCGGGACGATCCGCAAGCATCACCAGAGAGGAAAAATCTCCGATGACCTGCGGCGGGAGGCGCTGTATCTGGCGGAGAGCTACCGGGATAAGGCGCTGATGGACAATGACTATGCCGCTGACGGATATGCGCGGGACATGGAATTGGAGCACATTTACGCGGAGGCAGAAAAGCGGCTGAAATGAGGAAGGGGGCGTTCCTGTGACGAAAAATATGTACACCGTTGCAGGAGATAGCCCCTGCAATGAAGAGCTGGCTTTGCGGATGCAAGCCGGAGACAAAAACGCCGCGGAGCGGCTCGTCTCACAGAACGAGGGTTACCTCACCGAACTGGCGCGGGCGTACACACCGTGGTGTGAGATGGAGGATTTGAAGCAGGAGGCGGCGTTGGCGCTGCTGGACGCGGCGGGGCACTTTGATCCCGCCTACGGAACAAAGCTGCTGACCTATGCGACGCCCGCGATAGAAGCGGCGCTGTCCGACTACGCCGCACAGCATTCTTCCTCTCTGTCCATTCCCATCAGCCGGTACAATCAACTGCGCAGGGTGGCATACCTCTGTGCCGAGGGATGGGGCTCATCTGATGCTGAGCTGGTCAAGGTGGTGTGCGGAGAACTGAATGTATCTGCCAAGGTGGCTGGGGCGTTGATAAAAGAATACCGGACGCTGTTTTGCGTCCGGCAGTTAGGTGACGATGTGTTCTCCGTCAGCTGCGGCGGCGATTCTGCCGTGGCCTATGACCGCCTCATGCGCCGGACGCTGCTGATGCAGCGGATGGAGGAGGTGCTGACGCCCAGAGAGCTGAATCTGGTGCGAAGCTACCTCGGCATCGGCCAGCCGGACGAGGTCGGCATGACTTTTCAGGAGCTGGCCATTCGGCTCAACTACAACGGCCCCAGCGGAGCGGAGAAGGCGTACAAGGCCGCGCTGCGGAAACTGAAAAGGGACTTGTACGGCGGCGCCTATGGGCGGTGGCTCTCCGCGCAGAAGGCCATCCGCGAGGCCAAAGCGGAGGCGGAGCAGAATGCGGGACATGACGCAACGCCGCAGAGGACTTGGTGGGAGGAGAAGGCGCTGGCGAATCGGTTTGCCTGCGAGGTCGCAGCACTGATTCATGTCCACGAGATATTCAGCGACGCATTGGAGAATGAAACGGAATAAGCAGTACGGTACCAGGCTTGGCCTGATACCGCACTGCTTTTCATGTATCCCATGCCCCCAATTTTGTTGCCGTTCTCGTACATATCCTCGGCGTATTCGACATGGTTGGGCCTTGGCTTTCTATCCAGCCGAAGCCCGATACATAGACCATGTTGTCCGGAGCGCTGTCAGATGATGTTGGAGCGGGTTCTGGTTCTTTCTGTGATTCGCTTTCTTGCTCTGAAACTTCCATCGCTTCCTTTGTCGGAGTGGGAGTTGGCGTTGGCTCTGGAGTTGGGATAGCGACATCAGTCTGCTTTGGTTTCATCACTTCAAGCTTTTTTCCTCGGGAGTTATGATTTCTTCGATTTCTGGTATCTCCAGGAGTTTGGGCTGTGTGGCGGTTACAGCAATCGGAGTTGGCACTGCGGGTGTTTCCTCGGCTGGTTCGCTCTGCGGCTACACAGCGGCACACAGGGCCAGACAGGCGGCGAATGCCGCGACAGTGATGATTCGTTTCTTCATGTTGCGGCCTCCCTTTCGGACATGGAGAGGGCGCCCGATTTCCTCGCCATACAGCGAGAGACTGAGTGCTCTTTTTCAAATTGATTTAGTTCCATGGAAATCTGCCACGCCAACTCAAATCCAAAGATAAAGCTGTCGATGGAGCGTTCTTCTGTCATCAGACTCTGGGCATCCATGATTCGAAGCACCAGCCGCCGTTCCGGCTTCTCCAGCACTTGAATCAGCGTCTGGTGACATTCTTCCAATTCCTGCTTCTGCTCTGAAAACTCTGGTGGGGCATAGAAGCAGTCATACATGTCCTTGAGTAATGTTTTCATGCGTTGCACCTCCTGGTAGCAACACACCATATCACAG
>URXY01000001.1 GCA_900552015.1 uncultured Eubacteriales bacterium | reverse complement strand
TGACCACGGCAACATCTTCAACCGCGACCCCGACCGGCCGAAGCGCCTGCTGATGCACAAGCGCGAGATCCGCAAGCTCCACGACCTGCAGAAGCAGGACGGCTATGCGCTCATTCCGCTGTCGGTCTACTTCAAGGACAGCCGCGTGAAGGTGGAGCTGGGTCTGTGCAAGGGCAAAAAGACCTATGACAAGCGCGACGCCATCGCCAAGCGCGACGCCAAGCGCGAGATGGATCGCGCCATGCGCGAAAAGAACCGGTAACGCCCCGGTTTCCCGCCGAAGTACCATCCGAAAAGGAGAAAATACCATGAACAATCCGATTGTTACGATTGAAATGGAGAACGGCAAGAAGATCGTTGCCGAACTCTATCCCGACATCGCGCCGCAGAGCGTGCGCAACTTCATCAGTCTCGCAAATGCCGGTTTTTATAACGGCCTGATCTTCCACCGCGTGATCCCCGGCTTCATGATCCAGGGCGGCTGCCCGGAGGGGACGGGCATGGGCGGCCCCGGCTACTGCATTAAGGGCGAGTTCTCCGCTAACGGCGTGACGAACGACCTGCGCCACACGCGCGGCGTGCTGAGCATGGCCCGCGCGCAGGCACCCGACAGCGCCGGCAGCCAGTTCTTCCTGATGCACGCGGACGCGCCGCACCTCGACGGGCAGTATGCCGCCTTTGGTATGGTCATCGAGGGCATGGACGTCGTCGACGAGATTGCCGTGCAGCCGCGCAACATGATGACCAACAAGCCCAAGAAGCCGCAGGTGATGAAGTCCGTCACCGTGGATACCCAAGGTGTGGAGTACCCGGAGCCGGAGAAGCTGCCGGACCCCTTCCACAGCTAAGGAAATAACCGTCCGGGTGGGGGGCGACCTCACCCGGAACGGTAGAAATATACAGTCTTTTCCCATACTTCGATACGGGGCTGCACCGGTTTCGACGGGGGTGTGGAGGCTGGATAAGCGGGCGGCGGCGCCTGACCGCCATAAAACGGGCAACTTAAAAATTAACTGACAACAATCGTATTGCTGTCGCTGCCTAACTAAAGGCAGCCGTCTGAACCGGAGAGGCCACAGGCCGGGGAAGGCGTCGTTGATGTGGCGGACGTGCGGCGGGTAAGAGTTGCCCCGCCCATGCATCATGACTCTACCAAGCCGTGCAGTCTGGGCAGTGCCTGCACGGGGCGGGAATCCTGAATCTGTCCTGCGCCCGGAGAAGGTCTTGTTAAAGCGCTTTCGGACAGGGGTTCGACTCCCCTCAGCTCCACCAAACAAGGTTCGGACGAACACCTACTTTTTCAGTGGCGGTTTCGCCGTGAAGTGTTCGCTCTGATCCACAACAGAAAAGCGCCGTCTTGGGAGTGATCCCGAGGCGGCGCTTTTTGCTATTCGCACATTCGATTTCCGCTAATTCTCCTGCTACAGTGGTTGCAGTAATCGAAGGAGGAGCGGCGTATGAAGCGGAAATACTATGTGGAACTGAACCGGCAAGAATGGCGGCTTATCATTGAGGGGCTGAACCGGTTCCGCAACGAGTTGATTGCGGCGGGGCGGTACACAGATGCCGTAGATGAGATTGAGATACTAATCAAAGTCGCCAAAGCAAAGCCGCAGAAGTCAATGTTGTGGGGATGGAGGCACTGATGATGGAAAAGTACATTACCGATGGACGCACAGGACTGAAATATGAATTGGTTGGAGACTATTATCTGATTGCTGGAGAGGACGAGCCGGAGGAAGATCGGCCAATCGGAGTATGGGGGCAGCGGCATCTCCGCTATCTCAGGGAGTATCGCCGTGTGCGATATGCCACGCTGCTGACAAGTGGCGAATTGAACACCTATCTTGCGGACATTGACCGACGGGCAGAGGAGCTTTTTCTTCGGCTGGTAAAGCAAATGGCAGATGCAGAGGGCATTACGGAAACGCTGAAAGCCAGCGATCAAATGGAATGGGTCGGGCGGATGAATTCCTGCCGAGACCGTGCATCCGAAACTGTCTATCATCAAGTAATCTATACATAAGGCAAGCCCTTCGTATCGAGAAAATGATACGAAGGGCCTCTTTTTGCCTATTGTGCTTTCAAAAATCCGGATTCAAAGGCATCGGGGAAAATAAAGCGTTTCTCGCCCTGCTCAAAGCG
Source organism: uncultured Eubacteriales bacterium (assembly GCA_900552015.1). Classification (GTDB taxonomy): domain Bacteria; phylum Bacillota; class Clostridia; order Oscillospirales; family Oscillospiraceae; genus Hominicoprocola. Next base: position 85,790 of record URXY01000001.1, on the reverse strand, counting down.
GACGGTCACATATCCCCTGTTCAGCTCGATCACTTTGCCAATGCCGAACTTAGCGTGAGCCACAGTGCTTCCAACGGCAACGCCGGAAACATCGACCTTCGGTTTTTCGGGCTGCTGGGGCTTTGCGGGAACGATCGGAGATTTCACGCCGAAGGCAGCAGTGACAAAATCCGGCTTAGCCGGTGGTGTCCGAGTTGGAACGGGGGCTTTGGGCGGCTCCGGCTCCTCGTCCGCTTCCGGGACATCGGCTTCGTCGATTTCCGGCGCATTCATCGTAGACTGCTGGTTATAGAACAGCAGCTCATACTCCTTGCGCTTCACAACGGTATCCCAGCCACCGACATCCTCGTTTTCGTGCTTGTCAAGGCCGGTGTAGGACAGGCTGGAATCCTCATAGCGTTTGAATTTGAAGATGGCATCATTCATCAGGCTGGCGTTGAACACATTCAGTTCCACCAGCAGATTGAAGTCCTTCACATCCAGACCGGTCACTTTTTTGAAGAGCCCCGGTTCCAGCTGCGTGATCACATCCTTCAAGGAGCGCTCTCGGTAATCCGTCAGATACATAAAGATCGGCACACGGGTGGCAAACTTGATGAGCTTCTCCTGAATCTGCTTACGCATGGATTTGTATTCTTTTTCTTCCTCGGAGATTTCCTTTTTCTCCTCCTTGGTGAGCTCCTTGCCCTTTTCCTTCTTGGCCTTTTTCACGCTCTCCGATTTGTTGATGATGGTCTCAATATCCGAGTTCAGGCTGCGGAAGCCCTCAATTTTCATCAGGGCCTCCATGGCCTCCTTGTTCGCCATCAGTCGCCGGAGTGTATCATTGTCCACATTGACCAGCAATGCGGATTCCCAGCGCTTGGCCAGCAGCGTGGCCGAGGTACCGGCCATGGCGATATCCAGAATATCCTGTGCGTCGATCTGCTTCATGCTGCTGCCGTCGTAGGCCAGTACGGGTAGGAAGTTGATGAATTCCGCCACCTTCTTTTCCGGGTTGCTCTCATTCACATTCAGGCGACAGGAATAATCCGAGATTTGCTTGAGGGCACGGTCCAGCGCAAAGTCAAAGACATAGCACTCGTATTTCATAATTTGATCGGTGCCGGAGCCGGTACGCACCGTCCACGGAGACTGTACCCGGAACGCTGCCTGGAAATAGGTCTCCGGGCTTTTCAGATTCCGCAGCATAAAGATGCCCGTCCACGGCTTGACCGTAACGCCGGTGGTCAGCTTGCCGCAGGAAAGCGTGATGGTCTTAGTGGTCAGCGGATCACCCATGGATTTCTGCACCGGCTCCAGCGCATCCACGCCAATGCCCGCCTTGGTCCCGGCGCAGACATTGATGCGGTAATCGTGGTAAAAGCTGTTCTGCTTCTGCTGCAGCAGATTGTACATGGCGTAGCAGCTCGCCACATTGGGCAGAAACCAGAAGGTGTGGGACAGCACATTCAGCAGCCGGGTATCGGAAAACGGCATAGGCGGGCGCTTGTCCTGACCCAGCTTCATATCGTCCACGCTGGCGGGGAGATAGGAGCCGCGAATCAGGTCCAGCCACTTCTGCACCTCGTTCTCATAGACAAAGCGGGCGGTCTCCGGCTTACTCTTCTCGCCGTATTTGGCGGAGAAAAATACATTCAAATCAAATTCGTCGAACTGCCCCTGCATGGCGATCTGCCGGATGCTGTCCGGGATGCGGTAGGTCATCATCACCATCCGGGGCAGTGCTGCATAGGGGTTGTCCGCAGCCCCGTCCCAGTTTTCTTTGGCCCGCTGTTCGTCGGAATAGGTCCAGTTGTAGATTTGATCCTCGATAAATTCGCCGCTGTTGATGGCGCGGAACGGCGTGCCGGACAGGAACAGATAGTACGATGTGGTGATGGGCAGGAAGGTCTCGTTGTAGGCGTTGTCGGCCTCGTCCTTCTTGTACTTCTCCATATCGAAGTCGTAATCCTCGTCCTCGTTGTCCATTTCAAAGAGCTTTTTGGCATTGTCCCGCCACGCGCCGAAATGGTATTCGTCAAAGATCACGATGTCCCAGTTGGTGGTATGTACCCATTCGTTCTTTGCCTTGATGCCGCCGCTCTCGTTGGTGCCGAGATAGTCCTGAAAAGAGCCGAAACAGACGATGGGGCGGGACAGGTCGGCGTCCTCGTAGCGCATTCCGTCCCGGCAGATGAATTGCCAGCCCTCAAAGTCCTTGTGGGTCATGAGATCCTCTTCCCACGCCGCCTCGACAGCGGGCTTGAAGGTCAGCACAAGCACCTTTTTCAGCCCCATTCGTTTGGCCAATTCATAGGCAGCAAAGGTTTTGCCGAAGCGCATTTTGGCGTTCCAAAGGAATTTCGGTGCACGGTCCGGCGTATCCAGCTTGGCGGAACGAAAATAGGCGATGGTCTTGTTGACGGCCTCCTCCTGCTCCGGGCGCATGGAAAAGGTGCGGGTGCGGTTCTCCTCGTTGAGGGTGTCGGTTTTCACCGCCAGCACCGCCGCTTCCAACTCATCCACCGTGCAGCGGAACCATTCGCCACCCACGCCGGTGATTTTCCTGCGGCGGAGCATACGATGCACATCGTGGTCGGTAAAGCAGGAGCCGTCCTCCCGCATGGCAGAGCTGCGGTACAGGATCTCATAGGGGAGCTTGCCGTCCGGGCGCTTGGTGGGGTACTGCTGCGCCACACGCCTGTCCACATCCTTTTCGGTGTAGCCCACCTTCAGCAGGCCGTCATAATCCGGATTTAAGTCCCGGTAGGCATAGATCATCGGATGGACTTCTGGGCGTTGGGGAAAGAAATCCATTTGCGGCATCAGTCCTCACCTCCGGTCAAGTCCATGGGCTTTATCATAGATTCGATGAAAGCAACTTCTTCATCGGTAAGGCCATACTTGGCGTAAAGTTCGGCATCAGTCCAAGGCTTACGCCAATCCTGAGCAGGTACAAAACTGAATGTCGTTTTTGTGATTTGCTGCGTCATCGCAATTTGGGCAACGAGGAATCTCGCAAACTTACTTTGGAGATATTTATAGTAGTTTTTGGCTTCATTTTCTGTATCAAAACAACCTGCAATTAAATATGTTTCTGAGCAGATTGTTTTAGGCGGCAGAATCTCCATTGTGGAAATAATACGGAACTGTCCATTTTTATCCGGCTGTCCAGCGTGTTCTGCGCTCAGCCTTGAAATCATAACTTTCCATTTGTCTATATTCTCATTGCCTGCGCTCACTTTTGAGCTTGGGAACTTGCCAATGCCATCTTTGTTCCGTAAAAGTAAATCGCCTTGGGCTTCAGGTCGGACATTGGTTGCGAGACCAAAGGGTTTTCTGCTTGAAACATATTCTGAAAGGTTTGGCTCGCAAAACGCTCGAACTTTTTTAATAATAGATTCAGCTAAAGGGTAACGGATGAGGGTCGGAAACTCATTCAATTCCTTTTCTATCGTATGAGATTCTCCGTTGCTATAATTGGTAAATGCACAAGCGCCGGTATAATGCTTATCCCAAAGAAAATAGCAAACGCCTCCGGCAACATCAACTCCAGGAAAACAATCGGCAGAGTTTGTATAGTCCATAATGTGTGAAATGCGCTTGTCATTGAGCATCGAATTTCTAAAAGACTCCAACCCTTTCCCACCCGAGTACCATCGTGCTGGGATTATCATTGTCAAATAGTTTGGTGACAGCTTTTTAGCCTGTTCCACAAAAAGGTGATATATAGGCGAGGCACTAACGCCATTTCCCCCGTCGCTCAACTGATACGGCGGGTTACTGATGATCACATCGAACTTCATCTTAAAAATATCCTCCGGCTTGGTGGTATGGATCAGTTCATAGGCATGGGTTTCCAGCATTTCGTCCCGGTCGTATTGGCTCTGGGCTGCGCCGCAAAAGACGCATTTTCCGTTTTTCCAGCGGTGGGGGATCCGCTTGTAGCGAATGTTGCCCTCCGCATCGTCAAAGCGGGACACCGAATACACGCTGTTGGGGTACTTGCTGCAATACACACCACGGCGGGAGAGCAGGCTGGTCAGCTCGGTGATGGCGATACCGTAAAGCTGGTGATGAAAGATGTGGTCAATACGCTGCTGCAGGTCGGGAAGGATCGGCTCCAATCCGGTCAGCAACCGCTTGGCGATCTCCCGCAGAAAGACACCGCTTTTACAGGCCGGGTCTAAAAACTTGGTATTGGGGTCCGAAAACAACTCCTGCGGGAGCATATCCAGCATCGAATTGGCTACCTCCGGCGGCGTGAACACCTCATCGTTGGACAGATTGGCAAGGCAGGACAACACATCCGGATTATAGATGCCGGAGTAGAAATCATTGCTCATTTTCCCATACCCTCCTGTAGTGCGTCACATATTTTTTGAGGAACTCGCCCTCGTCGCTGGGCTTCTCGGTGGGTTCGTCCGCGTCGAACAGGGTCATCTGCTCCTCCCGCTTTTTGCGCTTTTTCTTGCCGAACAGGTCACGGGCCTCGTCATCTCCCTGCATCAGCCTGGCAAAGGTGTAGTCACTGCGCTGGAGCTGATAGCCGGTTACAAAGGCCCATTCGGAAAACACGATGGGCTCCCCGGTATCCTGCTGATTTTCATCCACGCACATCAGGCTCAGGGCGTTGCCGCAGACGATGTTGCGGGACAGAATAAACCGCACCGAGCGGCGGCAGTCCTCGCTGACCTCCTTTTTGCAGACGGCTTTGTACTCCTTGTCCCACATCCGATAAAGCCGCTCCCGGCAGGCCTCGCAGTTGTCCTGCAGAATATCCACACCGTAAAGGCTGCTGACGGCCAGAACGGAGTATTTTTCGTAGTCCATCGGGAACTTCTTGTATTTCTTTTTTACAACAGCCAACTTCCGGGACAGGATCTCGGCGAGAAAATTCCCATCGCCGCAGGCGGGCTCCAGAAAGCGGCTGTCGATGCGCTCTGTCTCGGTTTTCACGAGGTCGCACATCGACTTTACCTCCCGCTCGGCGGTAAACACCTCGCCGTGGTCCGCCACCCGCTGTTTGGATTTCACTTGCTTTGTCACGCTTTTGATCCCCCCGGAAACATAATCCCGATTATGTTGTAAACAGGGCAGCAAAAAAGACCTGCCACAGATCGGACAGGCCAAAAAGGGTATGAAAAAGCAAGCCTTCTCTTATCGCTTCAAAAAGCGAGCCGGAAAGGCTTTCTTGTTGTGCTCGATTTTAGACAATTTTAGGGTTTTCATGCTTTTCGTCGATGCTTTCTTTACTTTTTCGCAGGTTGATGCTATAATACAATATGTATAGGTATGCCTCTATCAAAATGAAACTACAACATAATCGGGATTCTGTTGCTTATAAAATTAGGTGCATATTCTCCATGCGGCGGCGGTGCTCCGTGCCGGTGGAAATGATATAGATGCGGGTCGTATCTATGCTTGAGTGACCGAGAATGTCGGCCAGCTTGGCAATGTCCTTTTCGATGCCGTAAAACACCCTGGCGAACAGGTGGCGCAGGTTATGGGGAAATACCTTCTCCGGGTTGACACCCGCTTCCTGACACAGGGATTTCATCTCCCGCCAGATATTTGTCCGATTGATGGGCTTTCCCGTGCGGGTTACGAAAATCATTCCGCTTTCGATTCCTTGCTCCGCTGCATAGCGGAGCAATTTTTGTCTCAGCGCCTTCACAAGAAACACCGTCCGGGTCTTTGCTTTACAGCTTACCACCGCCTCGCCGCACCGTGCTGCCTCAATAGTGATAAATTGCAGCTCACTGACCCGGATGCCGGTGCCACAGATGGTCTGTAAAATCAGACAGAGCCGTTCATTGTGCTTTCGCATCGCTGCCCGGCAAAGCCGTGTGTATTCCGCTTTCGTCAGTTCCTTTTCTTCGGGGCAGTAAACCTGCTGCTGCAATTTCAGCGTTTTTACCTTCAGGTCGTGCCAGCTGAGAAAGGTGAATAGACAGTTGATGCTGGCCAGCATGGAGTTTACGCTCCGCACGGCGTAGATTTCTTGCAGGTGCTTTTTGTACGCGATCACGGTTTCCTTTGTAATTTCTCCATCCGGTGCGTATGCCGCAAAGGCGCGGACATCCCGAACATATTTTTCGACTGTTGCGGCACTCCGTTCCTCTAAGACAAGATGTTCCGTAAATTCGGCGATCTCCGCCGCCGTAAGTGATCGTCCCTTCATTGTGGATTTACCTCCGAGTATTTTCTCATTATTCTACCCGAAAAGTATGAAAACAAAATTGTCATCGTTTATTGTAAGAAAATCGGTGACAGGAATCGAATCTATGGATTTTTGTTTCGCCCCGGTGCGTTTCAGGTTTCCTGATCCGCACCGGGGCTTTTTTCGTTTTCTGCGCTTATAGGGATTTTTATCGGACAGCAACTATGCTAAAATTATTTTTGAAAAGCAGGAACAATCGGCGTTTGCTTGTGCCGTTAAAAAATAGAGGGCGCTGGCTCTCTGGAAAGGAGACGATAAAAATGCCAATTATGCTGACCAGAAAGGACGGCCCGCCTACGCCGTTCCGCAACGCAGAGTACATCCCGTTCTACTACTTCATCCCGAAAAGCATCCTGTCCCGCTGTGGGACGGAGCTGAACGCTATCCCACGGAATCCGCAGGAGCTATTTCACAACCGTGCCGCCTGTGAGTTCGTGGAGAGCGACCTGTTCCGGCTACTCATCATTGACGCCACCGCCTTTATGGTTTGGCCGTATATGGGCTTTGATGAGTATATGGAAATTTACTCCGGTTACGACCCGGCGTGGCGGTTCGCCCACTGCCCGGACTACTGGATTCAAGAGCTGACGGACGAAGGCATTCTGGCATCCGCCGGCGAATTATTCAAAGGATGCCACTCGGAATTGGGGTATGTACCGGAATGGCAGATCGACATCTATCTGCGCTACATCGTGCCCAATGTGATGAAAAAGCACCGGATGGACGAGATCATCCGAGTGGCACGGGAGTACCCCTGCTTTGGGGACTTCGACTTTCGGAAAAGCAATCAGAAAACGGACTTCATCCGTAAATGGTATCACACCCGCACCAAGCACCCGATGATCTCTCTGGAGGAATTTCAGGAGGCCTATGCCGACGCCCACGGCGGACAGGAATACGAGGAGCCGGACCCGTCGCAGAATGTGGAGGAAACAGTGGTAGCACAGGCACTGGTGGATCAGTTCAAAGCTACGCTCAGCGAAAAGGATATGCAGATCCTTGAACTGCGTATGAGCGGCGACACGCTGGTGGAGATTGCCGAAAAGCTGGGCTACAAAAATCACAGCGGCGTTCTCAAGCGCATCCGAAAGATCGGACAGGCCTATGAAGCCTATACCGGCGTGGACTACGGCTTTGAGAATGTCAAGATCACAGGATAACACCTATCGGAAAACGGTAGGTGTTATTTTTATGCCCAAACGGAGGTGGAGATTATGAAATGGAGAATATACCCGTCCCAGCGAGGGCGGGTCAACAAACTGGTGCGCCGGCGATGCTGCTGCTATGACCACGGCAACTGCATCCTGCTGGATGACGGAGAACCACATCGCTGTGCGCAGATCATCAGCCGGAGCGGCATCTACTACAATTATTTCCGCCGGGCGGTGTTGCCGTCCGACAGTGAGCTGTATGCACAAATCAGAGATCAGAATAAATGAGGAGGATACGAAAATGAAAACGATCCACAACACAAAAATCATCGGCATCGACCACGGGTACGGGAATATGAAAACGGCAAATTTCTGTTTTCCCACCGGCATCACCGCCTATGACCACGAGCCGCTGTTCACGGCGGATATGCTGGTCTACGGCGGCAGGTATTATCTCATCGGCGAGGGGCACAAGGAGTTTGCACCGGACAAGATCAAGGACGAGGACTATTATGTGCTGACCCTTGCGTCCATCGCCAAGGAGCTGAAAGCCGAAAATCTTACCGAGGTGCACATTGTGATTGCCGCAGGTCTGCCGCTGACCTGGACAAGCGGACAAAAGGCGGACTTCAAGGAATACCTGATGAAAAACGCCGAGGTGGAGTTCACCTACAAAAAGGCGGACTACCACCTCTATATCGACGATGTGCGTATCTATCCGCAGGGGTACGCCGCTATTGCGAGCTTTGCAACCACACTGAAAGGCGTCAACCTGATCGCCGACATCGGCAACGGCACGATGAACACGCTGTATATGATCAACGGCAAACCGCAGCAGGGCAAAATGTTCACCGAGAAATTCGGGACTTACCAGTGTACCCTTGCTGTCCGTGAGGCATTTATGCAGAAAACGCAGCGGGAAATCAACGATGCCATCATCGACGAGGTGCTGATCACCGGCACGGCAAATATTGCGCCTGCCGACCTGAAAATCATCAAGAGCGTCGCCGCCGAGTATGTGCGGGACATCTTCCGCAGACTTCGTGAGCACGGCTATGACGAAAACACGATGACCTTGTATGTGACCGGTGGAGGCGGCTGCCTTGTGAAGAACTTTTATAAGTTCAACACTGATCGGGTGAAATTCATTGAGGACATCTGCGCCGCTGCAAAGGGGTATGAATATCTGGCCGAGGCACAGATGAAGGCTGAGGCGAAGGGATGAGCAAGTATCGGATCAATGTGCGGTTCGATTTGGACAAGCCAAAAGAGGCGAAAGCCGCACAATATTTACAGGCGCTGGATAAATCCCGCAACGCTTTTATGATAACGGCGGTTCTGAATGAAGTGCAGCGGCAGTCATCCGCAAGCGGGGTTTTGCTGGATGATATTCGGCAGGTCATACGGGAGGAACTGCAGGAGGTGTCGTTTGCTGCGGCACCTCCTGCCTTTGAGCAGGTACAGCCGGAGCTGACCGAGGAGCAGCAAACTGAAAATGAAAAGAGCGTGCTGGATGACCTTGAAATGTTCGGCTGAGCCAAAATGCCGAGATGTGGCTCAGATCGCGGTATTTGCAGCAGAAGCAGAGCCATTTTGGCTCGGGAACAAGATATACCCTCAATGGGCAAGAATGCGGTTTTCAGTATCCGTCAGCCGCTTTTCTTTATGCCCTGCGGGGTGCGTCTCACGATATAACAAGCAGGGACTTTGTGTGCCACAGAAGTCCCCATCACAGCCAGAATCGGCTGACTCTTTGGGGGCGCAGCCCCCAATCCCCCGAAAGGAGAGATGTGTATGGGGAAAGATGTTCGTATTGCCGTCCGTGTGACGGCAAAGGAGAAGGAAAAGATTCAAACCAAAGCCCGAAAATGCGGACTGAGCACAACCGAATATATCAAGCAAAGAGCGTTGGAATATGAACCGAGAGCGGTTTCGCCTGACGCTCTTTTTGCTTGTCTTGAAAAGCTGAGCGAGCTTGCGGATAAAGCCAGTTCACCGGAGCTGGACAAAGAAATTTGCACGGTGCTGAAGCAGATCACAGCAGAGTTTCTTCTTCCCAGGAAGGGGTGATGCGGTATTGCTGTTACAGGATTTTGGCCCGTGTTCAAAAACCTGAAAGCCACGCTGGACTACGCCGACAATCCCGACAAGACCACCGCCCCGGAATATCAGGACGAGGATTTGTACGCCGCCCTGCGTTACGCGGAGAACGACGATAAGACCGACCGCAAAATGTTTGTGGGCGGTATTAACTGCTCGGCGCAGAACGCCTACGCCGAGATGGTCGCCGTGCAACGGCGGTTCGGTCTGCGGGGAAAAGTGGTGGGCTACCACGGCATTCAGAGCTTTCGTGAGGGCGAGGTCACGCCGGAGCAGGCGTTTGCCATTGGCAAGAAAACCGCAAGAAGGATGTGGGGCGATCGGTATCAGGTGCTGGTCACCGTCCACCTGAACACCGACAATGTGCACTGCCATTTTGTTGTGAATCCCGTGTCTTTCAAGGACGGTGCAAAGTTCAAGAATAAAATCGGCGACCATAAAGAACTGCGGAAAATCTCCGATGAGATCTGCCGGGAGCGCGAGCTGTCTGTGCTGGAAAACAGCGAATTTTACAGCAAGGGCAAGAAGAAAGAATGTTGGATCCACAAGGCCGGCAAGAAAAACCACCGGGACTATCTGCGGGAGGATGTGGAATACTGTCTGTCCTTTGCGACCAGCCCAAGAGAATTTGAAAGTCAGCTTTATGCGCTCGGATACACCCTTGATCCTGTGCGATTTTCGGTCAAAGCGAAGCATTGGGAGCGTGCCGTGCGGCTGAGCGGCATCGGCTTTTCCAAAGATCGTGTCAACGCACAGCTACGGCAGAACGCCGAAAATCGGTATCGGCTGTTCACCTTGGAATACCGACCGCCGTACAAACCGAAGAAATTCCCACTGGAGGACGAGCTGCGAAAGCTGGGGTTCTCCATTGAACACAGCTATGACACTGCAACCATTTTGGTGGATGCGGTGTTTTATCTTGTCATAACGGTCGTTCAAATCGTAGCCGAGCTAACCGATGTAATGCTGCTGTCACCGGATCTGCGGGCGGCGGAAAAGGATTTGAAGGAGCTGGTTGCCGACTATCACTTCTTGGAGAAACACAACATCCGCACGGTTGCTGACCTTCAAGCGAATATTGAGCAATCCAAGGCAGAGCTTTCTGCCTTGGAGCGTGAGCGCAGCAACATCAGCAACCGTATCCGCCGTCCCAAGTCGCCGGAGGAACAGGCACAAAACAAGGAATGCCGAAAGGCGGTATCCAAGCAGATGAAGCCTGTAAGGGAGCATCTGCGCCGTGCGGAGCGGATTTTAGAGAAATCCCCGCACCTGTATGAACTGTTAAAGCAAGAGCACGAGCTGGAGAAAAAAGCCCGTGCAAGATACAAAGAAAGAGGGAGATAAAATGAAGAATACGATGAAAAAGCCGGTGGCAATTCCGGTAGAAAAATTGCGTCCCTTTGCCGGACACCCGTTTAAGGTCAAGGACGATGAGGAAATGAATACGCTGATCGAAAGCATACAGACGCAAGGCATTCTCTCGCCGCTGATCGTCAGGCCGATTGAAAATACAGAGGAATATGAAGTCATAAGCGGTCACCGCCGCTTGCACGCCGCACAAAAGGCAGGGATCACCGAAGTCCCTGCCTTAATTTATGCCCTTGACCGGAATGCTGCCGCCATTGCTGTGGTGGACAGCAACCTGCACCGGGAGCATATTCTGCCCTCCGAAAAGGCGTTTGCGTACAGAATGAAACTGGAAGCAATGAGCAGACAAGGACACCGCTCCGACCTAACTTCCGACCAACTTGGTCGGAAGTTGGAAACCGCTGAGATTATTGCACAGCAGTCCGATGACAGCAAATCTCAGGTACGGCGCTATATCCGCCTGACCTATCTCATCCCAGAATTTCTTGAAAAGATGGACAATAACGAAATCGCCCTATCCGTCGGCGTGGAGCTTTCGTTCCTTGACGAATCCATCCAGCGGGAGGTTTTGGAACAGTGTGCCATCAACGACTGCACCCCATCTTATTCACAGGCGTGGCGGATGCACAAGGCCGACCGGGAAGGAACACTCACCACGGCGGTCATTCAAACCATTATGTCGGAGGAAAAAGCAAACCAGAAGGCTCGCCTCAAGATTCCGATGGAGCGCATCCGCAAATATTTCCCCCAAAACTATACCGCCGCTCAGATCGAGGACGCCGTGGTGAAGCTCTGCGAACGGGACTACCGCCGACGAACCGACCGAGAGCGATAAGGAGGTGCGGCCTATGGGAGAATATCGCAAGATCGACTACACGCAGGTCGCACTGCCGGAGGAATTGCTTACCTCCTTTGCCAAGGCCATGCTCCCGGAGCTGCGTAAGTTTTACGCCAGCGACGAGGGCAGGACCTATTTTGCAAAGTGGCTTCTGAAGCACCCGGAATATGCGGCACATTCGACACCGGAGAGCGGATGACTATAATGAAAATCGGAGAGGAGGATTCTGTATGAATGTAGTCATTTACGCCCGCTTTTCCAGCCACAGTCAGACGGAGCAGTCCATTGAGGGACAGCTCAAGGTGTGCTATGAATATGCGGAGTCGAATCATTATACCGTTGTCGGAGAATATATTGACCGGGCCATTAGCGGCACCACGGACAACCGTGCCGAATTTCAGCGGATGATCTCCGACAGCGACAAGCACACCTTTGAGGGCGTTTTGGTATATCAGCTGGACCGCTTTGCTCGAAACCGCTATGACAGTGCCATCAACAAGGCGAAGCTGAAAAAGAACGGTGTCCGGGTGCTGTCTGCCAAAGAGAATATTGCGGACGACGCTTCCGGCATCTTGGTGGAGGGTGTTCTGGAAAGTATGGCGGAATACTACTCCGTGGAGCTTTCTCAGAAGATCCATCGAGGCATGGCCATCAATGCCGAAAAGTGCCTGTCTAATGGCAGCAACCCCGGCCTGGGCTTCAAGGTCGATGGCGAGCGGCGGTTCTATGTGGATGAGGAGGAAGCCGCCATTGTCCGTGAGATTTATGAGCGCTACGCCAGCGGCGAGACGAAAGCGGAGATCATCCGGGATCTGAAACGGCGCAGGGTCAAGACCTCTCTCGGCAAGGAATTCAGCCCCAACAGCCTCAGCCACCTGCTCAGCAACAAGCGTTATATCGGCGTCTATCTTTACAAAGGAAAGGAAACACCCGGCGGGATGCCTCGCATTCTGGATGATGACCTATTTTACCGGGTGCAATCGATGATGAACAAGAACAAAAATGCGCCGGCCCGAACTCACGGCGAGGGCGAATACCTGCTGACCACAAAGCTGTTCTGCGGGCACTGCAAGGAAATGATGGTGGGCTACGGCGGCACCAGCAAGACCGGCAGGCAATATCACTACTATATGTGCAAAAACGCCCGCAGGAAAAAGTGTGCCAAGAAGATCGTCAGCAAGTCCTACATCGAGGACCGTGTGGTCAACGAGTGTTTGAAAATGCTGACCGAGGAGAAAATCCGCTTTATTGCCAAGAAGGTGGCCGAGGAGTGCGCCAAAAGCCCGGACAACCTTACCGCCAAGGCGCTGAAAAAGGCGATCCGAGAGGCGGACACGGCCATTGAAAACCTCTGGAAGGCCATCGAGCAGGGGCGGGCCGTGGAGATGCTGACGGAGCGGCTCAACAAGCGCATGGCAGAGAAGGCGGAGTTGGAGGCGCAGCTCGCTATTGAGGAAAATAAGAAGATCACGCTGACCGAGGCGCAGATTTTGGCCTTTCTGGACTATGTCTGCGAGATGCCCGCCGACGATGTGAATAAGCGCCGAGCCATCATCAATATCTTTGTTCATTCCATCTATCTGTATGACGACCACTTTACCTTGATTATCAATGCAAGCAAGAAGCCGTTGAGCATTGACAATATCCCACTGGATGATATAGAAACGGCATTTGAAAGCGAAACCGGAGCTTTGGAGGGGTGTTCATCCTTGAGCACCCCTGCTCCACCAATGCAAGATAATCCGAACCTTAGACCAATCGGTCAGGGGTTCGGATTTCTTGTTTTTATCAAGGACATTGAAGTTTAGTTTCGGGATAGAATAACATCAAATTCAGGAAGATATACCCATGAAAAAGCCCATAAGCTGCGCGTTCAATATAGATACCGCCTGTGTGGAACTTCACTTCACGGATGGGAGTATTTACTCCATAAATTGCACCGCCGTAGAGAACGAGGTGGCGGACAACCGCTTCCGGCGGTCGGAGCTGGACTACCTCATCTACAACGACCCGCTGGCTTATGCAGACCTCGTTCTGAATGGCGACGTTGAGGCATATCTGAACGCCGTCACGGAGTACAAGCCCTACGAAAATTGAACACGAAAAGGGAGTGCGCCGGGCGCGCTCCCTTTCTATATCATGCCGTCTTTCTGTCATGTTCTCTTGTGTCTTCAGCGTCTTTCTTTTCATTCCACGCCGCCAGCTCTGCCCGACCCTCGTCACTTTCGTAGTACGCCTGGATCATAGGCAGCAGGCAGCAGGCGATGCGTTCAATGGCGTAATCGGGAATCTCCATGCCACTGTTTTTCCGACCGCTGAATGTTGACATCGCTTCGCTTCTTCTCCTTTCCGAGAACAGCCGCTCTCTTTTTGAAATGAAAAGCAGACACGCTATCAAGCAAGGCTTGCGGTGTCTGCATGGTGTCCTGTGTCTGAAATCGTGCTTTTATTATAGCAGCGGCGAGGCTGCACGTCAATACCACGGGAATGGAGCGGCTGACAGCGTAATTTGGGCAGCAACTGCCGAAATTGTTCTGTGGCTTGCAGATCGGAAAGGGCCGTAGCGCAGCAGCCGCCAGCCGGCAATGGTCAAGATGAACGCTTCGCGCCATTGACTGCCGCCGACCGCCGCGCTTTTTGGCAGACAAGGCGGGCAAGCACAGCTTGCCCGCCTGTAATTCTGAGATTTCGCTTACGGCCTGGTGAGAATGGCGCTCACATCCGCCATGTTTTAGCCGAGGGTGAATGCGGCGGCCTTGCCGTCATGGGTGAGGCGGAAGACGCCGTTCGCGGTGAGCTTTGAAATGATGGCAGAGAGCTTTACGGCGGTCTTTGCGCCGTTGGTGACAAAAATGATTTTCTCCACGCCCCGCGCCCTGAGGGCGGTCATGCCGCACTATTTTGCCATATCGATTTCGGCGGCATATTTGCGGGACATCTTGTGAGCCGCATAGAAGCATATTATGGATATTACAGATATTGCAATACATGCTGCCCAGCCAAGGGTATACGCACCTGTAATATCGAATACGCCTGCGACCATAAGGCCGCCCAATGACATACCTGCCTGCAGGGGGCTCTGAGTCAAGCCGCGCATCATATTAAAGCTTTTCGTACCGAATGTGGCGCTTATGATGAGGGGCGCAGAGACTGTGCCAACGCCGGCAGCAAAGGAATAAAGAATTATATACACATAAAATAGATTCTTTTCACCGTGGGCGCCGGCAATGGCGGCAATAAAGGCCAACGCAAAGGCTACAAAAGCGATGGAGGAGGACTTGATACTGCCGAATTTGTCGTGCAGGGCACCGAGAAGTATTTTGCCAAATATGCCCATCAACGATGAAAGACCTATAACGCTTGCCGCAAATTCTGGTCCGTATATGTCTGAAATATAGGGATTCATCTGACGCATGGGCGCAGAGCACACAAGGCCCATCCCGAAGAAGCCTATCATGAATATCCAGAAGAAAGCCTTGTTTTTGACATCGTTAGGAGATATTTCAACATTTCCCTCATTGGAGATGAGAGCTTTTTTCTTATCTTTCTCCTTTTCTTCCCAATCCGCTCCGAAAGGCTTCTTACCCATTTCTTCAGGAGTAGCCCGGAGAAGGAAAAATACTACCGGGCAAGCAATGGCTATGATAATTATACCAACGTAGCGGTAGGTTATCCTCCAACCGTAATTTGTTATGAAGCTGTTTATTATGGGGGCGAGGACTGATCCGCCAAAGCCTATGCCCGCCAGGGTGATGCTCATTGCCAACCCGCGCATTTTGTTGAACCAGGCAGTTATCATCATGGATACGGGCATGAAACAGGCGCCTGCCCAGAAGAACCCCAGTATTACGGCAGAAATATAGAACTGACCGATATTTTGTGCTAACGAATAGGACATATAGGCCAGGCCAAAGCCTAACGTTGTAATAGTCAACACGCCGCGCATACGCTTGCGGTCGGAGTAAATTTTACCCCACAGCGGAGAAATCACCATGCCTACCAGCGCAACTATGGTGGAGCTGAGGGTAAAAGCACTTCTGGATACTCCAAATTCCTCTGTTACAGAGATAAGATACTGTGTTGCCGTTGCGTTGATGATCGGAGAGGTGAGGGCACATATAAATGCACAGCCAAAGCATATCACCCACGCATAATGCAGATATTTTTTCATAAATCCTCCATTTCATGAGCAGTTTGTGTTTTCCCTGTCGACTGGTTAAAGAAATTCTATCAAGTTTGCCTATTTAAATAAGTGATTTGCATTACAGTTTTCGAAAAAATTTTTATGGGTCGAATACACATGGATGATCGGATGACAGGTAGCATGAACAGCCATCTTTTATATACTTGCATATTATGCTATAATCTCTGCTTGTTAATAAACATAAGAAAGGAGTGCGAGCAGCATGATACCAAACTATTATATGTATGGAGATTTCTTCGATTTTGAAGGCTTGATATTTAAGACTGGGAAAAGAGTCACGCTGGAAAAGCATTCGCCTATTAAACAGTTCAATGAGCCCGCAGACAAATTCTACTATGTGCGGAGCGGGCTTGTGCGTGCTGTGGTGCTGCATAGCGATGGGAACGAGAAAGCATTGTATGTTGCAGGCAGCGGATGTTTACTTCCGCAGTTTTCCCCGCATGGTATGCCTAAATGGGAGGAAAATCTTCTTATGGAGGCGTATACCGATGTGGAGGCAATATTGCTGACTCGCAGCGAGCTTGAGGAGCTTGCAGGCCGCAATTACCCGCTCATGGAAAAAATGCTGGATGTTGCCGTCTGCCTTCAGCATTCCCTTGCTGCCCAAATGCTTTCACAGATGTACGATGACGGCATGGTTCGAGTATGCCAGCTGCTGTATTTTCATATCGCAAACCGACATATAAAACATACGCATCCTGTTGAATGCGTGAAAATATCGCAGCAGGATATCGCCATGCTCACCGGACTCAACAGAGTAAACGCGAATAAGGTGCTCCAACAGCTAAAAAAAGAAGAGGCCATAGATATACAGAGAAAACGAATAAAAATACTTGACGTGGAAAGGATAACGGAACATTGTAATGGCGATGTCAACATGGGCGAATGGTGATTTTTCAAAATAATACCAAAATCACAAAAAGTGTTGTGTAGCCTATGTAACACTTTTTTTATTGGTTATATGATAGAATTGAAATGCAAATCATGCGGCAGCGTGAGCGCTGTATCCATTGGTCTGAAAAAGGAGGTAGGCAAATGAACCGGTTTTTAAAGCAGGCGATTGATGACAAAGAAGAAATGATAGGGAACAGAAGGTTCCTCCATCGCAACCCCGAAATAGGGGATGATCTTCCGATTACGGCGAAATTTGTATCGGAGAAGCTTACTGAGTACGGCATACCGAACAAGGAAATATGCAAATGCGGTATTGTTGGCATAATTGGAGGGAAAAAGCCGGGGAAAACGGTCATGCTCCGCACTGATATGGACGCTCTGCCAATAAAAGAAAACAGCGGGCTGCCTTTTTCCGCAGATAACGGGTACGGTCATTGTTGCGGGCACGACCTCCATACGACCATGCTCCTTGAAGCGGCGAAAATTCTCAAGAGCTGCGAGGATGAGCTTTGCGGAACCGTAAAGCTCATGTTTCAGCCGGGTGAAGAGGTGTTTATAGGTTCAAGGGCGATGATAGACGCCGGGGTTTTGCACGACCCGGAGGTAGATATAGCTGTGGATATGCATATGAACGCCCGTAATCCCGTGGGTACGGTTGCCGTATGCCATGGCTATACCTGCGCTTCCTGTGACGGGATGAAGCTTACCGTAAAAGGCAAAGGATGCCACGGTGCGTGGCCGCATACCGGCATAGATCCCATCAATGTTGCCGCTCATACCTATCTTGCGCTGCAGGAATTGATCGCCCGTGAAGCTCCTGCCGATAAAACCGTGACGCTGACATTTGGGCAGTTTGCCGGAGGTAATGCGGCAAATATTATCCCTGAGGAAGTGGTCATGCAGGGAACCATGCGAATGTTTGATCCCGAGCTTCGTGAAAAGCTCAGAAAACGAGTCCATGAAATCGTTGATTATACAGCGCTGGCTTTCGGCGCAAAAACCGAATACGAAGTACTGTCCGATGTTCCTGCAATGTATACGAATCCTGAGCTGCTTGACGAAATGATGCGTTATTGCGAAGACTTGGATATAAAATACATTCCATATCCGCCGTCTAGTGCCTCGGATGATTATGCGCGCATAACTGAACTGGTCCCAAGTGTGTTTTTCAGCATCGGCTGCAAACCGGATGGAGACGGCCCTACCTATCCGGCACACAATCCTAAAATCGTATTCAATGAGGATGCATTGCCATACGGAGCCGCCATACATGCTCAGTGTGCTTTCGAATATCTTAAAAACAATTAAGGCAAGGATGAAGATCGTCTGTACACAAGGATAGAGGTCGCATAATGAAATTGGCAAAAGTTCACTACGGATGGGTGATCTGCTGTGCCTGCTTTGTGGTGATGGCTTTTACAGCACCGCTTGTAAACGCTTGTGCAAGCCTTTACCTACCGGCAGTTACGGAAGAATTTGAAATTTCGCGCAGTGCTTTTACGGTAACCAGCACTTTAGTCGCCATGTGCGGATTACTACTTTCTCCGATATGGGGGAAGGTATATTCTAAGTACAATATGCGTTGGATATTTTCTGGATCCCTTATATGCTTCGCATTGTCGTATATGTCTTATTCATTGGCAAACAGCGTCTGGCAGTTCTATGCGTCTTCTGTGCTGGTAGGTGTATCTTATTCTGGTTGTGCTTTCATGCCGGTATCGATGTTCATAACTGCATGGTTCAATAGAAGCCGAGGTCTGGCAATGAGTATTGCTTTAGGAGGTATCGGCATCGGTGGGACTTTTTTGAGCCCGCTTATAACGACGATGATAACCAGTTATGGGTGGCGTACTTCCTACCGAATGATAGGATTGCTGGTTCTTGCGGTCGCAGCGCCTATTGCTTTGCTGTTGATAAGGACAAGGCCGAAGGATAAAGGGCTTAGCCCTTACGGAAACGAAAACAAGCTGAACAATAAGGCAAATAGAGATGATGACGTTCCAAATATCAGCCTTGGAGAAGCGAAAACGCATTGTTTCTTCTATGTACATATGCTCGGAATGCTCTTGCTTGGTATAATCTGCTCTGCACCGCTCAGGCAGATCAGCCCCTGCATATCTGATTTGTATGGACCGCAGGCAGCCGCGCTGATCGTATCCATGTACTCCTTTGTCGGCATATTCGGTAAGCTCATATTAGGGTGGATAAACGACAGGTTCGGCACCATAAAAGGCGCTATGGCGGCGTTTGGCCTAATGGGCGGAGGCTTTCTGTGCCTGATGCTTGGCCGCAGTATGCAGATAATGTACCTTATGGCTATACTGTACGGCATAGGCAACGGGGTCGGCACGGTATCTGCCCCGCTTCTTATAAGCGCAACATTTGGCACAAAGAACTTCAATATAATGCGCGGCCTAACACAAAGCCCGATGCAGCTCGGAATGTCGCTTGGGGGATTATTGCTGGCGGCGGTTTTTGACAGGACAGGATCATATAAGCTGGGCTGGGGAATGTGTATTGTGATAGGTGCTTTATCGGCGATTTGTTTTGCCGCAGCAAAAAGGATGGCTGACAGGTATACCGAAAGAAGGGAATATCCGGAGGAAAAAGAATGACGGCTTTCATAATGGTCGCAGTATATTTGGGGCTGACCTGCATAATAAGCCTGACAAATAAAAATAGGCAGAGCAGCACAAGAAATACTTTCGTGGCGAAGAACGGTATGTCTGCCTGTATGCTTATCCCGCTGCTCTTCGGTGAACTGATAGCAGGCGCCGGTACTGTCGGCAATGCCAGCGAGGCTTTTACGCATGGTATAAATGCAGTATGGGGCAACTGGGGTCAAGCAATAGGCTGTATGGTATTTGTTGTTTTCGCTTCACGGTTCTTTTATGAAGCGGGTCGAAAAGGCGCTATGTCCGTTGCGGAGGCCTTTGAAATGCGTTTTAACAACAAAGTGCGCTGGGCTGTTACTATGGTCGTCCTGCTAGCATTCCTAGTGATATACTCGATGCAGTCTGTTGCGGTCGTGTCGATAGTGGGGCCGATAATACGTTCCGTGGCGGATATAAATGATATTACCATACTCATTGGATGTGCCGTGCTTTTTGCAGTCATATCCTTAAACGGCATAAAGTCCGTTGCGGGGGCAAATGTACTTCATATGGCGGTGATAGTGGTGTTCCTCAGCGTAATAGCCTGGGCCAGCGTCAGGGATGCGGGCGGCGTTGAGAATATATACCAACAACTGCTCGACACCCACTTCAACCTTATGTATCCAGATGTGCCGACCGTTATTGCACAGGTGATCGGGGCGGCTTTTGCAATGATTTCTGCTATGACGGTGGTAAATTCGTGCTACTGCTGCCGGAGCCTTCATGAGGCCCGCAAGGGTATCATCGTAGTGGCTGTGCTTGTAACGATCTTTGCTCTGCTGCCTGCCGCGATAGGGCTGTCGGGGCGTATTCTGCTGCCGGAAAGCAACGGAAAAGGCATACTGTACGAAATGGCAAACCGTTTGTCGCCAGGCTGGGGCGGCCTCGCGAGCATTGCAATACTCGGCGCGGTTCTCTCTACGGGCCCCGCAATACTGCTTATGCTGGCCACTACTGTTGTGCGCGATATTTATTTAAATATTAAGCCAAAGGCGAGCGAGAAAAAGCAGATGATATGCTTCAGGGCGTCTGTCGTGGCCATAGCTGTGCTTTCGGTGTTTATAGCTTCAAATATGAAATCGATCCTCAATGATCTGCTGGCATCTTTTCAAATAAGGGCAATATCAGGAATTGTTCTGATCATATCGCTTCACTGGGATAAGGTAACGAACGATGCAGCCTTCTGGTCTATCGTTGCTGGGGGGGTTATAGCCGCAATATGGCATTTTGCAGGGAGCCCGTTTGGCATAGCTCCACTGTGGGTCTCCTTGGGAGTTGGCCTGACTCTTCTTGTGGTCATAAGCCTGTCATCGAATAAAGGAAAAGAAGAATACCAAGAATACTTGCGGCGCTTCAAATCCGAAGCGACAAAAGAATAGTACTTGCTGTGCTCAAACACAATGGGAAAGCACGGGCAAAAGCGAAAGCCCACGAAAACTATCTGCTGACTACCAAGCTGCTCTGCGGACACTGCGGGTCTCCGATGGTCGGTGAGAGCGGCACATCGAAAACATTATTACTACAAATGCACAAAAGCCAAGCGGGAACACGCTTGCGAAAAGAAATCCGAGCGAAAAGGCTGGATAGAGAAACTGGTAGTCCGCTACACAGTTCGGAATGTGTTGACTGATGAGAATATCGCCCTTATCGCAAAACGGGCTATGGAAATCATCGAAAAAGAATCGGCAGATACCACCTACTTGGACGGCCTCAACGCTGAACTGAAAGATGTTCAGAAAAAATAAAGAACCTTGTCTCTGCAATGAACTGCACCCCACTTGTTAGACAGTATGATATACTATCTAACAAGTGGGGTGCAGTTCACGATGTGATTCGGGTATTCCTCCTCCAACGCTTCAAACAACAAATCTAACGGAGATCGGTAGTCATCATCGTCCTCTTTGGCCCCACCGTTTTCGATCATGTAAATTGAATAACCTGCCTTTGCGCAGAGAAGCAGTCCGCAGAACTGCCGGTAAGTTCCCCTGCACCGCTCGAATGAGCGCAAAAAAAAAGCACCGCTTTTGCGGTGCTTTTTCTTATGACTTGCTGCCTGTTTTGTTCGGGCTCTGCTCCAATGCGCGCTTGACGACACACAGCCGGTCCGTGCAGGCGGCACAGGTCAAAAACGCGTTCGTCTCCTCGCAGAAGCGCTCTGGATGGCGGTGATACGTCACCTCCCACGCGACGGTGCACACGAGCGCCAGCACCACAAGGCTCCAGGAGTAGACGCTCGGCACGAAGATGAGCGGCGTGACCGTCATGATGGTGCCCCACGCGAAGATGCGGCAGGTCACGCAGCACTTATTTTTCATAAAAAGCTTCTGGAACGGGCAGTAGAACACGATGCAGATCACATCACAGAGGTAATAGAGCACCGTGAACAGCAGCATCTCCGGCACGCCGAAAATGCCCTTGTAGTAGAGCGCCGCGAAGATGAGGTTCGGGATGGCCCAGATGATGGCCACCTTCGTCGCGCCAAGGTCCAGCTTTTTGAGCTTCGTGCGCAGGAAGAAGTCGTCGACCACGGTCTCCACGCGATCGAACGTGCCGGGAAACTGCTTGAGACAGCCTCTCGACACGCGCGAGCGCGGCGAGAGCTGCAAGGCGAACGATGCCGCCAAGATCACCCAGAGGATATTGACCGGTGAGAAGAACGCATGGCGCGCGGTAAAGTCCAGCGCGGCGCGGTTTTTGAAGTAGCCCGAGATCGTGACGAACATCACGCTCAGGCGGAAGAAAAAGCGCAGCAGATAACTGCGGAACATATTGATCGTTTTGTGCATGGTACGTGCTTGTGTAAGGCCTCCTAAGAAACGTGGATATGCTGTGCGAGCACCTTATGCAGGAGCTCCGCTTCGATGGGCTTGGAGAGGTGATAGTTCATGCCCGCCTCGATCGTGCGCTCTCCACCGCGATGCTGCCGCCCTCGGGCGTGAATTTCGCGGCGTTTGACAACAGGTTGAAGGATATCTGGTTGAAGCGCAGACGGTCGGTGCGGATGCAGGGCGTCTCGGTATGAATGGTCATCGTAAAATCGATGTGCTTTTCATCCATCAGCGGGCGGATGATGGTGTCGATGCTCTCGGTGAACTCCTCCACATGGTAAGGCTCTTTCTTGAGCGTCAGCTCACCGTTTTCGATCTTTGACATGTCGAGGATATCATTGATGAGGCCGAGCAAAAAATCGCTCGACGACTCGATGCTGTGGAGATAGCCTTTAACCGTCGCAAGGTCCTCTTCCTCCTCGGCAAGGTGCGTGAAGCCGATGACGGCGTTCATCGGCGTGCGGATGTCGTGCGACATGCGCGAAAGAAATTCGCTCTTGGCCTGTGTGGCGGACTCCTCCTTTTGCACGATGACCTTGAGCTCCTCATTCTTACGGTCGATCTCGCCGCAGAGCTCGCTCCTGCGCTGCTCCTCGACCGTGAGATCGCACCAGACGTAAACGATCGCGTAGCTCGCGTTGATGACGAGCCAGCCGGGGTTCGCGGGCTGGATCCAGATAAATGCGGCCGTGGTGGCGAAAAAAGCGATGAGCAATACGGCGTTCGAGCGCGGAACGATGTGCTTCCAGTGCACCAGCGCCTGCAATAGGCCCACGGCGGAATAGAACATGATAAAGCCCACGCCCACGGGCATGAAGAGCGCGCCGCGCGAATACTGCATATCGTTTGTCAGGTGGAAGAACCACTCCGTCCGCGGGTTCGTGACGGCCATGGCGACAAAGATGAGGTACGGAAACACGATGCCCATGATGCCGCGCATGATGGTGCGGTGCCCCTCGTCGCGGTGGATGAGCACATATTCATAGCACACCCACACCGCTGCCAGCAGCGGCATGCTCGCCACACACAGCGTCATCGCGTATTCATACATCCACCATTCCGTGCTCTGGTTCATGGCGATCGACGAGACGATATCGATGACGACATTGGCGATGCTGAACAGCAGCACGAGGAAGAATGCGTTGCCCTGCCGGTCGCCCTTGTGCCAGCACTGGGGGGTCTCCTTGATGAGCATGATGAGAAAAACGCCCAGCACGAAATAGTCGTCTCTACGTGCCACATATCGTTTCCTCTTTTCTCCGGTCCGGGGACACACACTTCCCCGGCTTGGAAGGGCCGTTTCCCGCACTGCCTCATCCATTTTATCTTAACACGATTCCGCCAAATTGCAACAAAATGCCGTCTTTTTCTTCTCTCTTGCATAAAAAAGAGCATCGGCCGATGCTCTTTTTCCGTTTACATGAAGTTTGCAAAGATCGATGCGCCGACGACCGTGAGCAATCCCGCCACAACGATGGACAGGCTGCTCATCGCGCCCTCGACCTCGCCGATCTCGAGCGCCTTGGCCGTGCCCAGCGCGTGCGCGGCCGAGCCGATGCAAACACCCTTGGCGATGGGCTCGGTGATGTGGAACATACGGCAGACCGCCACAGCGACGACGTTGCCGAAAATGCCGGTGATGATGATCATGGCCACGGTCAGCGTCACGTAGCCGCCGAGCTCTTCGGATACGCCCATGCCGATGGCCGTCGTGATGGACTTGGGCAGGAGCGTGACGTATTCCTCGTGCGTGAGGCCAAAGAGCTTGCTCATCACGAACACGCTGCAAAGCGTTGTGATGACACCGGAGAAGATGCCGGCAAAAATGGCCTTCCAGTTCTGTTTCAAAAGTGCAAGCTTTTCATACAGCGGCACGGCGAGGCACACGGTCGCGGGGGTCAGGAGATAGCTCAAATACTTCGCGCCCTCGTAATACACGTCGTAGTCGATGTGCGCGGTCAAAAGCACCACGACGGTCACGATAACGGAGATGAGCAGCGGGTTAAAAAGCGCGAATTTGAATTTCTTCTGCAGCACGACGCCGAGGCCGTAGGCAAGCAGGCTCACCGAGACGCCGAAAAAGACGGACTGTTCAAAAAAGCTCATTTCTGCTCCGCCCCCTTCTTCCCCTTGCGCAGCACGCCCTGCGTCACAAGGCCGGAGACGCCCATCACGACGATGGTGGTCACGACCGCAATGACGATATAGGCCAGCAGGTTCGCCTGAATGACGTCCCACGAGGCCATGAGGCCCACGGCAGGCGGGATGAACATGATGGGCATGATCTCGATGAGGAAGCAGGCCGTGTCATGCACGTCGTCGAGCTTGATGAGGCCCGTGATAAGACACAGGAACATCAGGACCAGACCGTAGATGCTGGCAGGCACCGGCAGCGGCAGCAGAAAGTTGAGCAGCTCGCCCACGAGCGAAACGAGCAGAATAATGCCGAATTGTTTGACGTATTTCATGATTTTTCCCTTCTTTGCGTGGTACTGCCCATTGTACGGCGCGGAAAAAGGGCTGTCAATCGACGAACGGGCGGAATCCCCGCCCCGCGGCGCGCGTTCCTTCGGCAAGCTGTATAAAGTTTCCGTTCAGAAGGAAATTTTCCGCGTTTTTATGCCGGTGTGCACCCAAAAGAGTTAAGACACCCGTATAACAGGTGTCTTGCTCCGCCCTGATCGAATATCCCGATCTTCTGCTCTCACATCTAACGATATAAACGCTGGTTTTCTGCCGCGCCGCCCCATGGAGGCGGCAGCGGAAGGGCTGATAAATTTATATTAAGGAGGATAACACCACGCCCGTATCCATACGATCGCGCAGAAGGCTCCTGTTTACATCAGTGTCATATAGCTGACACCGTCGAGCTTTTCGAGCTCCTGCAGCTCCTCGTCGAGCGTGGTCCTGCCGTTCACCCACAGGGTGAATGTGCCGCACACGGGGCCGCCGCTCCCCGCCTGTGCATCACTGAAAAGATCGAGGTCCCAGATGTAATGCCCGCGGCTCTTCACATGGCGGATGATCCGGCCCGCCGTGCTCTTGCTCTCCATCTCGAAGTACACGGTGGAGACGCGCTGCGTCTTGCGGATGCGAAGGTCCACGCGCCGCAGCACCTGCATGGCAAGGAAGATGAACGCATAGCAGATGAGACCGCCCGCGTAAAAGCCCGCGCCGAACGCCGTGCCGATGATGGCGACCGCCCACAGGCCCGCCGCGGTCGTCAGACCGCGCACCTCCTGATTGCGCGTCACCAAGATCGTGCCCGCGCCGAGAAAGCCAAGTCCTGTGATGACGGAGGCCGACATACGCACAAGGTCCGTCTCGCCGATGCCGGCAACAAAGATATTTGTCATCATCACGAGCGCCGAAGCGTCGCTCACGATGATGTAGGTGCGAAAGCCCGCCGCCTGATTGTGCCGCTCGCGCTCAAAGCCGAGCGTGCCTGCGCAGAACGTGGAGAGCAGGGTACGCACCACGATCGAGAGCACCGTGATATCGGTGAGCTGCTGAGAGATCGCTGCCATTGGTTTTTCACTCACTTTCCGCTGAAAATTGGGGATGCCCCGCACAGCATACTATGCCTGCCGCCTCAGTCGTTCGCCTTTTTGAGATCCGCGTTCTTCTCGTAGGCGGCGATAACGGCGTTGAATACCGCGCCGCGCAGACCCGCAGTCTCAAGTGCGCGCACGCCCTGGATGGTCGTGCCGCCGGGCGAGCACACGCGGTCTTTGAGCACATCGGGATGCTCACCGGTCTCCAGCACCATCTTCGCCGTGCCGAGCATCATCTGCGCGGCATACTGGATGGCCGCCGCGCGCGGCAGTCCGCAGGCAACGCCGCCGTCAGCCAGCGCCTCTAAAAACATCGCGGCGAAGGCAGGGCCGCAGCCAGCGACCGCCGAGCCTGCGTCGTGCAGCTTTTCCTCCAGTGCAAAGAGCTTGCCCGCGGGAGCCATGTAGGAAAGGAACGCCTCCACATCCGCCTTTTCGCAGTTTTCACTGCACGCGTAGAAGATCACGCCTTCGCCCACGGCGGCAGGCATATTCGGCATGATGCGGATAACGGGATAGTTCCCACCTGCCATGGTCTGGATCGTCTCGATGGTCAGCCCCGCCGCCATGCTGATGAGCACGGGCTTTTCTGCGCGCGCCTTCAGTACCGGCGCGATATCTGCGAGCATCCCCGCTATCATCTGCGGCTTGACGCCGAGGAACAGATGGTCCGCCTCCCCTGCCGCCGCCGCGTTGTCGCAGACCGCCGCGCCGATGGCGTTCGCCAGCGCCTGTGCCTTTTCTGCCGTGCGGTTGGCGAGCAGGATATCCACCTTTCCGCTCTTCGCCGCGGCGCTCGCGAGCGCGCCGCCTATGTTGCCCGTGCCGATAAAACCGATCTTCATATCGTTGTCCCTCTTTCGCTGTTCTTGATCGTGCGCGGAAGGCCGCGCCGAAGTATTTTTCTCTATTGTAGTACATTTCCCCCGCCGCCGTCGAGCAAAAGTTTTGCCCGCACGCCGCTTTTTTGCGCTGACGCAAAGGAGCGGTGCAAAGCATGACGCTTTGCACCGCTCCTTTTTTATTTTTTGGTGCTTATTCCGTGCCGATACGGCACATCTGCTCTTCCTGATAGTCCACGATGACGCGGACATATCCACAGAGCATTTTGTCGACCTCGGCGTCGCCGGTGTCCACCAGCAAAGCGCGGCCCCGCAGGTGGAAGAGTTTCTCCTTTGTGGCAAGTATGTGGAGATTCTCCTTACCGATGCGGCGGAGGACCTTCGCGCTGAGCTGCTGGTTGCCGCGCCCGAGCAGGTACCCCTGCCCGCCGGTCGGCGTGACGATGAGATGCGTCGGCTTTTCATCAAGGCGCTTTAAAATATCGGCCTCGCTGAGATCGGACTGCACGAGCTCCCTGTTGCAGATGAGGTCCACGCCGATGAGCGTGTCGGGAAGCCCCAGCTCATCCATCAGCGTGCGCGTGGTGGAGCCTGGACCGACCAGATAATAGGTGTCCGGCTTCAGGCGGTCGATCATCTCGTCGGCGATGGCGCACTGCTGGGCATGCTCGCTCACCGGCGAGGGCGCCTTGCCGTGCTGCATATAGTCGCGCTCGTCGGGCACCGTGAGATAGCCGTACAGGCTCGTGCTCACGCGGCCATCGCGGTAGGCCGCCTCGTCGATATCGACGACCTCGGCCTCGTAGGTGTGGCGGCAGCGGCCCTCAAGATACTTGAGCGCCAGCTTGCCCGCCGCCTCGGGGCGGATGGCGTACACAGGCGAGTGTATCTTCACGCCCGCCGGGATGCCGATGGCGACAGCCTTATCACCGAGGGCTGCAAAAATATCGCGCGCGGTGCCGTCGCCGCCCGCAAAAAGCAGGAGGTCTGCATCCTTCATCGCTTGCGCGGCGCGTTTGGTGTCGTCCGAGGTCGTCTCCGCCCCGGTCTCATACACGCATTCGACATGGGGGAAGCCTAAGCCTTTGACGAGCGACTCGCCCATCTCCCCGCTTGCGCACAGGACCGTCATCTCCTCGCCGAACGGCAGGAGCTCTTTGAGCGCGGCAGCCGCGCGGTCCCCTGAATGACGGACGGCGCCGAGGCGGGCAGCTTCCGCTGCCACGCCGTCGGTGCCCTTCAGTCCGACGCTGCCGCCCATCCCTGCAATGGGATTTACGATCAGCCCTAATTTTTTCACTGGAACTTGCGCAGGTAGCAGCGCCAGGTCACAGCCCACTGCTCAGGATCGTCCATGTTGGACTCATCGAGCTGGTGGCAGACGCTCTGATACGGCGCGTTCTTGACCTTCTCGGGGTCGTTATAGGCCTCGTTGAAGACATACTTGAGGGTCTCGATGTACTCGTCGATGTCCTCCTTAGACGGGGTCTCGGTGGGCTCGAGGGTCATCGGCTCGGGGACATAGTAGGGGTGATGGCTCTGCCAGTAGTGCATACCGAAGTCCATCATGCGGCGCTGAACATCCGCGGTGCCGACACCGGTCTCCTTGGCGAGGGTCTCGAGCGTGTAGCGGCACTGCTCGATGCGCTGCTTGCCGGGGATGTAGGGCGCGTCCACGCAGTGGAGCTCCATGAGCTTCTTGAACATATAGTTGTTGTTCAGGACCGCGGTCTTGGCGACCTGATACAGGCCGTCGGGGCCCATGGAACGGATCCAGGCATAGGCCTTGAGCACGACCGGTGCAACACCGTTGAACTCGCGGATCTTGCCGATGGCGGACGGGTTGCTCGTGGTCTCGTAATCGTAGAAATACTTCTCACCGTCGAAGCCGATCAGCGGCGCGGGCAGGAACTTTTCGAGCTCCTTCGAGCAGCCGACAGCGCCGCAGGCGGGGCCGCCGCAGCCGTGCGGGGTGGAGAAGGTCTTGTGCAGGTTGAAGAAGCACATATCAAAGCCGGCGTCGCGCGCGCGGGTCACGCCGAGAAGGCCATTGGCGTTCGCCTGGTCGTAAGCGCACAGGCCGCCGTGCTCGTGGACGAGCTTGGTGAACTTGAGCACGTTCTTGTTGTAAACGCCGGTATCCTCGGGGTTGGCGACAAAGAAGGCGGCGGTGTGCTCGTTGACGGCAGCCTTGAAGGCCTCATAGTCGGGATAACCGTTCTCATCCGGATGCAGGTAGATGATCTTGAAGCCCTTGACGTGCGGTGCCGCAGCGTCGGAGGGGTGGGAGTAGATCGTGGTGATGATCTCGTTGCGCTCCTTCTCCTCACCGCGGGACTTGTAGTAGGCGTACACGAGGGACGCCATGCCCAAGATGCCCTGGGAGCCGCCGCTGGGCTGGAAGGAGAAGCGGTCCATGCCAGAGATCTCGCACATATACTTACCGGTGTTGTACATGATCTCCATGATGCCCTGGCAGGTGCTCTCGTCCTGCAGGGGGTGCATCTCGCGCATCTGAGGCAGGTTCGCGAGCTGATCGTTGACCTTGGGGCTGTACTTGACGGTGCAGGTGCCCTGGCCGATCTCGATGTTCACGTCAGCGCCGAGGGTCTCCTGCGCAAGGCGGGAATAGTGGCGCAGCACGCGGGGCTGGGAAATTTCAGGAAGGGCCGGAGCCTCCTTGCGCTTGAGGAATTCAGGAAGCGCGTTCACGCCTTCCACGCTGGCAGCGACCTGCGCGTCGGCCTTGTTGACCAGGATGCCGCGCTCGCCGTGCTTGCTCAGCTCGAAAATGACGGGCTCGTCCCACTTTGCCTGATGGAATCCGGTGCGAACCTTGGAACTTCTATCGATTTTTTTCATTTTCTTTCGTCTCCTTTCATCACAGGATCTCGCTCAGCGCGGAAACGAGCGTGTCGATATCCTCCTTGGTGTGGACCTCCGTCACGCAGTACATGGCGCACTGGCCGAGCGCGGGGAAGTCACGGAAGAGATCCTTGCCGCCGAAGATGTGCTTCTCAAGCAGCGCCTTGTTGATCTCCTCGACGGTCTTGCCGGTCTTGTTGAAGTCCAGAACGAACTCCTTGAAGAACGGAGCGGAGAAACGCAGGGAGACGTTGGGCAGGGCCGCGAGCTTACTCGCGGCATACTGGGCGTTCTGCATGATGGTCTCGCCGACCTCCTGCATACCCTGGGGACCCATGGTGGCAAGATACACGCCGGCGGTGATGCCCCACAGGGCGGTCTGCGTGCCGACGTACTCCTTGGCCTTATCACGCAGGTGACCAAACGAGGTACGGTCATACGCAACGTCGGCGAAGGCATACTCGCCCTCGGTGTTGGTACGGCAGATACCGAAGAGGCGGGAGGGGAATTCGAGAACGTAGGTCGGGTCGTCCATCGTGGCCATGAAGCCGGACTGGCCGCCGCCGTAGTTCATGTGGATGCCGAGGGGCTGCAGGTCGCCGCAGACGATGTCCGCGCCGTAGCTGTGCGGAACGGCGACAACGCCGAGGGAGATGGGGTCCACACCGACGACGCACTGAGCACCGGCGTCATGCGCGGCGTTCGCGATCTCGCGGGCGCTGATCTCCAGACCGCCGAAGTAGTTGGGGTTCTCGAAGTAAACGACACCGATGGAGTCGTTCAGCTTGGCCTTCAGGTCGGCAACATCGATGCAGCCGGTCTTATCGTCGCACTTGACTTCCTCGATCTGGAGGTCAGGCGTGCAGTAGTTCTTCACGACGGCGAGCTTCTCACGGTCCATGGAGGCGGGCACGAGCACGCCGGTGCGCCCCGCGACGCGGGAGCCCATGCGGATCGCGGTCGCGGCGGCCTGGGAGTAGTCCATCGTCGGGACGTTGACCACTTCCATGTCGAGCAGCTCTGCCATCATGCTCTCATACTCGAAGAGGGACTGGAAACGGCCGAAGTCGTTGTAGCTCTCGCCGCCGTAAGCGGTGAGGAACTCGCCCTTGCCGTTGATCTCGTCGCAGATGGCGGGGACATAGTGCTGATAGCAGCCCGCACCGAGGAAGTTGAGGTTATCCGCGCAGGAGCTGTTCTTCTTGAGCAGCTTTTCCACGTGGCGGCGCAGCTCGTACTCAGAGCCGAACGCCTCGGGCAGGTCCATGTTTTCTTTCAGGATGATCTCGTCGGGCACTTCTTCGTGCAGCTCTTCGAGAGAGGTCAGGCCGATCTCACGCAGCATCTCCTGTTCCACTTCGGGAACGGAGTTGGGGATGTAAGGATGG
Source organism: uncultured Eubacteriales bacterium (assembly GCA_900552015.1). Classification (GTDB taxonomy): domain Bacteria; phylum Bacillota; class Clostridia; order Oscillospirales; family Oscillospiraceae; genus Hominicoprocola. Next base: position 54,899 of record URXY01000001.1, on the reverse strand, counting down.
CTCTTAAAGCCTTTCACACTCATTACAGTCGTCCTTTCTGTCTATATCTAAAAGTCGGGTGTCGAAACTTAGGCGATGCCGCCGCCGTCAACGACGAGCGCAGCGCCGGTGACCCAGGAAGCCAGGTCAGAGCACAGGAACAGAACGCCCTTGGCGATGTCCTCGGGCTGGCCGATACGGGCGAGCGGGCGGCCGCTGCCGCAAGACTTGAGGAACGCGTCGATATCGGCATCGCTCTTGATCTCGCCGGTCTGACGGCCCTCGCTGATCATCATCGCGGTGACGGTGTCACCGGGGTTGATGGAGTTGACGCGGATGTTGTCCTTACCGTGGTCGATGGCCATAGCGCGGGTCACGTTGACGATACCGCCCTTAACAGCGCAGTACGCAGCAGCCTGATCGCCGCCCTTGAGGCCCCAGCCCGAGCCGGTGTTGACGATGGAACCGCCACCGACTTTGCGCATCTCGGGGATGACGTGCTTGCTCATCAGGAACAGGCCCTTGAGACCCACATCCAGAACGAAGTCCCACTCCTTCTCCTCGAGCTGGTCGATGGACTTACGGACGGTGACACCTGCGTTGTTGTGCAGGATATCGATGCGGCCAAACTTGGCCACGATGGCGTTGACGGTGTCGATGACGCTCTGCTCGTTGGTAACGTCGCACTGGAAGAAGGCGGCGTCGCGGCCAGCATCGCGCAGCTCCTGCGCGGCAGCCTCGGACTTGGGGCTCACGTCGACGATGGCGACGCTCGCGCCATAAGCGGACAGCATCTGAGCAACGCCCAGACCGATGCCGGAACCTGCACCCGTGATAACAGCGACCTTACCAGTGAGGTTCAGCGGATCTCCCTTTTGAATCATAATAGTGATCTCCTTTCAAATTATGGCCACTCCCGTGAGGGAGCTCCTTGTTCACTTATTTTCATGTGATGCTTTTATATAAGCAAAGACCGTTCCACTTTTTGCTTATCATTGCAAAAAAATGTATTTTTAGTCGCTTATGCTAAAATCACACCGTTTCAGTGTCCCTGATGCTGACCAAATTCCGTCATTTTGTCGTCTTTTGGTTGGTTGACATAGCTTGCCAACATTTGTCATTGTGTCAATTCTTGTCATCCGTGCCACACGGGTTTGCCATGCGTGACGCGGCCGCGCCCTCATGGCAGAAAAAAGCGCCTCCCGCGGGAGGCACTTTCGATCTTTTATTGTCTTTTTCGTTTTATTTATATAGTATCATTGTCTGCGGCGATCAGATCATCATCGTCAGACCGCTTTCCTCGATGCCGATCTCCACAAACGGCGCGCCGGGATCGTACTCGCCGTCGAGCGTCCAGGGGATATCCTCGGCCGTCTCCGCCGTGACATGCTTGACGTGGCGGAAGATCAGCCCCTCGGAGTTGTAGTAATCCTTGTTCACAAGCGCCAGAATGAGCGCCTGCATCGCCGCGGGCGTTCGCGGCACGGGCACGAGCAGCAGCTCGAAGAGCCCGTCGTTGAACAGTACCTCCTCGTCCGAGAGCTTCATCAGCCCCGCGATAGACGTGGAGTTGCTGATCGCGCCGAAGAGATACTCCCCGTCGAACACCTCGCCGTCAGCGGTGATCTTCATGCGGTAGGGGCAGAGCGTGTCGAGATTCTTCACCCCGTCGAGCATATAGGCAAAATGGCCGAAGACGTTCTTGATGTCCTGCGGCACGGTGTAGGTCGTCTTCGTGAACGCGCCGAAGGACGCGACATAGACAAAGTTCCGCTCGCCGAATTTGCCCACGTCCAGCTCGCGCGGCTGAAGGCGCATCGCAGACTTCGCGGCCTCGGCAGGGCTCGAAGAGATGTTCAGGCTCGCGGCAAAGTCGTTCGTGCTGCCGCCGGGCAGATAGCTCACCGCCGGGCGCTTTTCCTTCGGGATGCGCATAACGCCGTTCACCGTTTCGTTGAGCGTCCCGTCGCCGCCGTGGCAGACGACGAGGTCAAACTCCGCGCCGAGGTCTTCGGCAAGCTCCGTTGCCTCGCCGCGGTGGGACGTCACGCGCACGGAGACGAGAAAGCCCGCCTTGGAGTAGATCGACACCGCATCGAAAAGCGGCGCGTGCGACTTGGTCTTTCCCGCGCGGGGATTGACGATAAAGAGCAGTTTTTTGTCCATAGGGTCCTCCTCTTTTCTTGCCCTTCATAGCACGCGGCCAAAGCGCGAAAAATACTGCTCCGGCCGCCTTCTCCGCCGCTCAAAATAAATGTTAACAGGCGGTGAAGAATATCATAACACAAGAAATGAGCGGTTGCAATTCCCGGCAAAAAATAGTAAGCTACTTTTAGTATCTTTTAGCAGTCACTTAACGCTTTTGCCCAAAAGGGGGAACCCATGAAGAACAACAAGACCTATCTCCACCTCGGCGTGACGCTCGTTGCCTCGGCCTGCGCGGTGCTGGTGTTTTACGACACGTTTTTCCAGTCCCGCGTGCTGCTCGACTTTTTCGACAAGCTCACAAGCGTGCTCTCGCCGGTCATCTACGGGCTGGTGTTCGCGTACCTGCTCGCCCCCATCGTCGACTTTTTCGACCGGTATATCCAAAAGGGGCTGCCGAAGGCCAAGTCCTCGCTCATCCGGGGGCTGAGCATCCTCGTCACGTGGATCTGCGTCATCGCGATGATCTACCTCATGTTCTGCATCCTCATCCCCGAATTGGTCGAGAGCGTAAAGACCCTCGCGGCCAACTTTGAAAGCTACTACAAAACCGTTTACAACTGGGTGACGGCGCTCGTGGAGAATGAAAATCTCTTCTCCGACGAGGTCCTCTCCGATCAGGTGCTCTCTGCGCTCAACGACTACTACGATAAGCTCGTCAAGTGGATCACCGACACCGTCATCCCGCAGGCGCAGGTCGCCATCGTCGCCGTGACGGGCGGCATCTGGAGCGTCGTCATCTTCCTTAAAAATCTGCTCATCGGCATGATGATCTCGGTGTATCTGCTCGCGCGCAAGGAGAGCTTTGCCAAGCAGTCGAAGAAAATTCTCTACGCCATTCTGTCCGAAACGCCGTACCGCCGCACGCTGCGCGCCGTGTCTGAGGCCGACCGCATCTTCAGCGGCTTCGTGCGCGGAAAGCTGCTCGACTCGCTCATCATCGGCATCATCTGCTTCATCTGCTGCTCGATCTTCAAGTTCCCCTATACGCCCATCATCTCGGTCTTCGTCGGCGTGACGAACATCATCCCCATCTTCGGCCCCTTCCTCGGCGCCATCCCGAGCGCGTTCCTCATCCTGCTCGTCAGCCCCAGGCAGTGCCTTTACTTCATTCTCTTCATCATCGCATTGCAGCAGTTTGACGGCAACATCCTGGGGCCGAAGATCCTCGGCAAATCCACCGGCATTTCGAGCTTCTGGGTCATCGTGGCCATCGTGGTCGGCGGTGGCTTCGGCGGCGTGCTGGGTATGTTCCTTGGCGTTCCCATCTTCGCGTGCATCAGCTCGCTCGTGAACTGGTTCACGGGCCGCAGCCTTGAGAAAAAGGGCGCGACGGAGGAGCTGTTCGACCCCGCCCCCGCTCCCGGCGAAAAAAAGGAATGACGCGCGCATGAAGGCATTTTATCGCGAAAACAAAGGACTGCACCGCTGGCTTTTTGCCTGCGGCGCGGTCCTTGTGCTCTTTTATCTGCTGCGCGCGAGCCGCGCGGCGGCGAACTTCTGGGTCTTCCGTGTGTCGCTGCCCTTTGAGCAGCTTTGCGGCCGGGCCTGCGCGGCGCTGCCGTTCTCGGTCGCAGAGCTTTTGTACGTGCTCGCGGCGGTCACGACGGTCGTCCTGCTCGTGCGGATGGCGCGCTATCTCGTCAAGTCTAAGCGCAAGGGGCGCGCCGCGTACCGCTGCGTGCTCTTTACGGCTGACCTTGCGCTCACGGTCTACGCTGCGTTCTGCGTCCTCTGGGGCGTGAACTATTACGCCGACGATTTCTGCGACATGACCGATCTCACGCCCGAGCCCGTCGCCTACGAGGATCTGCTGCGCGTCACGCGCCGCTTTGCAAACCGTCTGACGCTTGCCTCTAAAGAGGTCGCGCGCGACGAAAGCGGCCTTTTCGCCGCCGGGCGCGAGGACATCCTCGCCTACGCCGACACGGTCTACGACTGCCTCTATGACGAGTTTCCCTTCCTCGACCTGCCCGATCATGCGCCCAAGGGCATCGTCTGCTCGAAGATCATGAGCGCGATGAACTTCACGGGCTTCTACTTCCCCTTCACGGGCGAGTCGAACGTCAACATGGACTCCCCCGCAATGCTGCTCGCCTCGACCTGCGCGCACGAGCTTGCCCATCAGCGCGGCATCGCCTCCGAACAGCAGTGCAACTTTCTCGCCGTCCTCGCCTGCACGCGCTGCGGCGACGCAGCTTACAACTACGCCGGCTGGCTGCTCGGCTACATCCATTTATCCAATGCTCTCTACCGCGCCGACCGCGACGCATGGCAGGAGGTGCGCGACCGCCTGCCTGACGAGGTCCTCGCGGACCTGCGCGCCAACAGCGCCTACTGGGCGCAGTACAAGGGGCTGACGGCCACCGTCACCCAGTCGCTCAATGACAGGATGATCAAGTCCTACGGCGACTCGCTCGGCACGCAGAGCTACGGCGCGGTCGTCGACCTGCTGGTGAAATACTACTCCTGAGCGGCGCCCGTCTCACGGTAGGAGCGCAGAAATTCCTTCGTCCGCTCCTGCTGCGGGTCGCCGAAGACCTGCTCGGGGCTTCCCTGCTCCACGATGACGCCGCCGTCCAAAAAGACGACGCGGTCGCTCACGGCGCGGGCAAAGGGCATCTCGTGCGTCACGATGAGCATCGTCATGTTCTCGTCGGCGAGAGAACGGATGACGCGCAGCACTTCGCCCGTGAGCAGCGGATCGAGCGCGGAGGTCGGCTCGTCGAAAAAGAGGATGTCCGGCTTCATCGCGAGCGCGCGGGCGATGGCCACACGCTGCTGCTGTCCGCCCGAGAGCTGATAGGGGTAGGCGTTTTCCTTTCCCTTTAGTCCCATCTTGTCGAGCAGCGCCATGGCCTCGGCCTCGACCTCGGCTTTATCACGCTTCTGCACCGAGATCGGCGCGTCGCAGACATTTTTCAGCACTGTGTAGTGCGGGAAGAGGTCAAACTGCTGGAACACCAGCCCGAACTGCCGCCGCACCCGCGCGAGCGCGGCTTTTCCGGCGTAGACGCTTTTGCCGTTTTCCTCGCGCGCGGCGACGTTTTCGCCATACGCGAGCGTGCCGGAGTCCATGGTCTCAAGCAGCGTCGCGCAGCGCAGCAGCGTTGATTTTCCGCCGCCCGACGGGCCAATGACCGACACGACCTCGCCCTGCTCGATGCGTAGCGACACGCCCTTCAATACTTCCAGCTCGCCGAAGGCCTTTCGTGCGTTGCTGATCTCAAATACCGGCATGGCTCACCCCTCCTTTCAGCGGTAATAGCACATGGCTTTTTCGCAGCGCTCCATCAAAAAGGCCATGGCATAGTTGAAGACATAGTAGAACACGCCCGCCGCCACCAGCGCCAGCATGCCCGGCGTGTTCGGCGAGGCGACGATCTGCTTGGCGCGCGTGAACATCTCCACCGTGCCGATGACCGACGCGAGCGAGGTGTCCTTCACCAGCGTGATGACCTCGTTCGTCACGCTCGGGATGACGCGCTTGACCATCTGCGGCAGGATGATGCGGAAGAAGGTCTGACCCTTCGTATAGCCGAGCACCTCGGCCGCCTCAAACTGCCCGCGCGGGATGGATTCGAGCCCGCCGCGGTAAATTTCGGCAAAGTACGCCGCGTAGTTGATGACGAACGCGACGATGACCGCCGTGAAGCGCCAGTTGCCCGGCACCGTGACGCCGAGCAGCAGCTTCGGCCCGTAGAAGACGACCATAAGCTGGAGCATCAAGGGCGTTCCGCGCATGATGGAGATATAGGCTTTGACGAACCAGCGCAGGAGCGCAAAGCGGCTGCGCCGCCCGAACATCACGGCAAGGCCCAGCGGCAGCGAACCGAGCAGCGTGAGAACAAAGATCGACAGCGATGTGACAAAGCCCTGCGCCAGCAGGGAGAGCATCGTGGATACAGTCATAAGTTTTTCCCCCGTTCATAGTAAAAAGCGGGAAAAAGCGGGGGCTTTCGCCCCCGCTCCCCCTGAGAGAGGATGGGCATCCATGGATCGGTTTTGCAGTTGCCCGAGGATATCTCCTTACTTCTTGATGAGGCACAGACTGTCGAGCACGAGACCCTGATCGACGTAGTTCTGCGCGATCTCCAGCATGGTGCCGTCCTCGGCCATCTTGAGAAGCTCGGCATTCACCGCGTCGCGCAGCTCGGTGTTGCCCTTGAGGAAGCCGATAGCGTACTGCTCGGTGGAGAGGGGCTCATCAAGGATGACGTAATCGCCCTCGTTGTTCGCGATCTGATACTGCGCGACGCCGAGGTCAGCGGCCACAGCGTCCACCGTGCCCTGAGCGAGGTCCATAAAGCCCATGTTGTAGTCGCCAAGCTCCACGACCTCCTTGAGAGAAGACTTGAACGCCTCGTCTTCGTTGATCGCGTCCACCGCGGAGGAGGCCGCCTGCGCCATCACGCTCTTGCCGGCAAGGTCCGCGAGCGAGGTGATGCCGCTGTCCGCCTTCACGACGAGGACGATGGAGTTATCCACATAGGGGTCGGAGAAGGTGTAGTCATTTTCGCGGCCGGTGTAGGTGAAGCCGTTCCAGATGCAGTTGATCGTGCCGCTGGAGAGCTCGGCGTCCTTGCTGTTCCAGTCGATGGCCACGGCCTCATACTCCCAGCCGAGACGCGCGCACAGTTCCTTTGCCATCGCAAGGTCGAAGCCGTCGTAGCTGCCGTCGGCGGCGATGAAGCCGAACGGCGGGAACTCAGCGTCGAAGCCGACGATCAGCTTCTGTGTTTCACCGCCGGAGGTGTCCTGCGCGGTCTGTCCATCGTTTTGTGTCTCATCAGCGGTATCGTTCTTGCTGCCGCAGGCGGCAAAGGAAAGTACCATCACGGCGGCCAGCGCCAGAGCCCATAACTTTTTCATCTTTTTGTTCCTCCTGAAGTACGGCTCGCGGCCGCTTGATTTAGTGTGGTAACACGATAACATAATGATGCGTGACAGTAAATACGCGTACTTTACAAAGATGGAGCGATAAAGCGTTCATCTTTTCTCCCATTTACACAGTTTTGCCCTCCAAGGGCCTCCGTTTGCTCCCGGAGGGAGACTTTTCCCCCGCTTTCGCTTGTCCTTTCCCTTGCCGTGTGCTACAATGACAGGCAGAAAATATGCTGTACAGGAGGCCTTTTTTATGCTGTCTATCGATGTATCCCATGCCGCGTCGTTCCTTCCCCTCCCCTATGAAGCGGCGCTGCGCCCGCGTCTCGAGCGCGCGGCAAACTGGCTGCAAAACGGCGGCGGCAAGGGCTCCGATTTTATCGGCTGGGTCACGCTCCCGCGCAACTACGACCGCGAAGAGTACGCGCGCATCCTCGCCGCGGCGAAGAAGATTCAGGGCGATTCCAAGGCGCTCGTCGTCATCGGCATCGGCGGCAGCTATCTCGGCGCGCGCGGCGTGATCGAATGCCTGTGCTCGCCGAACTATAATTTAAAGAAGAAGTCCACGCCGAACATCTACTTCATCGGCAACGGACTCTCCTCCGACGCACTGCGTGAGGTGATGGAGCTCATCGGCGACGACGATTTCTCCGTCAACGTCATCTCCAAGTCCGGCACGACGACCGAGCCCGCCGTCGCGTTCCGCTTCTTCCGCGAAAAGCTCGAGAAGAAGTACGGCAAGGAGGGCGCCGCGAAGCGCATCTACGCCACGACCGACGCGCACAAAGGCGCGCTCAAGTCCCTCGCCGATCAGGAGGGGTACGAGGAATTCGTCGTGCCCGACAACATCGGCGGGCGCTACAGTGTGCTCACTGCAGTCGGCCTGCTCCCCATCGCCGTCGCGGGCGTCGATCTTTCCGAGCTCATGGGCGGCGCGCAGGAGATGATGGACCTCTGCACACACAGCGACTATGATAACCCTGCGTGGCAGTACGCCGCCATGCGCCATGAGCTCTACCGTCAGGGCAAGAAGATCGAACTACTCGCCTGTTTCGAGCCCGCGTTCCGCTTCATGGCCGAGTGGTGGAAGCAGCTCTATGGCGAGAGCGAGGGCAAAGAGGAAAAGGGTCTTTTCCCCGCGAGCGTCGACTTCACCGCCGACCTGCACTCGATGGGCCAGTACATCCAGCAGGGCGAGAGAACGCTGATGGAGACCGTTGTGCGCTTTGCGCCCGCGGAGCAGCAGATGGTCGTCCCCTTTGACGAAGCGAATGGCGACGGGCTCAATTTCCTCGCCGGCAAGCCCATGGCTTTTTTGAACCGTCAGGCCATGGACGGAACGCTCCTCGCTCATGTCGAGGGCGGCGTGCCGAACATCATTCTGAACCTTGACGAAAACAACGCCCGCACGATGGGCCAGCTCATTTACTTCTTTGAATACGCCTGCGGGCTGAGCGGCTATCTGCTCGGCGTCAACCCCTTCGACCAGCCGGGCGTGGAGACCTATAAGAAAAATATGTTCGCTCTGCTCGGCAAGCCCGGCTACGAAGACCTCGGCGAGACGCTCAAGGCCCGTCTGCGGTAAAAAATTTTTGAATCAAGTTGAAACTTTTGATTCAGCATTGCAAAATCGTTTCATTTATGCTATGCTGATTCCACCAAGAGACCATCCCCCGCAAAAGAGGCGGGGAGCAACTGAAAGGAGTGATTTCTATGGTCAGACTCATCATGGGTGAAAAGGGCACCGGTAAGACCAAGAAGCTGATTGAACTGATCAACGCCACTGCACAGGAGGATAACGGCAGCGTCGTTTGCGTCGAAGCAAAGTCTACCATGACCTTTGACCTGCACTATCACGTTCGTCTGATCTCTGCCTACGAATACGACCTGTCCAACTACGAGGCTCTGCGCGGCTTCCTGTTCGGTCTGTATGCGGGCAATTACGATATTTCCCACATCTTTATCGACAACCTCTTCAAGATCACCGGCGGCGAGTGCAACCAGGATGCCGACAACTTCCTCAACGAGCTCGAGCGCTTCAGCAACGCGACCGGCGTGAAGTTCACCATCTCCGTCTCCGGCGATCCTTCCCTCGCCACCGACGGTATGCAGAAGTATCTGTGATCCATCCGTCCTTACAGGACAAGCGTGTAATAAAAAATGACCTTCTCTCATGTGAGAGAAGGTCATTTTTGATTTTTTCAGTTCGGCGCCAGATCATCTCTTGTCCGGATCATAATAAGCCGTCTCTTCGGGAATGACGATGGGCAATCCATTCTGATACACCGGCAGTGTCTGGAACTTGAAGCGCGAGATCTTGTGTTTGTGGTCGATCTGCTCCTTGATGGCGGGGTCAACCTCGCCGCGGCGGACGTACTCGTTCACCGCATGATAGGTAAAGCCGAGGTTGTCCTCGTCGGTCTTGCCGGTCAGACCGTCGGACGGCGGCTTGATGAGGAAGCGCTCGGGAAGGCCCAGCTCCGCGCCCAGCGCGATCACCTCTTCGGTCGTGTACATGCCGAGCGGTGAGAAAGCGCCCGCGCTGTCGCCGTAGATGGTGCAGTAGCCGACCCAGTCCTCGGAGAGATTCGAAGTGTTGAGCACGATGCCGCCCTCCTCGCTCTGCGCGATGGCGTACAGCGTCGCCATGCGGATGCGCGACGGCAGATTCACCTTCGTCTGGCGGCTCGCCTCGATGCCGAGGCGGCTCATCTCATCAAGCAGGCCCTTCGTGCCGCCCTGGATGTTGAACGTGTAGTGGCGGATGCCAAGGTATTCGACAAGGCCGTTCGAGTAGTCGATGTCCGGCTGCACGCCGTCGGGCATCAGCACGCCGACAACGTTCTCGCGCCCGTAGGCCGCAACGCTCAGCGCCGCGACGACGGAGCTGTCCTTGCCGCCGGAAATGCCGATGACGGCGGTCTTGCCGCCGCAGGCTTTCATCTGCGCGCGCATCCAGTCCAAAAGACCGGGAAGCTGCTGCTTTGCGTCAAACTGTTCCATACTTTTTGCTCCTTAAAATTTAATTCAACAAGATGGGAAACCCATCTTGTTGAGAGGGTCCTCACTTAAACTTATGCGATTCCGCAACTGCCATCTCGTCGCAGCGGTTGTTGTATTCGTTCTCCGCGTGGCCTTTGACCCAGTGGTAGTGCATTTCGTGCCCAGCGATGAGCGACAAGAGCTGTTCCCACAAATCGACGTTCAGCGCGGGCTTTTTGTCGCTTTTCACCCAGCCGCGCTGCTTCCAGCCGTAGACCCAGCGCTTTTCCAGCGCGTCAATGACGTAGCGCGAGTCGGAATAAAGCTCGACGATGCACGGCTCCTTCAAGAGCCGCAGCGCCTCGATGACGGCGGTGAGCTCCATGCGGTTGTTGGTCGTGCTCGCCTCGCCGCCGGAGAGCTCGCGCTCGTGCGCGCCGTATTTGAGCACCGCGCCCCAGCCGCCGGGGCCGGGGTTGCCCGAGCACGCGCCGTCGGTATAGATAATGACCTGTTTCATGCGTTTCCTCAATAAGAGCTGATCTCGAGCGATGCGTCGTCCTCGCCCGGCGTGATCGAACGTATCTCGACCGTGTACTTCATCTCCGGCGAGACGACGATCTCGACGCGGTCGCCGACCTTTCTCCCCAAGACGGCCTTGCCGACGGGTGATTCTTTGCTGATGAGACCCTTGAGCGCGTTCTGCCGCAGGGTGGTCACGAGCTGGATATTCTGCTCCTTCCCCAGCTTTTCGTTGAAAAGCACCACGTGGTCGAAAAGACCGACGGTGCCTTCTTTTTCGTTCACTTCGATGACCTTCGCCGTTGCGATCATGCGCTCTAAGTACCGGATGCGGCTCTCGTTGCGGTTTTTCTCCTGCTTGGCGACCTTGTACTCGTAGTTTTCACTCAGGTCGCCGAATGCGCGCGCCGTCTGCACATCCTCGATGAGCTTGGGGCGAAGCTCCAAACGGCGGTGCTCCAGCTCTGCCTTCATCTTGTCAATGTCGACCTGTGTCAGTTCGTCATACATGGTGTGTTCGCTTCCTTTTTTGTTTTGCTCAGCTTCTGCTCTGCGCGTGCTGACGCTTGACGCGCGCGACGCGCTGGGCGTATTCCTCGCGGTCTAAAATGCCTGCATCGTACAAGAACCTTCAGGCTTTCGAGCCGGTCCTCGCAGCTGTCCATGTGGACGGAATGGACCTCACCGCTGTCGGCCTGCTTCTTACGTGCGACGGCCCAGCGTTTCTCGCTGTTCTCACGTTCCTGCGCGGCCAGATTCTTGTGAAAATCGCGGATCTGTACGCCGCTCGGACGCTTTTTGTTCTCGCGTTCTTTTGTCCGCATCGCATCGAGGTCATTGAGCGTGCGGTTGGCCTTTTTGATGAGCTCGTCGGGCGTCGACGAAATGCTGCCCGTTTCCCGATCGTTGACCTTTTTGTCCTCGTTGGCGACAGCCGCCTTAAAAGCCCAAATAAGTCCAATAACAACAAGGGCTAAAATTTCCATATGCCGCGCTCCTTTCTCTTACAGCCGGTCCAGAATGTCCCTGCGCTTTTCCTGATACTCCTCTTCCGTGATGAGCCGACGGTCGTAAAGGGTCTGCAATTCCTCGAGCCGCGCTTCGGCGTCGGACTTGCCGCCCTTTGCGCCATCTTCCGTCTCGTCGGTGATCTCGTAGCCGCCGTTGTACTTCACAACGCCCGCCGCCAGCAGAAAATTGTAGATGCCCATGCCGAAGGCCATCAGGCACCAGATGGCCTTGAAGCCGATCATCGCGCCCATATCCGGAATGGCAAAAAGACCGAATATGCCCATCGCACAGCCGATGATACCGCCAAAGATGCTTGCGCCCTTGCTGGGCTTATAGTGGATGTTTCTTCTCATGGTGACTTCCTCACAGCTTCTTTCTGCGTTCGTCATACTCTTCTTTGCTCAGGATCCCTGCCTCGTAGAGCCGCTTGAGATTTTCAAACCGGTCATCTCTGCTGTCGGTCTCCGCGCTTGGCATCGCGGAGTTTTCCACAGGTTCTGGCGAAACGGGGATATCTTCTGACTCTTTGGACGTAGGTTCTTCGGAAATCGTTTCCGCCTGCTCCTTCTTTTTCCACGGCATCGCCGCGCGGACAAAGCAGACCGCCGCACCGAGGCCGAAGAAAATTGCACCGGAGCGTCCGCTCTGTTCCTTCTGCTTCCGATCGTTTTCCACCATTTCCTGAACGGTGCGGTTCATCTCTTCATCGCCGAAGTCAAAGTCGCTCATATCGATCACAATGCTGTTCGTATTGTCAGCCTCCGGCGCGATCTGCGGCCAGATCAACGCCAGCGCCGCACCCAGCAAAATCACGCCGAGCACGACCATCCCCGGCCGGGTATTGATGGCGCGCAGCACCTCCATATTGTTCTCGTGTTTGCGCTGCTGCTGGCGCTCCATTGCGTCGCCCAGCGACTTTAAAATATCCGCCATTGCCATGCCCTCCTCTTTTTTTCTCTATTCTACCGAAGAGAGGTCTGCTTTTCCAGCAAGTTAGGGTTTACATCTACACTTTATCGTGCCACTTTGATGTTACATCGTGTCTTTTCGCGCGCTGAGGGAGGAAAACTGCCCGCCGTTGCTGCCTTCAAAGGGGGTATTCTCCCGCGTGAGAGAATATCCCCTTTGCTTTCTTGCGAGGGGAACTTACTCCTCCTCGCTCTCTTCGTGCTCTGTGAGCGCCATGGAAATCACGCTATCTCCCTCTTCCTTGAAGCGCATGACGATCACGCCCTGCGTGGCTCTGCCCGTCGTGCGGATGGCCTCCACCGGCGTGCGGATGAGAATACCCGCGCGCGTGACGAGCAGCAGATCCTCGCTGCCGTCCACGACCTTGACGCCGACGATGCCGCCGGTCTTTTCGGTCACCATATAGTTCTTGATGCCGAGGCCGCCGCGGTTCGTGATGCGGTATTCCTCGACCGGCGTTTTCTTGCCGTAGCCCTTTTCGGTGATGGTCAGGACTTCCTTGCCCTCCTGGGCGCGGGCGGCGCCGACGACGTAGTCGCCCTCGCGCAGCTTGATGCCGCGCACGCCGACCGCCGTGCGGCCCATCGCACGGACATCGGTCTCGTCAAAGACGACCGCCATACCGTCGTGCGTGGCGATCAAAATCTTCTGCTCGCCGTCCGTCTCGCGCACGGACACCAGCTCGTCGCCCTCGTCGAGGTTCAGCGCGCGGATGCCGTTGTTGCGCAGATTCTTGAGCGTTTCGACCGGCAGACGCTTCACCGTGCCGTTGCGCGTCACCATGGTGAGGAACAGATTCTCGGCATTCAAGTCGCGGAAGTGGATCATCGCCTGCACGCGCTCGCCCGTCTCCACCTGGATGATGTTGACGATGTTTGTGCCCTTGGCAGCCTTGCCGCTCTCGGGGATCTGATAGCCCTTCTTGCGGTACACCTTGCCGGTGTCCGTAAAGAAGAGGATATAGTCATGGGTCGAGGCGGTGAAGACGTCGACCACCGTGTCCTCGTCGCGGGTGGTGATGCCCTTTTTGCCCATGCCGCCCTTACTCTGCGCGGTGTACTCGCTCGCGCTCGTGCGCTTGATGTAGCCGTTGCGGGTCAGGGTGAAGACGCACTGCTCCTCCTCGATGAGGTCTTCGATGTCGATCTCGTCCTCGACCTCCTGGATCTCGGTCTTGCGCTCATCGCCATACTTGTCGCGAATTTCGATGAGCTCGTCCTTGAGGACGCCCTTGAGCATCGTCTCGTTCGAAAGGAGCTCGACAAAATAGGCGATCTTCTTTTCGAGTTCGTCGTACTCGTTCTGGAGCTTCTCGCGGTCGAGGCCCTGCAAGGCCTTCAGGCGCATATCGAGAATGGCCTGCGCCTGCACGTCAGAGAGGCTGAAGCGTTCCATGAGCTTTTCCTTCGCGTCGTCGTAGCTCGTGCGGATGATGTGGATGACTTCGTCGATATTGTCCTGCGCAATGAGCAGGCCTTGCAACAGGTGCTCGCGCTCGCGCGCCTTTTTGAGGTCATACTGCGTTCTGCGCGTGATGAGCTCTTCCTGGAAGGCAAGATACTCGTCGATGATATGGCGCAGGGACAGAATTTTCGGCTGCTTCTGGTTGTCGACGAGCGCCAGCATGTTGATGGCGAAGCTCGTCTGGAGCTGCGTCTGCGCGAACAGGCGGTTCAAGACCACCTGCGGGTTCGCGTCATGCTTGACTTCAATGACGATGCGCATGCCCGTGCGGTCGGTCTCGTCGCGGATGTCGGAAATGCCCTCCAAACGCTTGTCGTTCACCTGGTCGGCCATGTTCTTGATGAGCATCCGCTTGTTCACCTGATACGGAAGCTCGGTGACGATGATGCGCGTGCGGTCGCGGCCGAATTCTTCAAATTCCGTGCGCGCGCGCAGGATGATCTTACCGCGGCCCGTGGCGTAAGCCGCGCGGATGCCGCTGCGGCCCATGATGATGCCCTTGGTCGGGAAGTCGGGGCCCGTGACGTGCTGCATCAGGTCATAAAGCGTCGCCTCGGGATCGTCGAGCACGCAGACGCAGGCGTTGATGACCTCGGTCAGGTTGTGCGGCGGGATGTTCGTCGCCATACCGACGGCGATACCGGAAGAACCGTTGACCAGCAGGTTCGGGAAGCGCGCGGGCAGCACGCGGGGCTCCTTGCGGCTCTCGTCGAAGTTCGGGTCCCAGTCGACGGTCTCCTTATCGATGTCGCGCAGCATTTCGTTGGCGATCTTCGACATTCTGGCCTCGGTGTATCGGTAGGCGGCCGGAGGGTCGCCATCAATGGAACCGAAGTTGCCGTGGCCGTCGACGAGCATATAGCGCATGGAGAAGTCCTGCGCGAGACGCACGAGCGCGTCATAAACCGACGCGTCGCCGTGGGGATGGTATCTACCCAGCACGTCGCCGACGCAGGTCGCCGACTTTTTGAAGGGCTTGTCGCTCGTGAGGCCGTCTTCATACATGGCGTACAGGATGCGGCGATGGACGGGCTTCAAGCCGTCGCGCACGTCGGGCAGCGCGCGCCCGACGATGACCGACATCGCGTATTCGATGTAGGAGGACTGCATTTCGTGCACAAGCTCGCTCTGCACGATCTTTTGGTTGGGGAAGAGAATATCTTCGGGTTTGTAATCCACGTTTTTGTGTGCCATTTTCTTCGTCCTCCTCTCTTAAAAGTCCAGATTGACCGCGTATTTCGCGTTCTGTTCGATGAATTCCTTGCGCGGCTCTACCTTCTCACCCATGAGCACGGTGAAGGTCTCGTCCGCGAGCACCGCGTCTTCGAGCGTGATGCGCTTGAGCGTGCGCTTTTCGGGGTCCATGGTCGTCTCCCACAGCTCGTGCGGGTTCATTTCACCAAGGCCCTTGAAGCGCGAAATATCGACCTTTGCGTTCGGATTGTCGCCGCGAAGCTCGGCGGAAACGGCGTCGCGCTCCTCGTCCGAGAAGGCAACGCGCTGCGTCTTGCCGCGCGAGAGCTTGTAGAGCGGCGGCACGGCGGCGTAAACATAGCCGTTTTCAATGAGCGGGCGCATATAGCGGAAGAAGAACGTCAGCAGCAGCGTTCGGATGTGCGAGCCATCGACATCGGCATCCGCCATGATGATGACCTTGTGATAGCGGAGCTTATTGATATCGAAATCCTCGCCAAGGCCGGCGCCGAGCGCGATGATGACGGGCTGGAGCTTGTCGTTGCCGTAGATTTTGTCGGCGCGCACCTTTTCGACGTTCAGCATTTTGCCCCACAGCGGCAGGATCGCCTGGAAGCGCGAGTCGCGTCCCTGGGTGGCAGAGCCGCCTGCCGAGTCGCCCTCTACGATGTAGAGCTCGGTAAGCTCGGGGTTATTTTCGTTGCAGTCGCGCAGCTTGTCGGGCATCGCCGCGCCGCCGAGGGCGCTCTTGCGGCGGATCGATTCGCGCGCCTTGCGCGCGGCCTCGCGCGCGCGGTTGGCCGTCATGGCCTTGTCTAAGATCGTGCGCGCCACGACGGGGTTTTCCTCAAGGAACTGCATCAGCCGGTCGGAGACGAGGCCGTCGACCAGTGTGCGGATCTCGCTGTTGCCGAGCTTTGCCTTTGTCTGGCCCTCGAACTGCGCGTTCGTGAGCTTCACGGAGATGACGCAGGTCAGGCCCTCGCGGCAGTCCTCGCCGCTGACCTTATCGCCCTCTTTGATGATGCCGTTTTTGATGCCGTAGGCGTTCAGCACGCGCGTGAGCGCGGCCTTGAAGCCGGTCTCGTGCATGCCGCCCTCGGGCGTGTGGACGTTGTTGGCGAACGAGAGGATATTTTCCTGATAGCCGTCGTCATACTGGAGCGCCAATTCTGCGAACGAGTCGCCCTTCATGCCGCTCATGTAGATGACGTTATTGTGCAGCGGCTCCTTCTTCTTGTTGAGCCACGTGACGAATTCGCGGATACCTCCCTCGTAGCACATCGAGTCACGGCGCTCGCTCTCGGGCTTTTCTTCACTCTCAAGGCGCTTATCCTCGATCGTGATGCGAAGGCCCGCGTTCAAAAATGCCTCTTCGCGCATGCGGGTGTGCAGTGTTTCGTAGGAGTATTCGAGCTCTTCGAACATCTCGGGATCGGGCTTGAACGTAACGGTCGTGCCCGTGTGGTCGGTGGAGCCGATGATCGTCATCTCCTGCGTGATCTTGCCGCGGGAGAATTTCATCTCGTAGATGTTGCCGTTCTTGTGCACCTGCACCGTCAGCCATTCAGACAGCGCGTTGACAACGCTCGCGCCGACGCCGTGCAGACCGCCGGAGACCTTGTAGCCTCCGCCGCCGAACTTTCCGCCCGCGTGCAGCACGGTGTAGACGACCTCAAGCGCGGGACGGCCCGTCTGCGCCTGAATATCGACTGGAATGCCGCGGCCGTTATCCACAACGGTGATGGTGTTGCCCTCGTTGATCGTCACTTGAATTTCCGTGCAGTAGCCCGCAAGCGCTTCGTCGATGGAGTTATCCACAATTTCATAGACAAGGTGGTGCAGGCCGCTCACCGACGTCGAGCCGATGTACATGCCCGGGCGCTTGCGCACCGCCTCCAGTCCCTCGAGCACCTGTATCTCCGAGGCGTTATAGTCGTTGTTTTCATCCACCGCCGTGGATTGAAGGATCTCGTTATCTGCCATTTGGGTTCTCCTTTCGTCGTAAGGCAGGAAGAACCGGGTCGGAGCCCTTTCCGGCCCGTTTCTCCCCGCCTTGAACAATATTACTTATCGGAAAGCCGCTCACATCGCGGCTGTTGTCTTCTTTCTCTTAATTAGCCAATAGAAGCCGTATACAAGTGCCTGACTCATTAGGTATAGGAACAAAATACCCGTGACCATTGCAACATATATCTCTGCGCATTCGCTGCAAAATTGCCAGACTATCTCACACGCAAGATAAAAGAACGCCGACACCTTCATCTTTCTCCGGAATATCCACTTGTCGCCCTCTTCCGCTTTGAGCTGCCACGTGAAATACACCGTCAGCAGCGCGAAAAAGCCAAGCTCGATGGGCAGTATCCAGCGCTCATCGTGTGGAATGGAAAAGGGACTTGCCAGCATCGTCAATGCAATAGGAAGCTTCATGTCTGCTCCTCCATTCTCTTTTGCAGTGTTTGGCTCGAAAGCTCGGATAGATAAACCAATTGCGGGTGATACGGGTGGTCGCACACCAGAAAGGACTTGGGAATGTCCTCGCAGGCGTCGATGACCAGGCTCTCGTCCTCCGCCCGGCGGAGAAATTCTGACGTTCTTTTCGATTGCGACGTGATCTCGAGATCAAAGACGCCGATGATGTGCTTTTCTGGCAGCATGACATTGTTGCCGATGTGCAGGTACATAGAGGTCTCCTTGTGGCGCGCCCGAAAGGGGCGCGGTCCTTTTTCGCACAGGTGCGAAGCTTTTTGCGGCATTTATGCCGCGTTAATGCACCCCCCATTTTCTTTCCGTGGAAAGAAAACGGGCGGTGCCCGTCCAAAAGAAAGGCGTTTACATTGGCAGTCTCGATCTTGAAGAGCTACACACGCTGCGCAATCGGGTGCGGTGTACATGGCTTCGCCATGAATCCCTACTATCCGTTACCGATTGCAACCGCGCCTTACTGTCGTGAGGCGCGAGTGACGTTTGCTTGGCGGCAGACTGCGTGCCAAATGCGGCATTGCTGCGCTCGCCGCATTGTGGAGACTGGCAGTAGACGGAAATTAGGCTGTACTTCTACAAGATGGGCAGAGCGGCAGCGGATGATAGGAGCAAGTCAAATCGTTTAGATACATCATTTGGCAGGCACCTGATTCGGCAAGCGCCGCAGCTCTTCACGTCCCAGACCGGCAATGCGGGGGTCGAGGGGTCCTCCCCTCGTCCTTGCTCTTGGGGGTGTAAGGGGGATATTCTCTTTCGAGAAAGAGAATATCCCCCTTTCCCGCATCCCCTGCACGGTGCAGGGGAAAAATCCCTCACCCCTCAAGGGGTATCATTTACTGCCAGTAAATAAAAAATCGGCTCGCCGGTTTTCAAAAACAGCGCGAAATATCCGTTTCGCAATTCTCTCACCTCATGCTTAGCATGAGAGTATCTCCACGAACTATGGCTGGGAAAATTTATTACTGCTTTTTGATGCAGTCAATGAAGCTGCCGATCGCCATACCGATGCACATACCGCTCGCCATACCGGCGGCCATGTTGTTAAAAAGCGGCTGCCCCAGTGCAAAGCCGATGCTCATGCCGATCAGCATACCAAAAATCATACAATTGCCGCTGTCATCGGTCTTCTTTTCTTTCTTATCGGACATGTTTTTCTTTCTTACTGCTCGTCGTAGCCGAAGCTTCTGATATAGTTCATGTTGTCGCGCCAGTTTTCCTTGACCTTGACCCAGGTCTCGAGGTAGACCTTCGTGCCCATGAAGCGCTCGATGTCCTGTCGCGCCTCGGTCGAGATCTTCTTGAGCATCGCGCCGTTTTTGCCGATGATGATGCCCTTGTGGCTCGCCTTTTCGCAGTAGATGGTCGCGTCGACCTCGATGACCTCGTCATCGCGCTCGATGAAACGCGTGATCTCAACGGCCGTGCCGTGCGGGATTTCTTTATCCAAGTTGCGCAGCAACTTTTCGCGCACGATCTCGCCAACGACCTGACGGTCAGGCTGGTCGGTCGTCATGCCGTCGGGGAAGAGCTGGGGACCTTCGGCGGCGTACTTCGAAAGCTCGCTCATCAGCTCTTCCAGCCCCTCGTGCGTGCGTGCGGAGATAGGGATGATAGCGTCGAAGGGATAGGCCTCGCTGTACGCCGCGATGACGGCGAGCAGGTCGTCCTTGCGCTCGATGGTATCGATCTTGTTGATGCACAAAATCGCCGGCAGATGAGAAGCCTTGATCTTTTCAATGAGCTCCGCTTCGGGGATGCCGACGTGCGGCACAGGCTCGACGAGCAGCAGCACCGCGTCCACGTCCGCGATGGATTCGCGCGTGACCTTCACCATATAGTCTCCAAGGCGGTTGCGCGCCTTGTGGAAGCCCGGCGTATCGAGCAGCACATACTGCGTATCATCGCGGTTCACCACGCCGTAGATGCGGTTGCGCGTGGTCTGGGGCTTGTTGGAGACGATGGCGATCTTCTCGCCCACAAGGGCGTTGGTCAGGCTGGACTTGCCGACGTTCGGCCGTCCGCAGACGGTGATCATAGCGGTCTTCGTTTTGTTCATGATAGGTGATCCTCAACTTTCTCTGTTCGTTGAACATTGTTTTATTGTAAGGACAGCAGGGCTGTCCCATTTTACTTTTTTATCGCTCGAGCGCAAGAAGCGTCATGATGCGCTCTTCATGCTCGCGCATTTGTTTTTTCATGGGGCCCTCGTCCAGATGGTCGTAGCCCAGAAGGTGAAGCACCGAGTGCGTCACGAGGTACGCCAGCTCGCGGCGGTTGGAGTGGCCGTATTCCTTCGCCTGCGCGGCGACGTGCTCGAGCGAGATGACCATGTCGCCGAGCGGCACGAGACCCGTGCCGGGGTCAGCGTCCTCCGTACCCGGCAGTTCTCCGGGCGAAAGCTCAAACATTGGGAAGCTCAGAACATCCGTCGCGCGGTCGACCTCGCGCATTTCGCGGTTGATCTCGTGGATGATCTCATCGTTCGTCAGCCGCACGTCGATCTCGCAGGGAAAATCGACGCCCTCGGCGGCGAGCGCCGTGCGGATGACCTTGCGGATGAAGGCGCATTTGCTGTCGCTCACGCCGGGCACGTCCGCCGTAATGGGGATATAATGTCTCTTTGCCATCACTTTTTCCTCTTTTCGCTGCGCGCGGCCTCATAGTCCGCGTAGGCCTTGATGATGCGCTGGACCATCACATGGCGCACCACGTCCTGATCGGTCAGCTCGCAGATGCCGATGCCCTCGACGTCCTTCAGCACGCGCACGGCCTGCTTCAGGCCGCTCATCTTGTCCGCTGGCAGGTCGATCTGCGTCACGTCGCCGGTGATGACCATTTTCGAGTTGAAGCCCATGCGCGTTAAGAACATTTTCATCTGCTCGCAGGACGTGTTCTGCGCCTCGTCCAAAATGATAAAGCTGTCGTCCAGCGTGCGGCCGCGCATATAGGCGAGCGGCGCGACCTCGATATTGCCGCGCTCTAAATATTTCTGGTACGTCTCCGCGCCGAGCATATCGAAGAGCGCGTCATAGAGCGGGCGCAGGTACGGGTCGACCTTGCTCTGCAAGTCGCCCGGCAAAAAGCCGAGGCGCTCGCCCGCCTCGACCGCAGGGCGCGTCAAGATGATGCGGTTCACCTTGCGCTCGCGGAAGGCCGCGACCGCCGCGGCGACGGCAAGGTAGGTCTTGCCCGTGCCGGCGGGGCCGACGCCGATGGTGATGGTGTTTTTCAAAACGGACTCGATGTATTTTTTCTGTCCGATGGTCTTGGGCTTGATGGGGCGGCCCTTGGAGCTGATGCAGATGACGTCCTGCGTCAGCTCGCTGATGCGGTCCTCTTGCCCCGCGCGCACGAGCGAGATCACGTAGCGCACATTCTGCTCGGTGATGGGCTCGCCGCGGTTTGAGATCGTGAGCAGTGCATTGAGCGCCTTCACGGCGAGCATCGTATCCTCGACCTCGCCGTTCACGCGCAGCTCCCCCTCGCGGTTCGACACCGTGACTTTGAATTCCGATTCGATCAGGCGCACGTTCTCGTCGAACGAGCCGAACAAATTGACCGCCTGCTCCATGCGCTCGATGCTGATGCGCTGTTCCATGCTGTATTTCCTCCTGAAAGATGCTATCCTTCGTCGATCGCGATCGGCACCTCCCGCCCGATCTGCTCCTCGCATTCCGCGCTGAGCGTCACGAGCAGCGTATCGCCCTGCACGGCGGAGGCGACGCGCTCGCTCGTCACGCTGCCGTCCTTTCCGAGAAGGGCGGCGAGCTGTGCTTTGAGCACTTCCTCCCCGATATTTTCCGCCTCCGCGCGCGTGCGCGTGACGAGGATCGTTTCGTAGGGCAGATACGTCTCCTTCTCCCACGTGATGGGGAGCGAGACAAGGCCGAAGAGCGACCATGGTGTTTGATTCTTTATTTTATCACGATCGCTATGGCAAATGCTACTCCCATTTGCGCCAATTTTCAGCCGTTTTTCGCCCCAGAGCAGCGAAAACCGCCGCTTTTCGCCGCCGGTGTAGGTCTTTTGCTCATAGGTGAGCGGAATGCGCACGCTCAGCTCATACCATGTACGTGCCCACACCTCGCCCTTGCCGGCCAAAAAGCGCGTGGCGACGCTCGGCTTTTCCGTCCCACCGGTCTCCACCACGCCCGCGATGAGGAGCTGTCCTGCCTGCACGCTCGTGCCGGGCAGGACCTTCTTCTCTCCGTCCAGCGCGCGGACCTTCGTCACAAGGCCTGCGCGCTTTGCGATAACATTCGTTGGCGCGCTCTCGTTTACCCGCTCGGGTGCGCGCACGCGCTCGCGCACCTGCACATAGGCCTTGCAGCCGCGCACATTGACAGCGAGCCAGCAGAGGTCATTCAGCTCCGGCAGCACACGGTTGCAGATATCCTGCGACTTAAAGGAATAGGCGAAGGTCCCCCGGTGCACGCCCTGTTCGCGCAGCGCGCGCAGGATGCTCTCCGTCGGTACTTTCTCGTTGCCCGTCACCTCAAAGTCCCAGATAAAAAGTGAATTCACGAGCAGCAGCGCACAGCACAGCGCCCCGCCTGCAAGCAGCGCGTAGCGGCGGCGAAAGCGCGCGAGAAAAAACGGCGCGCCCGCCGTGCTCTCGACCGAGAGCTCTGCTTCGATGCCCTCCGCCGCCCGCCGCAGCGTGCGCAGGTCTCTGCGCGAAAGACAGAACGACAGCTCTGACGCGCTCAGCCATTTGAGGTCCCAGAATTCGATACCCCGCGCCGAGCACAGGTTCAGCACCCGCTCGGGATAAACGCTCTGCGCACGCACGCGCACGCTGCCGCGCAGCAGCTTGACTGTTTTTTTCAGCATTTTGCCCTCATCTCACATATTCCACCGCGTCGATCCTGCCGGAGATGCGCACCTCCGCGTCCGTCATGCTGCAAAGCGCCAGACCTTCGCCATGCACGCGCAGGATGAGCGGTCCGGCGTTGATATCGATCCTCTCCGTTCCATAGGACAGTATCCCGCCGTGGCCCTCCAAAAAGAGCTGGCGGTCGCCGATCATCTCCAAATGGCACAGGCCCGCCACGATATCCGCCGGCAGGTCAAAAAGCTCGGCCGCGCGCGTCATGGCGTGACGGGGCCGCTCGTTTCGTTCCATCGTCATCTCCCCTTTGCCAAAACCTTATGCGCTTTCCCGCGCCATGTTGCCTGTCCGAGCGGCGGCAAGTTCGCCGGTTCCTCCGCATAGGCTCTCTGCGGGGGTGACGGACATGAAATTTCGCGTGTGTGCGGCGATGGCCGCGACGCTTTTCTGCCTTCTTTCGCTGCTGCTCTTTCCGGATACGGGGACGCAGGCCGCGCACGATGCGCTCGTGCTCTGCGCGCAGACGGTCATTCCTTCGCTGTTTCCGTTCTTCGTGCTCTCGTCGCTGCTCATCTCCTGCGGCGCATCGGAGGTGCTCGCCTCGCTGCTCGCGCCGCTGATGCGCCCGCTGTTCGGTCTCTCCGGCGCGTGCGCGGCCGCGCTGGCACTGGGTCTCTGCGGCGGCTACCCTGTCGGCGCACGGACCGCCGCAGAGCTGACGGAAAGCGGTGTGCTCCCGCGCGAGGAGGGCGAGCGGCTACTCCTCTTCTGCAACAATGCAGGCCCCGGCTTTCTCCTCGGCATCTGCGGCGGGGCGGTGTTTGCCTCGCCGCGCGCAGGCGCGGCGCTCTATCTCATCCACGTCGCCTCAGCGCTCTTCACGGGAATGCTGCTCACGCGCCGTCTGCCGCCGCTACATCCATCCCGCACTGTTTCATCGGCGAAGCGGGAGCACGTACCGCTTTCCGCGGCCTTTCCCGCCGCGGTGCAGGGCGCGCTCGCAGGTATTTTGAATGTCTGCGCCTTTGTCGTCATTTTTCAGGTACTCACGTGCCTTTTCCTACGCGCGCTGCCCGCGCAGCTTCTCTCTTCGCTGCCGTGCGCGCTGCTCGTCGGCTTTTTCGAGCTGACAAATGGCGTCATGACCCTGCCGAACACGCGCGCAGGCTTTCTCGCCTGCGCGGTGCTGCTCGCCTGGGGCGGGCTGAGCGTCCACTGCCAGACTCTCGGCGCGCTGGGGAAGAGCGGTCTTTCCGCCAGGTACTACCTGCGCGGCAAGGCCGTGCAGGCCCTGCTCTCGCTCATTCTATCCCTGCCCGCGCTGCCGTTTCTGTTCCCGTGAGGGTCTCCTCACCCGTGATGGCGTTCGCCACGAGCGAGACAACATCGGCCACCGCATCATCGAACAGGTGCATATACACCGCGCTCGTCACAGCCGTCGAGCTGTGGCCCAGGGCCTTTGAAATGTTGAACATCGGCACGTTTTGGCTGTTGGCAAGGCTCGCAAAGCTGTGCCGCAGCCCGTGCAGCGAGATGGGCGGCAAACCCTGAGCGGCGACGAACTGCGCAATACACCTGCACAGAATGTCCGGCTGGTAGGGCTTACCCGCTTCGGTCACAGCGATATAGCCTTCGGGGTTGTACTTTGGTTCCTTTCTTCTCCGCCGCAGCCACTCACTGTGCAGCCGCCGCAACAGCGCACACAGCTCCTCGTTGCCGCAGAAGGCGAGCCGCCGCTCGGAGGCATAGGACTTCGGTGCTTTTTCAAGCGCCCGCCCGCTCACGGCAGTACGCACCTCGCACACCGTCAAAACGCCGCGCGCAAGGTCCACGTGCCGCCATTTCAGGCCGCATATCTCGCTGCGCCGCAGTCCAAGACACCCCGCGAGCTTCACCGCGATCTCGAGCTCCGTCCCCTCGCTCGCGCGGAAGAGCGTGCGTAGCTGCTGAGAGTCGTAAAAGCGGTGCTTAGGCGCTTCATGCGCCGGCGGTGTGACGAGATTCGTCACGTTCCCCGTCACCACGCCCTGGCGCATCGCTGCGCCGAGCGCCGCGTGCAGCAGCACATGATGCTTGCGGATGGTGTTGTTGGCAAGCCCCTTGCGCCGCAGCTCGCCGTAGTACTGCTGCACGCGCATCGCCGTGAGCTCCTGCACGCCCACCTCCCCGAGTGAGGGGATGAGGTGCGTCGAGAGGATATTTTCATACCCGTGGCAGGTCGTTTCCTCGCAGTTGGGCGTCACGATCTCCTCCATCCAATAGCGCAGCCACTCCTCGAGCGTCATGTAGGCCGGCGCGTTCGCCCCGCTTGCGAGCTGGGCGCAGCGGTAGTCCGCAAGCGCCTGCTCGGCCTGCTGCATGGTCCGGTAGGTCCGCGTGCGGCGCACGCGTTTCCCCGTCCCGTCGTCATAGTAGAGCGAGACGTAAAAGCGGCGGTTGCGGTCGTCGTAGGCAAGGTTTCGTTTGAGCGTTTTTCTCATGCTGTTCTTCTCTCTTTCCGTCGTTATGATCTTTTCCCCGTGCCGTTTTCCACAGGAAAGGCGGCGCAGGGTATAAAAAAACGCCGCTGCATACGCAGCGGCGTTTTTTACTGATCCAATTAGGCGTTCTTGGCGACCTCGACGAGCTTGGTGAAAGCGACGGGATCGCTGATGGCCATCTCGCTGAGCATCTTGCGGTTGATCTCGATGCCGGCGGTCTTCAGGCCGTGCATGAACGTGGAGTAGTTCATGCCGTTGAGCTTGCAGGCCGCAGAGATACGGGTGATCCACAGGGAGCGGAAATCTCTCTTCTTCAGGCGGCGGCCGACGTAAGCGTAGGTCAGGGACTTCATGACCTGCTCGTTGGCCATCTTGAAGTGGCGGGATTTGTTGCCCCAGTAGCCCTTGGCGAGCTTGAGGGTCTTATTTCTTCTCTTGCGCGTCATCATCGCGCCTTTAACACGTGCCATATTGTAAAGCCTCCTTAAAGCGTATCGTTATCTGATTATTTGTAGGGGATCATCTTGCGGATCGTGCTGGCAGTGGTCTTGTCAGCATAGCCGCCCTGACGCAGACGGCGCGTACGCTTGGTGGGCTTCTTGGTCAGGATGTGGCTCTTGAAAGCCTTGGCGGCCTTGACCTTGCCGGTCTTGGTCAGGTTGAATCTCTTTTTGGAACCGCTGTGGGTTTTCAGCTTGGGCATAGTAGTTTCTCCTTTTCGTATTTGTTGTGGCGCTCAAAGTTACTTTCCCGCCTTCGGGGAAAGGAAGATCGACATGCTGCGGCCTTCCATCTTGGGCTCTTTATCCAGGTTGGCGACCTCGGCAACAGCCTCTGCAAAGCGCACGAGCAGATCGCGGCCGATGTCCGTATGCGCCATCTCACGGCCGCGGAAGCGGACCGAGACCTTGACACGGTTGCCGTCGGCAATGAATTTCTGGGCGTTCTTCAGCTTGGTATTAAAATCGCCCACGTCGATACCGGGGGACATGCGCACTTCCTTGATCTCGACGACATGCTGGTTCTTTCTGGCTTCCTTCTCGCGCTTGGCCTGCTCAAAGCGGAACTTGCCGTAATCCATGAGCTTGCACACAGGCGGCGTGGCCTGCGGGGAGATCTTGACCAAATCAAGGCCCTGCTCGTCGGCGATGTGCTGCGCCTGGGCGGCAGACATGATGCCGAGCTGCTCGCCGGTCGCGCTGATGAGACGGATCTCGCTGTCCCGGATCTCTTCGTTGATCTGATGCACGTTGCTGCTAATACCGAAGCACCTCCGTTTTATAAAGATAAGATCGCAAACAAAAAACGGGCGCACATCCTGCACCCGTACCATGACACAAAAAAGCCCGAAGGCTTTGTTTTCCATGATTGACCCCTTCGCTCTGCTGGGGGTGAGAACAGATGCACCGCTCTTCTTTGTTTTGCGTTAAGAGTATATTCTCTTCCTGCCGCTTTGTCAACAAGAATTTTGCGCTTTTTGCAAAAATATCTGGTATATTTTTGCTTTCCCGCGCCCACACTATGCTCGCAGGCAGTTCAAGCGGAAAGGAGGCGCAGAAACCATGAAAAACCGCAGCAACAAGGATCAGAACCAGCAGAACACCAACCAGACCAATGAGCAGAAGCAGAACAAGGACCAGCAGAACAACAATAACCGCTGAGCGTACTCACCGTGCAAAGGCCCCGGCTCGTCCGGGGCCTTTGTGCATCCTTTATAAAAGTTTCACCTTTCTTCCCTTGCGCACACGTTCCATCCGCGGTATACTTTTGCTATGTAATATTTCCATACTGTTTTTCTCACAGGAAAGGAGCCTCATGGCGGATACCGTTTCTCTCTGGCTGCACGAAACGCCTCTCGGCGAGGCGCTGCTCACAATGCTCATCTCGATGCTCCCCGTTGTCGAGCTGCGCGGCGGCCTGCCCGCGGGCGTCGCGATGGGACTGCCCATCCCCGCCGCGTTTCTCGCCTCGCTCATCGGCAACATGATCCCCGTGCCGTTCATCATTCTATTCGTCCGTCCGCTTTTCAAGTGGGTGCGCGTACATATCCCAAAGCTCGAGGGCTTCGTCTCGCGGCTCGAAGCGCGCGCAAGGTCCAAGAGCGCCGACGTCGTCCGCTATCAGACGTGGGGCCTGCTGCTCTTTGTCGCCATCCCGCTGCCGGGCACCGGCGCGTGGACGGGCGCGCTCATCGCCGCCGTGCTCGATATGCGCTTAAAGCGCGCCGTGCCGGTCATCTTCCTCGGCGTCGTCATCGCGGGCCTGATCATCACACTCCTGACGCACGGCGTCACACTTCTATTCTAATGAAAAGGGCGCGCAGGCGCTCTTTTTTGTTTCTTTTTGTTTCCGAACTGCAACTTTTCTGTAACGACTTGCGTCTAAAGTCATGTTATCATTCCTATTGCCGCAGCTGATGCGGTAAACATCGAAAAGGAGAACTCTGCATGAAACGCTATTTTCTGCGCACGCTTTTGGCCGTGCTCACTCTTGCCTTGCTTCTGACTGCCTGCGGGCAGCAGTCGGATGACTCTAACGACGCTCCGCCCGACGCGCAGCCGGGCAATCTCTATGAAGACTTTTTCACCGGTAACGTCACGGCGACGGCCAATCTCATCAACGCCGGCGTCGAGGCCAGCACAGCCTCCTTCCGCGCGCCCGACGTCTACGCCACCAAGGGCGTCGACGGCTCGGACATGGACTGGACGATCACCCGCTTCGCCCTGCTCGACCTGGACGGCGACGGCACAGACGAGCTGGTGCTGAACATCGACTACAGCGGCGACGAGGAATACGTCGTCCTCACCTGCTTTGACGGCGCGGTCTATGCCAATCAGGTGGTCCACCGCGGCTTTTTGACCCCCAAGGCAGACGGCACCGTTGCCTGGTCGAACGGCGCGTTCGACAACGGCTACGCCCGCTTCCGCTTCGAAAACGGCGTGCTGGTCTACGACGATTTTGCCGCCGTGAGCAGCGATGGCAGCGGCAGCGTCACCTATACGCTGAACGGCGAGAGCGTCAGCGAGGAAGACTTCGACGCCTTCATCGCCGAGCAGAACGCAAAGGACGACCTTGCGTGGACGGCGTTTTCTGTCGATGCGGTCAACGCCGCACTGGCGGGATAAATATTCCCCTGAGCTGCACAGAGAAAATACAAAAGGAAGCCCTCTCGGGCTTCCTTTTTGCGTCTGTCACTCGACTGTGACAGATTTCGCAAGATTGCGAGGCTTATCAATATCACACCCGCGCTGGAGCGCGATATAATACGCCAGCAGCTGCAGCGGCACGACACCGAGCGACGGCAGCAGCATCTGCGCCGT
Organism: uncultured Eubacteriales bacterium; assembly: GCA_900552015.1. Lineage (GTDB taxonomy): Bacteria > Bacillota > Clostridia > Oscillospirales > Oscillospiraceae > Hominicoprocola. The sequence continues at coordinate 26,574 of URXY01000001.1, read as the reverse complement.
ATCGGGGATGGTGATGACGTTTTCGACAGTCTTCGCCATCTCGTCGCGGTGGCTCTCGGTCGTGAGCGCCAGCACGTCCGCGCCGCGCGCCTTGACCTCGACCACGTTGCTCATCGCCTTATCAAAAAGCGGCGCGTAGGTACCCAGCGCGATGACGAGCGTGCCGTCCTCGATGAGAGAGATCGTGCCGTGCTTGAGCTCGCCCGATGCGTAGGCCTCGGAATGGATGTAGCTGATCTCCTTGAGCTTGAGCGAGCCCTCAAGTCCGAGCGCATAGTCGAGGTTGCGGCCGATGAAGAAGACAGAATTGTGGTTGAAATACTGGGAAGCGTACTTGGGGATGGCCTCGCAGCTCTCGCTCGCGAGGAACTGCTCCATCTTCTCCGGCAGCTTCTGAAGCTCTGCGACCGCCTCGTCGTACTCCTCCTTTTTCACCGTGCCGAGCGCCTCGCCAAACGCAAGACCAATCATGTCGAGCACCGCGAGCTGCGTGGAATAGGCCTTCGTCGTCGCAACAGCGATCTCAGGGCCGGCCCAGGTGTAGAGCACGTCATCCGACTCACGCGCGATGGACGAGCCGACCACGTTGACGATGGAGAGGATGTAGCCGCCGCGCTTTTTCGCCTCGCGCAGCGCGGCCATGGTATCGAGCGTTTCGCCCGACTGGGAGATCACAATGACGAGCGACTTATCGTCCACGATGGGGTCGCAGTAGCGGAACTCCGAGGCGAGCACGACCTCGACGTTGCGGCGCAGCAGGTGCTCGAGCGTGTACTTACCGAGCATACCGACATGGTAGGAGGAGCCGCAGGCGACGATGAAGATGCGGGTGAATTCGCGCATCTTCTCCACCGGGAGCTTCAGATCGTCAAAGACGACCTTCCCCTCCTTCACGCGCGGGGAGATGGCGCGGCGCAGCGCCTCGGGCTGCTCCATGATCTCCTTGAGCATGAAGTGCTGATAGCCGCCCTTTTCCGCGGCGGAGACCTCCCAGTCGATGGTAAAGTGCTTCTTTTCGACCTTCTGCTCGAGCGCATCGTAGACCTCGATGCCCTCGCACGTCAGCACGGCGACCTCGCCGTCTTCCATGTAGGCCACGTCGCGCGTGTGCTTGATGATGGCCGTCACGTCGGAGGCGAGGAAGTTGCAGCCCTCGCCGTAGCCGAGCAGCAGCGGCGCGTCCTTGCGCGCGGCGATGATGCGGTCGGGGCAGTCGGCGCAGAGCATACCGAGCGCGTAAGCGCCCTCGATGCGGCGCAGCACGCGGCCCACGGCCTCCAAAAAGTCATGGCACTCGTTGTAGTAGAATTCGAGCAGCTGCGCCACGACCTCGGTATCGGTCTCGGACTTGAAGGTGATGCCCTGCCCGATCAGGAATTCCTTGATCTCGACGTAGTTCTCAATGATGCCGTTGTGGATGACGGCAAACTTGCCGTTCTCGCTCACATGGGGGTGGGAGTTTGCGATATTCGGCGCGCCATGCGTCGCCCAGCGGGTGTGGCCAAGGCCGATGCAGCCCTCGAGGTCCGCGCCGCCGTGGATCTGTTCGCTGAGGACCTTGAGCCGGCCCACCGCTTTTTCGACCTGCAGCTTTCCCTGCGCCGAGATGACGGCCACGCCCGCGGAGTCATACCCGCGGTATTCCAGATGCGCGAGCCCGTCCAGCAGGATGGGGGCCGCCTGTTCCTGACCAATGAATCCAACGATTCCGCACATATGATAACATTCTCCTTTTGATGATTTTTGAAAAATGGGCAAAAATACCCTTTTACGGCGCAAAGCCGCTTCTTCAAAAGGACAAATGCGCAGTCATTTGTCGCTTTTCCCGTGGTCACAGCCCCTTTGTTCTGCGGTCGCCCGCATGTTTGCCGGCTGTGTGCGCGCCCACGGGCACGGGGAAGCATCCGCCGAAATTTCGATCCTCTTCCCACCTCGTCGTCCCGCCAAAGGCGGGCGCTGGCGCTTATGATGGAGAAACTCCATAGCTCCTTTCACTTCTGCGTTTTTTTAATATATTTCAAACCGGACTTCTCCGGATGAAAGCGGTTATTTCGCCCCTCCGCGGGGCAAACTCCCAAAAAGGGAGGATGACTATGGCTACTGCTTTTATCCGCACGATCGTGCTCTATTTTCTCATCATGGTCGGGCTGCGCCTTCTCGGCAAGCGGCAGATCGGCGAGCTCGAGCCCATCGAGCTCGTGCTCACGCTGCTCATTTCGGACCTTGCCGCCGTGCCGATGCAGGATTTCGGCATCCCGCTTTTAAACGGCGTCATCCCGATCGTGACGCTCTTATTGCTCTCGATGCTGCTCTCGTGGGGGAGCGTGCGCTCCATCCGCCTGCGGCGGCTGATCTGCGGCAGCCCGACGGCGCTCATTTTAGATGGCAAGGTGCAGCAGGACGCAATGCGCCACAACCGCTTCACGCTCGACGAGCTCATCGAGGAACTCCGCTCTCAGGGCGTGACGGACCTCACAAGCGTCAAATACGCGGTGCTCGAAACCGACGGGCAGCTCTCTGTCCTCCTCTATCCCGACGAGCAGCCCGCAACGCCTAAACAGCTGGGAAAGCCCGTCAAGGACGACACCTTCCTCCCGCACATCTTCATCAATGACGGGCGGGTGATGGGCGAAAACCTCTCGCTCGCGGGTCTGGATGCCGCGTGGCTCGACAAAACCGTGCGCGCGCAGGGCTACCACGCCCCGTCGGAGATTTTTCTGCTCTCGCTCGACGGCGCGGGCAAAATTCTGTGCATCGGAAAGGACAGTGCCAAATGAAGCGATTTTTCTGGATCCCATTCTGCCTGCTGCTCGCGCTCTTCGGCGCGGCGCTCGCAAATGCCGCCGTCGCCGACGGCTTAGTTACAGACTGGTGCGCGGAGCTCGACAAATTGCAGGACACCGCGCAGGCGGAGAACTGGGACAGCGTGCGCGATGATCTCTCCGCGCTTCACGAAAGCTGGGACGCGCACGCGACGTATTTCCACATCATCCTGCAGCATGACGAGCTCAACGAGGTCGAATCCTTACTCGCCCGCGCGGACAGCTTCGCCTTTGAGCAGGACGAGGGCGAGTTCCGCGCGTGTGTCGCGGAGCTCAAGTCTCAGCTTTTGGTGCTGTCGGAAATGCAGGATATCTCGATCCAGAACATTTTGTAGCTCACTTGCTCTCGAGCAGCTTGTTGAGCTCCTTCATGAACGTGTCGATGTCCTTGAACTGGCGGTAGACCGAGGCAAAGCGCACATAGGCCACCTCGTCCACGGCGCGCAGCTTGTCCATGACGAGCTCTCCGATGTACTCGGTGCTGACCTCGCGCTCGAGCGAGTTCTGTAAGGTCTGCTCGATCTCATCCGCCTTCTGCTCGAGCACCTCAAAGGGAACGGGGCGCTTCTCGCACGCACGGATCATGCCGTTCAAGACCTTGCGCTTGTCAAAGCTCTGGCGGCTGCCGTCCTTCTTGATAACGACCATCGGCAGGCTCTCCACCGTCTCGTAGGTGGTGAAGCGCTTGGCGCAGGAAAGGCATTCGCGCCGACGGCGGATGCTGCTCCCCTCCTCCGCGGGCCGGGAATCGATGACCTTGCTCTCTTTATAGCCGCAATAGGGGCATTTCATCGTGCAGGACCTCTTTTCTCTTCGTTAGTCGGAGCCAGTATACCATACTTTTTCGCAGGATGGTAGACATAATTTTTATTTTTCCCACATCACAGGGCATTTTTTCTCATCCAGCCGGTACAAAACGCACCGCCGTCCCCGCACTGTGTCGACACACGCCAGACAGAAGAGCTCCGGCAGCGGGAATGGCGCGCCCTCGTCATAGGGAAGTGCAAGCAGCGTCTCACGCTCCCTCTCGCAGACGAGCGCACCGGAAAGGCGCGTGAGCGCGCAGTCGAGCCGCGCGGAGCGGAACAGCGGCCCCTCGGGCAGTGCGCGCCAGACGTCCATTCCTCTCCCCCCTCGCATGATAAAGAAAGCGCCTGCGCTATTTTATGCGCAGGCGCTCGTCATTATGTTGTCACTGCACGCTGTAGCTACCGCGGACGAGAAGCTTGGTGCTGTTCGCCCCGGCCTGTACGCCGTGCCCCTCCAGCGTCGCCATGTAAAGGTGGTTCTTGATCAGCGTTTCGCCTCCGGCGATCGCTGCGCCGCCCGTTTCATCCACAAGGCCGGGATCGCTCGATGCCACGCACACACCGCTGCCCGTGCGCAGCATCGCCTCGCAGCCGATGCCCATGGAAAGGGTCTGGCCCTTGCTGAGCGTGACGACCGTAAAGCTCGACGCTGTGCTGCCGGAGCTGCCGGTGGACGTTCCGTACTTCTGCTCAAAGGCCTTCGTCTCGTTCTTCACCTGTTCAGTGAGCTTGCTCGAAAGGTCCTTTTCGCGGCTCGCAGTCTTCTTGTCCACGTCGGCAAGAACCTGCGGCAGGAATTTTCCGTTTAAGTAGCTCAGCGTCACGAGCGGGTCGCTGCTCGTGCCCGCGCCACCGGTCGCCGCGACGGTCAGCGTCAGGACCGTTGCGCTCACCAGCAGCAATCCCACAAGGCGGGCAAAGGCGTTGGGTGTTTTTTTCATCTGTGTATCCTCATTTCTTCCCGGCGCGCACGATGTTGGTCCGCGCCGGGAGGTCTATACCAATTGGGTGTTCTGCAGGCCGAAGCTCACAGCGATGGCCGCGTCGATACGCTCCATCAGCTCGCCGTCCACGCGTCCCATGCGCTCGCGCAGCCGCCGCTTATCGAGCGTCCGGATCTGCTCGAGCAGCACCACGCTGTCGCGCGGCAGACCGTAGTCCGGCGCAGAGAGCGCGATATGCGTCGGCAGCTTTGCCTTGTTCGTCTGCGAGGTAATGGCAGCCGCGATCACCGTGGGACTGTATCGGTTGCCCGTGTCATTCTGCACGATGAGCACCGGGCGCACGCCGCCCTGCTCGCTTCCGACCACGGGCGAAAGATCGGCGTAATAAATATCGCCGCGTTTCACATTGATATCCACTTAGCTATTCACACTCCGAGCGGAAGAAGTACCCTCTGGCCTTTGTCAGGGGCCACTGTCATTCTCCCACGCGGGGGCGGAATTTATACGGGAGCTCACAACTTTCCCCGTTTCTGCCCCCGGGATATCTTATGCCCGCAGCGCGTCCGCCGTGCTCCTACAGGGGCGTGAGGTCCGTGTCCACGCGTTTGCCGTGCAGAAAATAGTGGCGCGGCACGCGCTTGCTCACGGCGCACAGCAGTTCATAGGGAATGGTGCCGCACGCCGCCGCGTCCTCCGCGCAGAGGACGTTCTTGCCGAAGATCTCCACCTCGTCGCCGGACTTCACCTCCGGCAGGTCCGTCACATCGATCATGCACATATCCATGCAGATGCGGCCGACCTGCTTTGCCCTGCCGTAGGGCGTGAGCACTTCCATTCTGTTCGAGAGCGTGCGGTGCAGTCCGTCGGCGTAGCCGATGGGCAGGACCGCGATGCGGCTCTCCCGCTCGGTAAAATATGTCCGCCCATAGCTCACCGACGTGCCGGGCGCGAGATCGCGCACAGTCGCGACGCGCGTTTTGAGCGACATGACAGGCTCCATGCCCATTTTCTCGGCAAGGCTTCCCGAACCGTAGAGAATGATGCCGCAGCGCACCATGTCACCCGCCCACTCGGGGTAGCACACGATGCCGCCGGCGTTGCAGCAATGGCGCAGCCTGAAATGAAAGCCGCTGCGCGCCTCCGCCGCATCGATCATGCGCAGGAATCGCTCGTGCTGCGTTCTCGTGAAGGCGACATTTTCCTCACCCTCCTCGTCCGCGACGCAGAAGTGTGTGAAAACGCCCTCCACGTCGAGTCCCGGCAGCTCGAGCACCACCAGAATGTCTTGCAGGCTCTCGTCAAAATGCTCTTCATCGCATAAAAAGCCGAGCCGGCCCATGCCGGTATCGAGCTTGATATGCACCTTCATTTTCTTGCCACACTTCACTGCCGCGGCGGAAAACGCCTTGGCGATGTCTAGGCTCTGCACCGCCTGCGTCATGTCAAGCTCCAGAATGCGCTCGGCCTGGTCGGCGGGCGTGAAGCCCAGCATCAGCACCGGCAGCGTGACACCGCCGCGGCGCACCTCCTCACACTCGTCGATGTTCGACACAGCGAGGTAGCTCGCGCCCAGCGCTTCCAGCTCCTTCGCCACCGGCACCGCGCCGTGGCCGTAGGCGTCCGCTTTGATGACGCCGAGCAGCTTTGTTTTCTCGCCGACATGGCGGCGGATACGTTCATAATTATGGGCCAGTGCGTCGAGATCGACCTCGGCCCAGGTCCGTTTGAGCGTGCTTTCCACGGTCTCTTCCGCCCTCTCTTGCTTTGGGATAGCTACAACAGTCTAATTCTGTGTACTTGAAGGTAGTATATCACCAAAAACAAAATTCGTAAACTCCGCCGCGGCAATAATTTTTCCGTCCTCACTCGCCTCCAGATACACCGGTGCGCCGCCGTCCGTAAACCAGACGGTCCCGCCGAGCGTTTCGTCGCCGAGCGTCATGGAGAAATCCGCGCGCAGCGTGTCCTTTCCGTCGAGTGTTTCACTGCCCACGCTGTCGAGATACGCGCGCGAAAAGCCATCCAACACCAGCGGTACGCAGTTGAGCGCCGAGACGCGCGGCGAGAGTGTCCCTGCATCGAGCGCCATGCCGTCATATTCGAGCGTCAGCGCATCGCCCGTGAGCGTTGCCGCGATGCCCGTGAGCTCCTCCGGCTCGATGACTGCGGCACGCACGCTGTCGTCCGACTTTTCAAGCGACAGTGTGTAGTGCAGCGTCTCGTCCTCCCGCGGCACGCTCACCTCCACGAGCGCTTCATAGCTCTGCATCTGCGCGTAGCGCTGCTGCCATTCCTCCGCGCGGCTCTGCGTCTTTTCCCCGCAGCCTGAGAGCAGCAGCGCGAGCAGTATGAACACTGTCAGTCCCTTTTTCCTCATGCCCCGTCCCCCTTTTCTCCCCTATGGGTATGCAGCGCGCGGCGCGCGCATACCGAAAAAACGCGGGCGCAAAAAAGCCCGGCGCCGCACCGGTCAAAGGTGCAGCGCCGGGCCGTCTGATTTTCGCTCAGCGCGCCGCATCGTCCATCAGGACATCGTTTTCCATGAGAAACGGGGGCGTTGTATCCTGTCCCCAGCCGGTGTCGTACTTTGCCATGAGGTAGTTTTTGAGCGCGGCGCGGCTCTCGAACTTCGTCAGGCGGTACGGCTCCTGAAAGGCGACCTTTTCGACAAAATAGAGCGCATCGCCCCCGGTGGGAAGGAGAACGCCGACGTGGCCGATGAAGAGCGTATTCTCCGTGTCGGAAAAGCGGTCGTGGAAGACGACGGAGATCATGCTGCACCCGCCGTCTGAGAAGGTGATGCCGCGCTCCGCCCAGCCCTTGCGCAGGGTCTCGGCCTGCACGGAGGGCTTTGTCGAGTCCGCTGCCTCCACCGGCGCAAACAGGGCGCAGAAGTCCGCCGTGCTCTTTCCGCAGAGGACGTCCTGGTCGCGCTTGAGCGTTTCAAGGTCCATGAAAAGCCAGTCTTCCCCGTTGGTTTCCGGCTGATCTTCGCCGGCGGCGATACGATCTCCCATGAGTTCATACGCCGTGATGCGGCAGTTGTAGCCGGGGAAGTCCCCCTGTTTTTCCATCCACATATCCTGCATCTCGTAGGGGTCGTACTTCGTCTCCGTGGGAAGTGCCTCTTCAAAGCCGTCCGTCAGCCATTCCGCCTTGACGCTGCCGTTGAACTGGTCAAGGCAGGCAAAGAATTTGTCCGTCCGCTCCGGCGCGATCCCCGCGTCCGCAAAAAGCTTTGCGAGCAGCTCCCTGGAGGATGCGTCGCTGATGTTGCTGTACTCCACTGTCTGCGCCGCCTGCTCGGGTGCGTCAGGTGTGTCAGGCTCATCCTTCCTGCCGCAGCCGCTCAGCACGAGGGCGGCAAGCAAAAGCGCAAGCGCACAGCGTTTCATCATCTTGGTTTTTTTCATGCTCCCGATCCTTTCTTTTCGCCGCTTCAATAGGCGCGAGACTCTTCTTCTATCCCCGCAGCATTGAGCCGCGCGATGAGGAGGGAATTCGCCCTCCTCTTATTATTCACAGGTTTTCCCGTATCATATCATCCGGGGGGCAAAATCTCAACTCGATTTCCGCTATGTCATCGGATAGGCGCTTGGCAAAAGTTCAAACATCTTGTTTCGCGAACACGCAAAGGCGTATCATACCAGCAAGGTTGCACTTTTCACAGTTGCACATCTGCCGGTTTTGTGCCTCCCCCAGAAAGTGTTTTGCACATAGAGTTGCACTCCCCCGCTCTCCCGCGGCGCAAAAAAGGGGGAAGCCAATCTCTCAGCTTCCCCTTAAAAATCTCTTGATTTTTCAGTGCCTTCGGCTTACTTGAAGTAGCGCTTCAGCGCGTCCTCACAAGCTACATATCCTTCGCTTCGGCATAAATGCCAAAGCTCAGTTATTTCGCTGCTCGTCCTTCTCCCATCAAACCCGCTTCGCTGGGCTTTGATGGGAACCCTGGTTTACTTGAAATATCTTTCAAGTAAACCCTTAAGGGCGCGGCCGTGACGGGCTTCGTCGCGGGCCATCTCATGGACGGTATCGTGGATGGCGTCGAGGCCGTTCTTCTTCGCGCACAGGGCGAGGTCGAACTTGCCGCTCGTGGCGCCGAACTCGCAGTCGACGCGCCACTTGAGGTTGTCCTTCGTGGTCGCCTTCATGTTGGGCTCAAGGTCGGAGCCGAGGAGCTCGGCGAACTTCGCGGCGTGCTCCGCCTCTTCGTAGGCCGCCTTCTCCCAGTACAGGCCGATCTCGGGATAGCCCTCGCGGTGGGCGACGCGCGCCATGCAGAGGTACATACCGACCTCGCTGCACTCGCCGTTGAAGTTGGCCATCAGCTGGTCGAAGATATACTTCTTGTCCTCTTCGGAGATGTCGGGGTTGTTCTTCACGGTCTTGCCGTAAACGCCGAACTCGTGCTCGGCAGCGAGCTTGAGCTCACCCTTGACCTCTTCGAACATGTTGCTCTTGGCGTGGCACACGGGGCACTCCGCAGGAGCCTCGGGGCCTTCATAGATATAACCGCAAACCTTGCAAAGCCACTTTTTCATAATTGCTACCTCCATAAAGTTTATCTTGAACTGTGAATTGTTTTGCTTGCCTTTCACTGGCGTTAGTCTAACACACTTCAAGCGCTTTATAGAAGTTGCATTTGCAACAATCCGATGAATTTTTTATGAATTGCGCTCCATGGCCTTCAGGATGCGCGGCGCAAGGATGACGCTGACGACGATCTTCAGGCAGTCGCCGGGAAGATAGGGCAGCATGTAGGCCGTGGCAAGCTTCATCGCGCTCACCGCGCCGCCGTTATACACGTTGACGATCAGCGCGATATAGGGAAGACCCACAAGATACAGCACCGCGAGACCCGCAAAGCAGGCAAGGAACAGGCGCGGCACGGAGCGGTCCTTCTCAGCGATCTTGCCGATGACCCACGCCGTGGGGATGAGGCCCAGCAGGAAGCCGAAGGTGGGGTTGAAGATATAGCCAAAGCCGCCGCCCGCCGCGAAGATGGGGATGCCGACAAGGCCGAGCGCCACGTAGAGAAGCTGCGACAGCGCACCGAGCTTCGCGCCCAAAAGCAATCCCGCCATCGCCGTGAAGAAGAATTGCAGCGTGATCGTCGCCTGGAAAAGCTGGAAGTGCAGGAACGCGCCGATAGCCGTCAGCGCGGCGAACAGTGCGCAGTAGATCAGGTCTCTTGTTTTGATGTTTTTCATGGTGATCCTCCCTGTTTTTCACAAAAACTGGGCCAATCATAACACGGCGGCGCTCTACTGTCAACCGTTATTTTATAAAAGGTTTACAACTTTGCAATTTTCCCTGCATGAGTTGCAGGAAATGCTCCATTGCATGGAGCTACGCGCGGGCAAAGGGGGTATTCTCTTTCCGAAGAGAATACCCCCTTTTGATCCCCCAGAGAAAGGCGAGGGGAGTCCCCCCTCGACCCCCGCATCGGCAGTCGGGCGCTTGAAGAGCTGCGCAGCCTGCGGAATCGGGTGCCTGCCAAGTGCTGCTGCAAGACGATTTGGTCTACTCCTACTACCCGCTGCCGCTCTGCCTGCGTATCGGCAGCCTTACGCAATTTCCGTCTACTTCGGATGTTATCGCTCCTGCAAGTGCCTGCCAGGGCGCGGCATTGCTGCGCTCGCCGCTCGAGGCTGCGCCTTGTTCAGTCCTCTGCTGTAATATAGATCTCTTCTGCCTTTTGTTGGGCGGCGATAAGGGTTGCTCTTGCATCGCCGTAGTTCTGTGATTCCATTTGTTCGAGTGCATCGGTCACTGCGTTAAATAGCGTAGTATACATTTTCTGATAGTCCGTCATTATTAAGCCCTCCTTAACTCTTTTCGGTTATTTTAACTCAAAAGGGTTAATCTTTTCAAGAGGAAATCGCTATTCTTTATGAAAAGAAAGCGGGGTGATCGTAATGACAGTAGGTGAAGCCGTGCGGCATCGCATTTCTTCGCTGTGCGAGGAACGGAATATCACGATCAACCGCCTGAGCATTCTAAGCGGTATTACGCAATCCACGCTCAACAATATTATAAGCGGTCGGAATCATACAACCACCGTTGCGACGATCAAAAAACTCTGTGACGGTCTGAACATCACCGTTGACGAATTCTTCTGTCCCGAATACTTCCACGACCTGGAACAGGAATTAAAATAAAACGACCGCGTAAGCGGTCGTTTTATTGATGTGCGGCGAGCGAAGCAATGCCGCGCCCGCAGGCACACCCGATGCGGGATAAGGCAAGATAGGCGCAGTGCTTGCCGGAAGCGCCACAGGGTGGATAATCCAAAAAGGAGGGGCAAGGCCCCTCCCTTTTGGTCGTTAGGGATGCAGGGGCGAGATCGAAACGCCCCTGCCGTTCTCTTGGGGGGTGTAAGGGGGCCATTCTCTCACGCGAGAGAATGGCCCCCTTACCCGTGCAGCGCCACCGGCGCTGCCTTTAGTATTTCTTGTTGTAGTACCAATAAGTCCCACAAAAAATAAGCGACTGCGCGCAGGTCACAAGACACAACACCTGCCCGATGACAGGCTGCCGGAACACCAGCAGCGCCAGCAGTCCCGCCGCGAGCTGGGCATAGACGCAGATGAAAAACGTCACGCTGCGCGCTTTATTCGCAACATACACCGTGCGCTCATCCTTAAGCATCGCGTCATAATCCGCGGCCTTTTCCGGGTCGCGGCTCAGGCGGTGCACGCGCAGCAGCCGCACCGCGCCGCAGGCGAAGATGCCGCAGCCAAGACCGTTATAAAAATCGCCCATGTGTTCATCGCCGAGCAGAAGCCCGACGGCGAACATCACAAGGCCGATGGCGATCATCAGAATGCCGCACTTTCTCTGCTCCTGTAAATTCATACCCCTCACGAACTTCGAACTCATACCTCTTCCTCCTCAAAAATGAAAATGTCCTCGATCTTCTCGCCGAAAAGCCGCGCGATGCTGTGCGCCAGCAGGATGGACGGGTTATACTTTCCGTTCTCGAGCGAAATGATCGTCTGGCGCGAGACGCCGAGTTCCGCCGCCAACTGCTGCTGCGTCATGCCGCGCGCCTTTCTTCTCTCTTCAATGTGGTTTTTCATCGCTTCTCTCCATTTTCCAGAGTCAAGCTCGCTTTACATCTGTGAGGATAGCACCACGCAAGCAAAATGTCAAGTGTCTTTTACATTTTTTTGCATTGCTTTTGTTCCTGCGCTTTGCTACAATAAAGAATAAGAAAATTTTCGCAGGAGGATTCTTATCATGTCCGTCAAGATCGCACCGTCCATCCTCTCCGCCGACTTTGCCGAGCTCGGTGCCGGCGTCGAGGCCATTGCCACCGCCGACTACGTCCACTTTGACGTGATGGACGGCTGCTTCGTCCCCAATATCAGCATCGGCATCCCTGTGCTCCAGTCCATCCGCAAGCGCACGGCGCTGCCCATCGATGTGCACCTGATGATCGTGCAGCCCGAGCGCTATGTCGATCAGTTCTGCGACGCGGGCGCAGACCTCGTCACCTGCCATGTCGAGGCCGACACGCCGGAGAAGATCCACCTCGCGCTCGACAAGATCCACGCCAAGGGCAAAAAAGCCGGCGTCGTCTTGAAGCCCAACACCCGCGCTGAGGCCGTGCTGCCGTTTCTTGACAAGTGCGACATCGTGCTCGTGATGACCGTCGAGCCCGGCTTTGGCGGACAGAAGTTCATGGCCGACATGATGCCCAAGGTCGCCGCCATCCGCCGCTACATCGACGAGCGGAACCTTGACTGCGAGCTCGAGGTCGACGGCGGCGTTGACGCTGTGACGTGTAAGACCTGCATCGAGGCGGGCGCAAACGTGCTCGTCGCGGGCTCCGCCGTCTACAAGGCCGCGGACATCCCCGCCAAGATCAAAGAGCTGAGAGGGTAAGTCCATGGAATACTTTCCCGCGGCGCTCGAAAAGCTCGTCGAGCAGTTTGCGCGCCTGCCCGGCATCGGCAGCAAGAGCGCACAGCGGCTCGCGTTTTTCGTGCTGAGCCTGCCCGAAGAGGAGGCCAAGGCCTTTGCCGATGCCATCGTCGACGCCAAGCGCACCGTCACGTTCTGCCCCGTCTGCCGCAATCTGACGGACGGCGGCCTCTGCCCTATCTGCTCGTCGCCGAAGCGTGATGAACATGTCATCTGCGTCGTCGCCGACCCGCGCGACGTCGTCGCCATCGAGCGCGCGCGCGAATACAACGGCCGCTACCACGTGCTGCACGGCGTCATCTCGCCGATGAACCATGTGGGGCCGGACGACCTCGAGATCAAGTCGCTTTTAGACCGCGTGGCACAGGGGAACATCGAAGAGGTCATCATGGCGACGAATCCCGACACCGAGGGCGAGGCGACGGCGATGTACCTGGCCCGGCTCCTGCGTCCCTTCGGCGTGCGCGTCACGCGCCTTGCCTACGGCATCCCCGTCGGCGGCCACCTCGAATTCGCCGACGACGCCACCCTGATGCGGGCGCTGGAAGGACGAAGAGACATATAAAACTTCAAAAGAAAGGCGAGTCCATCAGGACTCGCCTTTCTTTTGATCTCTTTTACATCATTTTGACGGTGTAGTACACCGCGAGGAGGAAGGTGCCGACCGCGAGGATCCACAGCCCGTAGTAGGCGATGCCGGTCGCAAACAGTGCGATCACGATGGCCGCGACGCACACAGCGAGCACCGCATAGATGAGCTTGTAGTTGCCGTCGACCGACACGATGCGAAGGTCGCCGAGCTTTTCAAGCTTTCCTCCGTTCTTGCCCGCCTTGGAAACGGCAACGGCAAGCGCCGCGATGACGAGCGCCGCGAACACGCTGCATCCGATCACAAGGCCGCGCCACGTGTCGCTCCCGCCGCCGCGATGGATGAGGTACATCGCCATCATCGCCGCCGTCAGCGCAAGCGCCTGAAGTGAGAACTCGCGCGGGTAGAGCAGGAACACGATGCCCAGCAGCATCGCCACCGGCACGAGCACGCACATCACGGTCGTGCCCTGCGGGTAAATTTTGAGCATCAACTGAGACGACACGGCAAAAAAGAAGCCAATGCTCAAAAGCCACGGCGCGGCGGGCGCGAAGCGCGTCCATTTCTTCCGCATGAGCCACAGCACGAGTCCCGCGCCGAACAGCGCCGCTCCGGCGATGCCGAGGACCTTCAAAACAGTCATCATCGTCAGGACCTGTCCCACAGCGCCCTTGACGAAGTAATTGTTCACCATCAGCAGGTAAAATTCGGCGATCAGGCCGACCATCAGCAGGATCATCGCACGGTTGACATTGCGGTCACTCTTGGCCATGCGCTCTGTATGCTTGTTGTTTTTTGCCATCTATCCGAGCCTCCAAAAAGGTTATCGTTTTGTAAGCGCCCTTCGCGAGCGGAAACACTACATCATAGTATAATAGCAGAAGAAGGCGCGTTTGGCAAGGGAAAATTCTTTTTCTTCTGCCATATCCCGCCTTTTTACGCCTTTGTAACGCGCTTGCTTTTCTCCTCCGCAGCCCGTATAATAGCCGCAGAAATCAAAAGGAGGAACCCCTATGTCCATGGTCCAGATCAAAAAGCTGCGCGAAAACGCGGTCCTTCCCACGCGCGGCTCCGCTTTCGCCGCCGGTTACGACCTGTGCGCCTGCCTCGACAGCGACGGCACCGTCGTCATCCCACCGCACCACACCGTCAAGATCGGCACGGGCCTCGCCTTCGCCCTGCCCGAGGGCACGTTCGGCGCGGTCTTTGCCCGCAGCGGCCTTGCCAGCAAGCAGGACCTGCGCCCCGCGAACTGCGTCGGCGTGGTCGACAGCGACTACCGCGGCGAGTGCTTCATCGCCCTGCACAACGACGGCACTCAGGAGCGCACCGTCAACCACGGCGACCGTATCGCCCAGCTCGTGCTGCTGCCCTTTCTCCCCATGGAGTTCGAAGAGACAGACTCGCTCCCCGAAACCGTGCGCGGCGAGGGCGGCTTCGGCAGCACGGGGCGGTAAAGCACCTTAGAGCACGAACGCTCCATCCACCGCGAGCACCTGCCCTGTGATGAACGACGCCTTATCGGACGCAAGATATGACACCGCCGCAGCGATGTCCTCGGGCTTGCCGAGACGGCCGAGCGGCGTTTGCTCGGCAAGGTCCTTGAGCGTCTCCTCACCCAGCACCTTGACCATGTCGGTCTCGATGACGCCGGGGGCGACGCAGTTGACGCGGATACCGCTCGGCGCGAGCTCCATCGCGAGCGAGCGCGTGAGGCCGATGAGCGCGTGCTTCGTGCAGGAATACGTCACCTCGCACGATGCGCCATGCTGGCCCCAGATGGAGGAGATGTTGATGATGCAGCCGCTCTTTTCATGCAGCATATACGGCAGCACCGCCTGAATGGTGTTGCGCGCGCCGCAGAGGTTCACGCTGAAATAGCGGTCCCACATCTCGTCCGTCACGTCCTGAAAGAGCGCCTGCCCCGCAACGCCTGCGTTGTTCACGAGCAGTGTGACCGGCCCGAGCTCGCGCTCGCACTGCGCGACCATGGCGTTCACCTCGTCGCGCTTTGACACGTCCGCCTGTACGGCGATGGCCTCGCAGCCCTCGCTGCGCAGCAGTGAAACGAGCTCGTCGGCCTTGTCCTTTCTCTCATAATAATTCACGCATACGGCGCAGCCGTCATGCGCGAGCTGATAGGCCGCCGCGCGGCCGATGCCGCGGGACGAGCCCGTGATGAGCGCCACCTTCTTCATATGATCGATCGTCCTTTCTCTGTCCTGTCGCAATTGTGTCCATTATAGGGGCGCGGCGCAAAAAAAGCAAGCGCCCGCTCACCGCCAACATTTTCCGACGCACAGCGATCTCGGACCTTCCCCACCGCACCTTGCCGCAAAGCGGCAACAGCGCCTCGCACTACCGATCGGCGCTCCAACTTCTTCGACACTCAGCATCGCAGACTTTGCTGCCCGCAGGCAGCAAACAATTTTAATCATTTTGTCGCGACAGAAGGTGAATTGCTGCGGAGCAGCAAGAGAAGCCCCCCTGGGGCGTGCGCGTGACAAAATTTTTTCTCAGGCTGCAAGTGTGGAGATCGCCCGCCATCGGCGGGCGATCTATGCGCGCAACAGCCTGCATCCCCTCCGATAGGAAAGCCTATATCGGAATTTCGTCTCCTCGGCGCGTTTGCGCCGTAAAATGCTTTTGCTATGCAAAAGCATTTGCACAGGGGCAATTCACTTGCCCCTGTGCTTTTTTAATGTCCCACGGGTTCCGCGCGCGAAGTCGCGCGTCAATTCGCAGCGCAGCGGAGAATTGTTATAGGCGGAATTCACTTCCGCCGTTAAATAATTTGAATCAAGCCGAGACGCGCTCCGCCGCGTCGAGGCCAAAAAAAGTCCACGACTTTCGTCGTGGACTTTTTTTGGAGCAGGGTACGGGAGTCGAACCCGCCTTAACGGCTTGGGAAGCCGCTGTAATACCGATATACCAACCCTGCGAACGGATGGAGTATATCATATCTTTCGTGTCATTTCAAGGCGAAAATTCATGTCGGCGCTGATTCTTTCATATTCTTTTGCCAACCGAGGAAAGGAGCCTTGCCATGAAACGATTTTTGCCGCTGGTGCTGATCTTCGCACTTTTGCTGTGTGTACCTGTGCGCGCCGACGAGCTCACGCTCGACGCGCCCTCCGCGCTGCTGATGGAAAAGCAGACCGGCACGGTGCTCTTTGCCAAGGATGAACACACGCCGCGCGAGCCCGCGAGCGTGACAAAGGTGATGACGCTGCTGCTCACGATGGAGGCCATCGACTCTGGCGCGCTCTCGTACGACGACACCGTCACGGGCTCCGCGCACGCCGCCTCGATGGGCGGCAGCCAGATCTGGCTCAAGGAGGGTGAGCAGATGCGTGTCGAAGAGCTTATCAAGGCCGTGTGCGTCGTCTCCGGCAACGACGCGGCGGTCGCGCTCGGCGAGCACCTGGCGGGCAGCGAGGAGGCCTTTGTCACGCGCATGAACGAGCGGGCCAAGGAGCTCGGCATGAACGACACGCACTTTGTCAACTGCACGGGACTTCCCGCAGACGGCCACGTGACCTCCGCCTATGACATCGCGCTCATGTCACGCGAGCTCATTTGGCACCACCCTGACATCCGCCGCTTTACGACGATCTGGATGGACTCGCTGCGCGATGGACAGTCCATGCTCGTGAACACCAACAAGCTCATCCGTTTCTACCCCGGCGCGACGGGCCTCAAGACCGGCTCGACGAGCTCCGCCAAATATTGCATCAGCGCGACGGCGGAGAAGGACGGCATGGAGCTCATCGCCGTCGTGCTCGGAGGCAGCACGAGCGACAAGCGTTTTTCCGACGCCAAGGTGCTTTTGAACTACGGCTTTGCGTCATACTCCCTCGTCACCGTCACCCCCGAGTCGCCGCTGCCTGCCATCCCCGTCACGCTCGGCACGCAGAAAACCGTCCAGAGCGTTCTGTCGCCGGACAACGCCCTGCTTTTGGAGAAAAACTGTGCGGGCGGCCTCACCCAGTCGCTCACACTGCCGGAAAGCGTCGAAGCGCCCATCGAAGCGGGTGAGCCGCTCGGCACGCTCGACATCTTCTCATCCGACGGTACGCTTCTTGTCTCGCTCCCACTGCTCGCGGGTGAGAGCGTTGCGCGCGTGACGTGGTGGCAGCTCTTCTGCCGCTGTGCGGAGGCGGCGTTTTGCATCCGCTGACAGAAGACTGTATTTTCACCAAAAAACTCATTCTTTTCTTCTTCATTTCGTCATGTTTGCATAGTTTTCCGCTTATCCGCGCAGAAAAATGCGTTTCCTGCTTGACAGAATCGAGAAAAGGTGTATACTGCAAGCAATTTCATAAGTCTTGATAGAGGCGCGGCTGACATGAGTAGCCCCCAACAAAACGGCAGGAGACCGTGGGGTGCGGAAGGGGACGCCGCCGAAGGGTCTGTTGGCTCCCTGGCCGGCAGATACTTGGGTCGTCGGGAAATACCCGGCGGACTGTCGTCCGAAAGGACGGAGTGCTGTCATGATCGACGCGATCAGGATGTCCAATGTGTGTACGGCGTTCTCGATGTTTTGTGTTAAGTCATGATGGAGATCATGGCTTAATTTTTTTGCTCTGTGTGCAAACACAGGAAAGGAGAAACATCATGAACTTCGTAGGGACCTTCTGGGCACTCGTGCCCCCAATCATCGCTATCACGCTGGCGCTGATCACCAAGGAGGCATATTCGTCTCTTTTCATCGGCGTGGTCATCGGCGCGCTGTTCGCCTGTGATTTTGCCCCCGTCGCAACGCTCGATATGATCGTCAACGACGGTATCATCGCCGCTATTTCCGACAACGCGGGCATCTTCCTCTTCCTCGTGCTGCTCGGCATCATCGTAGCGCTCGTCAACCTTGCCGGCGGCAGCGCCGCCTTCGGCCGCTGGGCAGAGCGCAACATCCACACCCGCGTGGGCGCGGCGCTCGCCACCTTCATCCTCGGTATCCTCATCTTCATCGACGACTACTTCAACTGCCTGACCGTCGGCTCGGTCATGCGTCCCGTCACTGACCGCCACCAGATCTCGCGTCCCAAGCTCGCCTACCTCATCGACGCCACCGCCGCACCCGTTTGCATGATCGCGCCGATCTCCTCCTGGGCCGCCGCCGTGTCCTCCACGGCACAGGATCTCGATACCGGCATCTCCGGCATCCAGCTTTTCATCCGCGCCATCCCCTATAACTTCTATTCGATGCTGACCTTCGTCTTCATCATCGCGCTCACGCTGCTCAAGTTCGACTACGGCCCGATGCGCGGCTTTGAAGAACGTGCCCGCAGCACCGGCGACCTCTCCGCCGCTCCCGGCAGCACTGAGGAAAACGCCAATCCCAAGGGCCGCGTCATCGACCTCATCATCCCCGTCGTCGTGCTCATCATCACCTGCACCATCGGCATGATCTACGTTGGCGGCTTCTTCGGCGCTGACGCTTCCGGCTGCACAGACTTTGCCGGTGACTTCATCGGTTCGTTCGGCAACACCGACGCCTTCGTCGGTCTTCCCTGGGGCGGCATCATCGCCCTCATCGTCACGGTCATCTACCTCGTCGCCCGCCGCGTCATCGGCTTCCGCGAGGCCATGGGCTGCATCCCCAAGGGCTTTCAGGCGATGATCTCCCCCATCATCATCCTCACGCTCGCCGTCTCCCTCAAGACCACGCTCAACGCGCTCGATGCCGCAGGCTTCGTCCACGACATGATGGAGGCTGCCTCCACCGGCCTTTACAATATGCTCCCGGCGGTCATCTTCCTCGTCGCGTGCGTGCTGGCCTTCGCCTCCGGCACGTCCTGGGGCACGTTCGGCATCCTCATCCCCATCGTCACGGCCATCTTCCCCGGCGACAGCGCGCTGCTCTATATCGGCATCTCCGCCTGCTGTGCGGGCGCTGTGTGCGGCGACCACTGCTCCCCCATTTCCGATACGACCATCATGTCCTCCGCCGGTGCGCAGGTCGAGCTCGTCAACCATGTGGCGACACAGCTCCCCTACGCTATCACGGTCGCGTGCCTGAGCTTTGTGTGCTTCGTCATCGCGGGCTTCGTGCAGAACTGGATCGTGTGCCTGACCATCGGCACCGTGCTCACGATCGCAACGCTCTTCGCCATCCGCAACGTAGAGGCCAACAAGGCCCGCATCAAGGATTGATCTCTCCCTCTCTATCTCTCTCATACAGGAACGGACCGGCCCAAAAGGCCGGTCCGTTCCGCGTTTTTGTGCGTTTTCCTTTTCTTCCGCCGCCGAATATGGTATACTGAATAAAATTCAAGCTTCAGGAGGGCTTTCCCATGAGCATTGTCGTGATGGGCGCTGTTTTTGTCGATATCAAGGGCTATCCCATCTCTTCCTACATCCCCGGCGGGCGCAACGCCGGACGCGTCGTGCAGGTGCACGGCGGCGTGAGCCGCAACATTGTCGAGGATATCGCGAACGTCGAGCTGCGCCCCACGTTTGTGAGCCTCGTCGATGACTCGAGCGCGGGCGCAGACGTTGTCAAAAAACTCCGGAGCCACAAGGTCGATACGCGCTACATGCGCACCACGCCCGACGGCATGGGCACATGGCTCGCGATCTTCGACAACACGGGCGATGTGACCGCGTCCATCTCCAAGCGGCCCGACCTGAGCCCCATTGCCGACATTCTCGACGAGCAAGGTGACGAAATTTTTTCGCAGGCCGACAGCATTCTTTTGGAGATCGACATGGAAAAGGATATCGTCAAGCGCACGTTCGCGCTGGCGGAAAAGTACCATAAGCCCGTCTACGCCGTCGTGTCCAACATGAGCATCGCCATCGAGCGGCGCGACTTCCTGCGCTCAGTGCACTGCTTCATCTGTAACCAGCAGGAGGCCGGCATCCTGTTCTCTGAAAATTATGACGGTCTCTCGCCCGATGAGATGCTCCCCATCCTGCGCGACAAAATTCGCGGCGCGCAGATCCACCGCATGGTCGTCACGATGGGCGCACAGGGCGCGGTGTTCGCGACCCTTGACGGCGAAGAGGGCTACTGCCCCGCGAAGAAGGTCGACGTCAAGGACACGACCGGCGCGGGCGACGCGTTCTTTGCCGGGGCCGTCATCGGCCAGACCTACGGCAAAACGATGATGGAATCCTGCGAGATCGGCACGCGCCTTGCCGCGTCCGTCATCACGACGGGCGAAAACGTCTGCCCGCGCTATCTGCCGAGCGAATTCGGGCTGGATGTTTCCGCGCCAGACGACGCGCAGCTCGCGCTCGAGCTTTGATCCCGGCACCTATTAAATACAGTAAAAAGCGAGGGACGCTTAAGGCATCCCCCGCTTTTTGTTTTGTCTTTTTACTGCCCGCACAGTGCGCTGCGGTTTTCTTCCGCAAGGCGCAGCGCCGCCTCGCGGTCCACGCCGTAGGCAAAGCGGAACTCATACGGCTTTGTCATCGTGATCGCGGTCACCGTACCATCCTTCAGGTAAACCACGATGTCGCGGACATCGTAGTTTCCGTCGTCCTGCGGCGTCTGCGGCTGCCAGACATAGGCGCGGTCAAAGTCATACGCAGGCTCGCTGTAGCCGTCCTCGGTGATGAAGCGGTCGTCCAGCTCCGTATCCTCAATTTCAATGCAGTAGAGCTTCTCCGGATATTCCGTCAGCAGCGTTTCCTCGCTGTCGCCGACATTGACACCGCGCGGCGTTCCCACGCCCACCGCGTCGGTGCGCAGGTAACTGATGACCTCGCTCCCCGTTTCGGGGTAGTAATCCGTCCCGACGACGAGCTGCGCGTCCGCATCGTAATGGCGCGCAAAGTTATAGGGCAGCATCCCGTCGCTGTCGTAGGTCGTATCCTGCGTTTCCCCGTTCGGCTCGTAGTCCGCCCCAAGGCTCAGGAAACCATCCGGCAGCTCCAGCGTAAAGTTCGCGTCCGGCTGCGGCTCGATCGTCAGGTCTTCCTCCTGCATCAGGGGTTCGTCCGGTGCGCCGTCCGGCGTTTCCTGCTTTTCTCCGCAGCCTGACACCAAAAGCATCAGCGCCGCCAACAGTGCAACAAGCAACAGTCCGGTGTTTCTTTTCATGTTTTCTCCTTTCTCACGGCTCTCGGCCCTTATGCTTCCTTCAGCTTTTCTTCCAGCAGCTTGAAGGCTTCATCCGCCGCTTCTTCCCGAATTTCCGCGCGGGACTTTGCGCCGAAGTCAAAGCGCTCGGCCATCGTCTCCTCAGGAGAGGAAAATCCGATGAACACCGTGCCGACGGCGTTGCCGCGCTCGTCGCGGTCCGGGCCTGCAACGCCCGTGACACTGACGGCGACATCCGCCGTCGTCGCCTTGCGCGCGCCCTCGGCCATCGCGCGGGCAACGGGCGCAGACACCGCGCCGTATTCCTCCAGCATCTCCGCCGGAACGCCGAGCACGCGGTGCTTAACGATATTCGTATAGCTCACCACGCCGCCCATGAAAACGAGCGACGCGCCCGGCACATCCGTGATGCGCTTGGCGATGAGGCCGCCGGTGCAGCTCTCTGCCGCGGCAAAGGTCACGCCGCGCGCCTTGAGCGCTTCATAGCAGCGCTGTTCGACTGTTTTTTCCGCCATAATAAGACTTCCTTTCAGAACTTGATGCGCACGAACTCTCGGCTCGTCATCGCGCGGTCGATGAGGCCCTCGATATCGAGCGCAGCCTCGGCCTCGCGCACCTCGTCGAGGTTCGGCTTTGTGCGCGGATGGCGCGGGGTGAAGACCGTGCAGCAGTCCTCATAGGGTAAGATCGACGTGTCGAACGTGCCGATCTTGCGCGACAGGCGCACGATCTCCTCCTTATCCATGCCGATGAGCGGGCGCAGAACGGGCAGGTCGACCACATCCTCGGTCACGCGCAGCGCCTCCATCGTCTGCGAGGCGACCTGGCCCAGGTTTTCGCCCGTGACGAGCGCCTTGGCCTTCACCTGCTCCGCCACGCGCTGAGAAATGCGCATCATAAAGCGGCGCATGATGAGCGTGAAGAACTCCTCGGGGCAGTTGCGGCGAATTTCCTCCTGGATCTCGGTAAAGGGCACGACCTGCACGGTGAGCCGCCCGCACCAGGGGACAAGGAGCTTGGCAAGCTCGAGCACCTTCTCCTTCGCCGCGTCGGAGGTGTAGGGCGGGGAGAAAAAGTGCACCATTTCAAGCTTTACGCCGCGCTTTGCGATCATGTAGGACGAAACGGGCGAGTCGATGCCGCCGGAGAGCAGGCTGACCGCCACGCCGCCCATGCCGATTGGCAGACCGCCCGCGCCGCTCTCAGCCGGGCCGTGGACGTAAGCCGAGTCGTCGCGAATTTCAATGTGGACGACGAGCTCTGGGTCGTGGACGTTGACCTCGCAGGTCGGGAACGCCTGATGCAGCGCGCCGCCGACCTGCTGGGATATCTGGATCGACGTCAAGGGGAAGGTCTTGTCAGCGCGCTTGCTCTCGACCTTGAAGCTCCTGGCCGTACGCATCTCGCACTCAAGGTAATTTTTCGCCGCGCCGATGATCTTCTGCACGTCCTTCTCGCAGGGCAGGGCCTTGGAGACGGCGATGATGCCGAAGACCTTCTTGCAGCCCTCAAAGGCCGCTTCAATGTCGCAGTTTTCGTCCTTGGGCTCGACGTAGATGGTGCTCTGCTTGGCGTAGATACGGAAATTGCCGCATTTTGCCACGCGGCGGTTAACGTTCGCCATCAGCTTATCTTCGAAGCTGCGGCGGTTCAGGCCCTTGAGCACGACCTCGCCGAGCTTGCACAGGATCATTTCATGCATTGGTGTTGTTCTCCTCATTGATCATGGCCGTTTCCGCGCCGGCGGAAGATACGGCTGAATTTTCGTTGGTTTCGGATTTGGCAGGCTTTTTTCCTTTGCGGGTGAGCCCCAGTGTAAAGCACAGCGGCTCAACGGCGGCCAGTAGGGCAAAGAGCGCATAGCTGAACATCGTGCCCTCTCCGCTCACCCCGTTGATCCCGACCATGGCGGGCGCCATCGGCAGCTCCCAGATCATCGCAAGGATGCTCCCCGAGCCGAACGGGACAGGCATCACAAGAAGCGATGCGAGGTTCAGCACATAGAGCACGATCGCCGCGTTCCAGCAGCAATTTTTGTCGATGCCCCGCTCCGGCCGCAGGCCCCAGCCGAACAGGAAAGAAAGCGCCGACACATAGACGACGCCGAGCGCGAGCCCGACAGGCGTGGCAAACGTAAAGGACGAGGTCGTCCCCGTGCCGCCGAACGCCGCGAACAGCAGGATAAAAGCCGCCCCTTGGGCGATATGGCTCAAAATGGAAAGCGCGCCAAACTGGATGTAGTCATACCTTTTCATCTCATTCACCCCTGTAAAATATCCGTGTTGCGGTACTGGATGGCCTCGGCCAGATGATGCGCCTCGATCTTCTCGCTGCCGTCGAGGTCGGCGATCGTGCGCGCCACGCGCAGTAATCTATCGTGGCTTCGGGCCGTGAGGCCAAGGCGCTCGAACGCGCCTTTTAAGAGCTTTTCGCCCGCGGCGTCCAGCGTGCAGAATTCGCCCACCATCGCGGGTGTCATTTGCGCGTTGCAGGTGATGTTCGTGCCGGAAAAGCGCTGCTTCTGGATGTCGCGCGCGGCGTTCACGCGCGCTTTGACGTCGGCGGAGGACTCCGCCTTTTCGCGCCGGCGCATGGCTTCGAACTCGACGCTCGGCACGTTGACGTGTAAGTCCATGCGGTCGAGCATCGGGCCGGAGATCTTTTCGACGTATTTTTCCACCTGCTGCTTGGTGCAGTGGCAGCGCCCCGAGGGGTGTCCATACCAGCCGCAGCGGCAGGGGTTCATCGCGCCGACGAGCATGAAGCGGCTCGGCAGCGTGATACTGCCCGCGGCGC
The DNA here is from genome assembly GCA_900552015.1 of uncultured Eubacteriales bacterium. Lineage (GTDB taxonomy): Bacteria > Bacillota > Clostridia > Oscillospirales > Oscillospiraceae > Hominicoprocola. The sequence goes on along the minus strand of URXY01000001.1, from coordinate 2,632 downwards.
GGGTGATGGTGACCTCGCCATCCTCGATGGGCGCGCGCAGCACCTCGAGCACGTCGCGGTGGAATTCGGGGAGCTCATCTAAAAAAAGCACGCCGTGGTGCGCGAGCGAAATTTCACCGGGCTTGGGCGTCTGCCCGCCCCCGGTCATCGCAGAGGCGGAGAGCGTGTGGTGCGGCGCGCGGAAGGGGCGGTGCAGCAGCATCGGGCGCGCGCTGTCGGTCAGCCCCGCGACCGACCAGATCTCGGTCGCCTCAAGTGCTTCCTTTCGCGTCATGTCGGGCAGGATCGACGGAAGCCGCCGCGCCAGCATGGATTTGCCCGCGCCGGGCGAGCCGATGAGCAGGATATTGTGTCCGCCCGCGGCGGCGATCTCCAGCGCGCGCTTAACGTTCTCCTGTCCCATGACGTCAGCAAAGTCGGGACCGGTCTCGCTCGTCTGCTCCGCCTGCCATCTCGACTGGGGCGCGAGCTTCTTCTCGCCCTTCAGATGCTCCACAAGGGATACGACGTCCGGCACGCCGTAAACGGTCACGCCGTCGGCAAGCGTCGCCTCCGCTGCGTTCGCTGCGGGGACATAGAGCGTCCTGATGCCCGCGCGCACCGCGGCCATCGCCATCGGCAAAACGCCGTTCACCGCGCGAAGCGTGCCGGTCAGCGAGAGCTCGCCGACAAAGGCCGCGTCCTTCGCGGGAGGCTTGATCTCCCCCGCGCTTGCAAGGATGCCCAGCAGGATCGGCAGATCGTAGAGCGTGCCCTCTTTCTTGAGGCCCGCCGGGGCAAGGTTCACCGTGATGCGGGAAACGGGGAACTTCACGCCGCAGTTTTTCACTGCCGCGCGCACGCGCTCGCGCGATTCCTTCACCGCCGTGTCACCGAGGCCGACAATGTCGAACGCAGGAAGCCCGCCGGACAAAAAGCATTCCACCGTCACCTCATAGCCCGAGATGCCCTGAAGCCCAAGAGAGCGCACCGCTGTGACCATCGTTTCGTCCTCCTTTTTTGCACGCGCGACGGCGCGCGCTGTCTTTTTTCTGCATCAGTATAGCACATTTTTTGAATCAGGCAAATCCCTTTCTCGCATTTTTGCGCAAGATGCACAAAAAGAAGAAATGCTTGCAAAAGTTCCGAAAAAATGAAAGCAATTGAACTTGTTATTGCAAAAAAATGAATGTTTTTCCCTCTCTGGGGCGTTTACATGACGGAAAAAGTGTGCTATAGTATCAGCGTTGAATTTTCCGAATTCACGCAGAACGACCGTCTTTTGACGGTGAAATAAACAGGAGGTTCATTTATGGCAAGAAAAATGAAATCCATGGACGGCAATAATGCTGCAGCTCACGTAAGCTACGCTTTCAGTGAAGTCGCAGCCATTTACCCCATCACGCCGTCCTCCCCGATGGCCGATCTGGTCGACCAGTGGGCCGCGAACGGCCAAAAGAACATCTTCGGCAACCAGGTCAAGGTCGTCGAGATGCAGTCCGAAGCCGGTGCGGCCGGCGCAGTGCACGGCTCCCTCGGCGCCGGCGCGCTGACCACCACCTACACGGCCTCTCAGGGCCTGCTGCTGATGATCCCGAATATGTACAAGATCGCAGCCGAGCAGCTCCCGTGCGTGTTCCACGTTTCGGCCCGTACCGTTTCCACCCACGCGCTGAACATCTTCGGCGATCACTCCGACGTCATGGCCTGCCGCCAGACCGGCTTTGCCATGCTGTGCGAGGGCAACGTGCAGGAGGTCATGGACCTCTCCCCCGTTGCGCATCTGGCCGCGCTGACCGGCAAGGTGCCCTTCATCAACTTCTTCGACGGTTTCCGCACCTCCCACGAGATCCAGAAGATCGCCGTGTGGGATTACAAGGATCTCGCCGAGATGTGCGACATGGACGCCGTCAAGGCCTTCCGCGAGCACGCTCTGAATCCTGAGCACCCCCACATGCGCGGCTCCCACGAGAACGGCGATACGTTCTTCCAGCATCGCGAGGCTTGCAACCAGTATTATGACGCTCTGCCTGAGGTCGTTGAGTCCTACATGGATAAGATCAACGCCAAGCTCGGCACCGACTACAAGCTCTTCAACTACTACGGTGCGCCCGACGCTGACCGCGTCATCATCGCGATGGGCTCCATCTGCGACGTGGCCGAGGAAGTCATCGACTACCTCAACGCCCACGGCGAGAAGGTCGGTCTCATCAAGGTCCGTCTGTACCGCCCGTTCAAGGCTGACCGCCTGATCGAGGCCATCCCCGCAACGTGCAAGAAGATTGCGGTGCTCGACCGCACCAAGGAGCCCGGCGCACAGGGTGAGCCTCTGTACCTCGACGTTGTCACCGCGCTGGCCAACGCCGGCAAGACCGGCATCGAGGTCATCGGCGGCCGCTACGGTCTCGGCTCCAAGGATACCCCGCCCGCTTCCGTCTTCGCCGTTTACTCCGAGCTCGCCAAGGCTGAGCCCAAGCATCAGTTCACCATCGGCATCGTCGACGACGTGACGAACCTCTCCCTGCCCGAGGACAAGAACTGCCCGAACACCGCGGCCGAAGGCACCATCGAGTGCAAGTTCTGGGGTCTGGGCGGCGACGGTACCGTCGGCGCGAACAAGAACTCCGTCAAGATCATCGGCGACCACACTGAT